>DATBDN010000181.1:0-3177 GCA_036269895.1 Thermoleophilaceae bacterium
ACGGGTCGGCACAAGATCGTCGCGCGCTACCGCTCCTACCACGGGGCGACCGGCGGCGCGATCACGCTCACCGGCGACCCGCGCCGCTGGCCCGCCGAGCCGGGGATCCCCGGCGTCGTGCGGATGCTCGACCCGTACACGTACCGCTGCCCGGCCGGCCACCCCGATCCGTGCCCGGTCTGCACGGGAGCGCCGCACTTCGAGGAGATCCTGCAGTACGAGGGGCCGCAGAACGTCGCCGCCGTGATCATGGAGACGATCGTCGGGACGAACGGGATCATCGTTCCCCCCGACGGCTACCTGCAGTCGATCCGCGAGGTCTGCGACCGGCACGGGATCTTGCTGATCTGCGACGAGGTGATGGCCGGCTTCGGCCGTACCGGCAAGTGGTTCGGCGTCGACAACTGGGGCGTCGTGCCGGACATCATGACCGTGGCCAAGGGGATCAACTCGGGCTACGTGCCGCTCGGCGCGATGATCATCAACCAGAAGCTCGCCGACTGGGTGCAGGACAAGTACTTCGCGGGGGGGCTGACGTATTCGGGGCACGTGCTCGCCTGTGCGTCGGCGATCGCTTCGATCGAGGCGTTGCAGGAGGAGGGCATCGTCGAGAACTCGGCCGCGATGGGCGAGGTGCTCGCGGAGGAGCTGCCGCGACTGCAGGAACGGCATCCGTCGATCGGTGAGGTGCGCGGCAAGGGGCTCTTTTGGGGCATCGAGCTCGTCAAGGACCGGGAGACGCGCGAGCCGCTCGTGCCGTTCAACGCGGCCGGCGAGGCGGGCGCGCCAGTGGCGAAGCTGGCCAGGGCGGCGCTGGAGCGCGGTCTCTACCTGATGACCCACTGGAACGTGATCGTGGTCGCGCCGCCGCTGACGATCACGCGTGAGGAGCTGGACGAGGGCCTTGGTGTGCTCGACGAGGTTTTGGCGCTGGTCGACTGAGGTACGGTGGTCCCTCTCCGTCGAGGGGAGCCGCCATTCCGACGATCAGGATTCAAGCGCCGACAGCCCGCGCCGCCACGCAGCTGGTCAGCGACCTGGTGCCGTTCGCCCGAACCGACCTGGTGCCGCTCGAGAACGAGCGCTGGGAGATCCTCGTCGAGGACAGCACGGACGACCAGCTCGACGCAGTCCTGCTCGCGGTCGCGCGCTGGGCCGTTGCGTGCGAGCTCGAGGGCCAGCCCGTGCTGGTCGACGGCGAGTCGATCGAGCTCCCCGAGCCGCCGCCGACCGCCTAGCGGCTCGGCGCTCCGGCAGGGACTGTCCCCGGGCCTGCCGGAACGGGCACGGCCGAGGTGGGGCGAAAGTGTGACTTGTTGTCCACAGGGGTGGCATTGCTCCATGCGGTTGGGCAGGCTCTGTGCACCGACTGCGCTGCGAGTGGACGAAAGCCCTGCTCGCGGCCTTCGGCTCCGCCTGCTCGCGCGTCAGTCCTCGTGCAGCAGCGGCAAGCTCGTCGCCACCACCCGCCGGCCGTCGCGCTCGTAGACGACGTCCACGCTGTCGTCCTGCCGGTAGGTGCCGGCGACGCCGAGGAACATCGAGAGCCAGCGCCAGAAGCCGAGCCGCCCCTCGCGGGCCAGCCGCCGCTCGAAGACGAGCTCGCCGCCCTCGCGCCGAAAGTCCCGCCCGAGCTGCTGGACGACGCCGTTCACGAAGACCTCGAAGTTGCCCTCGACGCCGACGGGTAGTTGCACGCGCGTCTGTTCGGGCACGCCTCAGAGGCTAATGGGACCGAAGAGAACAGACGTCGACGACCTAGGTTGGTGCGTCGGACGGGCGCACCGGCGAAGCCGGCGCACCCTCTACGGTCGGCGCCGCAAGCGGCGCCTTAGAATGCCACCGCCTGTGCGCCGGTCTCTCTTCGTCCTCAGCGTCTCGGTCGCGCTCGTGCTGACCGGCACGGCCCTCGCGGGCAACGGCGGGCTCGCGCCCGTCTCGCCGGCCTCGCCGAACGCCAAGAACATCCGCGACATCTACTGGCTGATCCTCGGGATCACGGGCGGGATCTTCGTGCTCGTGATCGCGACGCTGCTGATCTTCGTGGTCAAGTACCGCAGCAAAGGCCGCTCCCGCGAGATCGAGGGCCCCCAGGTCCGCGGCCACACGAACCTCGAGCTGGCCTGGACCGTCGGGCCGGTGGTCCTGCTCGCGATCATCGGCGGCTTCGTCTTCTGGAAGGTCTCGGACATCGGGGCCACCTCGAGCCTCCCGGCCTCGGAGCAGCAGGCAAAGGACGAGATCGTGATCGAGGGTCACCAGTACTACTGGGACTTCAGCTACCCGAACGGCGCGATCTCGGTGGACACGCTTCGAATCCCGTACAACCGGACGATCAAGCTGACGATCCGCTCGGCGGACGTCGACCACAGCTGGTGGATCCCCGCGCTCGGCGGGAAGACCGACGCGATCCCGGGCAAGACGAACCACCAGACCTTCCGCGCGACCAAGCTCGGCACCTTCCCCGGCCAGTGCGCCGAGTTCTGCGGCCTGCTGCACGCGGCGATGCTGGCGCACGTCCAGGTGCTGCCGCCTGACGAGTACGACTCCTGGGTGAGCGCGCGCGCGAACGCCAAGCTCGAGCTCGGCAAGGAGACGTTCGTCGGCGTCTGCGCCAAGTGCCACGGCCTCGCCGCCCAGGGCGGCGTCGGCCCGAACATCGCGCAGAACCCGCTGCTCGGCGACAGGAACGGGATCTCGAACGTGATCCGCCACGGCACCGGCAAGATGCCGGCGGTCGGGAACGACTGGACGCCGGAGCAGCTCGACGCGACGATCGCGTACCTCCAGCAGCGCTTCAAGCAGGGAGCGAGCGGTGGCGGCCAGGGCTGAGCGTCCCCCCGTCTCGCTGGTCGTCTCGCAGGGCCGCGTCTCGAGCTGGCTGACGACGGTCGACCACAAGCGGATCGGGATCCTCTACATCGTCACCAGCCTCGCCTTCTTCCTGGCGGGCGGCGTGCTCGCGCTGCTGATGCGCGCGCAGCTCGCCACGCCGAACGAGCACCTCGTGACGCGCGACAGCTACAACGAGCTCTTCACCATGCACGGCACGACGATGATCTTCCTCGTCGTGGTGCCGATCTGGGCCGGGCTCGCCAACTACCTCGTGCCGCTGATGATCGGGGCCCGCGACATGGCCTTCCCGCGCCTGAACGCGCTCTCGTACTGGCTCTTCCT
>DATBDN010000182.1:0-29792 GCA_036269895.1 Thermoleophilaceae bacterium
TGCATCGACCAGCTCGGACGTCGTTTCCAGCGGCGCCTTCCTGCGGCGCCGGATGATCTCGCGCGCGATCTGCCGCGCGAAGCGCTCGTCGCCGTAGCGCTGGAAGGCGTTCGCGAGACGACGCTCGTCCCACTCGTTCACGACCTGACGGGCATCGAGGTCCTGGTCGGGATCCATCCGCATGTCCAGGGGGGCGTCGTAGCTGTACGAGAAGCCCCGCTCCCATGCGTCCAGCTGCATCGACGAGACTCCAAGATCGAGATACGCCAGATCCGCCTCGAGCCCTTCCTCCCTGAGGATCCGCAGACCATCGGCGAACTCCGCGCGAAGGAAGCGCGTCTGGCACGGGACCTCCGCGGCGAACTGGTCGAAACGATCGGCCGCGGCTGGGTCGCGGTCGATGCAGACGAGCGTCCCGGCCGGGCCGATGCGCTCCGCGACGAGGCGGGCGTGGCCGCCTGCGCCGAAGGTGCAGTCGACAGCCGTCTCGCCCGGATGCGGGTCGAGGATGTCGATCAGCTCTCCAGCGAGAACCGGGACGTGCGTACGGGTCATGTCAAGAAGGATGGCCAAGGCTCTCCGCGATTCGCGCGACCTGGTCGGGGAGGTCGGTTTGGTCCGCGGCGTAGCGCGCCCGGTCCCAGACCTCCAGGTGGTCCACATTGCCGATGACGACGACGTCCTTGCCGATTCCCCCGTGCTCCAGAAGCGGCGCGCCGAGCGTGACGCGGCCGGCTGAGTCGAGTTCGGCGTCGAACGCTCCGCCGCTGAAGAAGCGGCTGAGGCGGCGGCGCTCTGAGCTGAGGGGGTGCATGTCATGGATGAAGCTGTCGTTGAAGCGGTCGAAGCCCTCGGGCGTGAAGATCGCGACACAGGGATCGAGCCATTTCGCGAGGACTAGGCCGTCTGAGAACGAAGCCCGGAACTTCGCCGGGATCGTCAGCCGGTTCTTCGCGTCGAGCGAGTACTCGAAATGGCCCCTGAATGCCACGTTTTTCTTTTCAGCCCTTGCGGGACGGGGACGGGACTTGTCCTGTCCCCGCTTATTGGCCGGAGTCGCGGAGTGGGAGGAGCCCCGCGACTCCGGCCGTTTGCGTGACCTAGTTCTAACCCACAATCCCCCACTTTGCAACATTTTTTCCCACACGTCCGCCGCGTGTGCGTCCATTCGGGCGACTTCTGTGGCCTGAAGCCGCATTCCCATGCGGTTTTTCGCCGGGGGACGCGGTGGGAGGCGGCTCCGCAAGTTGTCTTGCAGTGGGAAGGTGCGGGGCGGCGCGCTAGTGGGGCGCGACCGCGGCGAGCATCGCCGCCGCGAGAGCGGCGGCGACCATCAGAAGCACGCTTGGAACCAGGAGAAGCGCGACCACGAGCTGGATCTTGGGGGCGGCCCTTGCGGCTTCCTCCTCGATGCGGCGCCGCCTTGCAAGCCGGGCGTCCCGGGCCTGAGCCGCCAAGGTGTCGGAAAGTGGGGCGCCGTGAACGGCCGCTCGCTTCAGCGCCGCGGTGAACGCTTCGAGCTCGGGGGCTGGGAGGCGAGTGGTCATCCGAGCGAGAACTGCACCCAGCGGCTCGCCCAGGTGAAGCTGCGTCGCTGCGCGTGCGCATTCGCGGGCGACCAGGGCATCGGAGCGCTGGCCGACGGCTGCGAGGGCTTGGCTGGGTGCCATGCCGGCATCGACGGCTACGCGGAGGAGGTCCAGTACTCCGGGGAGCTCGGCTCTGGTCTCGCGGATCCGCGTGGTCGTCCGCTTGCGGAGCTGGAGGTCTGGGACGAAGAAGCCTGCGACTGGGGCTAGAACGGTGGTCAGGAGCCCGAGCCGTCCTGGCGCGGCAGTGGCGAGCGCGGCTCCGATCGGGGCTGCTGCGAGCGCAGCCAGGGCCTTGATCGCCATGAACTCGCCGGGTGTGAGCTTGCCCGGAGAGCCAGCCGCCTCGAGGCGTGCGGCCAGGTCGAGCGGTGGCCGGAGGCGGGCCGGCACCGCGGCCGCGAGGCGGCGGGCAAAGCCCTCGCGCTTCCGCGGCGGCCGGCTTGCCTGGATCGAAGCGGTGCCGGCGACGGCGAGAGCAGCCGCGACGAAGGCGAGCGAAGCGGAAATCACGTCGCCGCGTTCACTTGTCCACCGTATGGGTGGATACGGTCACGCGGCGGACCCGAGTCCAGCGTTCGGCTGACCGCAGCGGCGAATTCGCCGCGGATCGCCGGCGCCGCGGCCGTGGCCAGGCATCCGCCGCGAATCGCTCCCGGCGCGGGGCGCGACTAGGCGTGCGGCGTGGACCGGCTCGCTCATGCGCGCAACCGCGCCAGGCGGCGGATTGCGAATGCGGCACCGATCTGCATCGCGATCGCCATCCCGACGAGCCATGCCGACAGCGGCGATTCCGCGAGGTGGCGGACGAAGCCTGGCGAGCCGAGCTCTGCCAAGCAGGCGCCGCCGATCGGCATTGCCACGACGACGATGCCGGTGAAGCGTGCTTGTGCTGTCGCCGCCCGGACTTCGCCGAGCAGCCGCGCTTCGTCCTCGAAGGCGCGCGCCGAGCTGCGCAACAGCTGAGCGAGGTCGCCGCCGGCGCGGCGCTGCATGAGCGCTCCGGCGACGATCACGTCGATGCTCGGCGAGCGAATTCGCGACCGCATCGCCTCGAGGGCGTCATCGGTGGCGGCGCCAAGCTCAAGCTCGGCGGCAACCCGGCGGAGCTCATTCCCGGGCGGACCGGCCATCGATGCAGCAGCGGTGATGACCGCGCCGCGCAGCGAATGCCCGCCGGAGAGTGCATCCGCGAGGGCGATCGCGATCTCCGCTGCGCCGGCATCGACAGCGCGGACGTAGCGAGCACGGCGGGCGCGCAGGGCCTGGCTCGCGGCCAGCGGGCCCGCGGCCGCCGCAATCACGGCGCCCGCGACGCCGAACACGAGCCACCCGGCGGCAAACGCGGCAACGCCGCCACCGGCGAGAACCTGGCGTCGCTCAGCGGCACCAGGATCCCGGCCTTCTCTCCCAGCGCGCGCAAAGACATCAGCAGCAGCCCGAAGGCGACCGCTCGCGCGCGGAATCCGCGGACCGAATGTGCCCGCCAAATCAACCGCCGCAATCGCAAGAGCAGCACCGGCCGCAAACGCAAGCGTCGACGCGCGCGGCGACCCGAACGCGGCCGCGAAAGGATGCCCGAGCGCGGCGAGCGGCGGCGCGGGGGCGAGCGGCTGCGCGGCGGCCGCCACCTCAGCTCTCACGCAGTCGATCCGCCAAACGGCCTTCCGCCGGCCTCTCCAGCGGACGCCCTGGGTTTCCAGCTGCGTAGAGCTCTCGGACTCCGATGGACGCGGCTCGCCGCACTACTTCGGCTACCGATGCGATCTCTCGCCTTCCGTCTGGCCTTCGACGCTGGTGGACCACCAGCTCGATCGCCACTCCCACCTGATCGCGTATCGCCTCGTGTGGCAACCCGACGCCTGCCATCAACGCGAGCGTCTCGATCCGCCGCAACGCCTCCTGCGCCGACGTCGCGTGCACTGTCGTCAATGAGCCTTCGTGACCCGTTGTCAAGGCGCTTAACATGTCTAGCGCCTCTCCGCCACGCACCTCACCGACCACGATCCGATCCGGCCTCATTCGCAGCGCGTTGCGCACCAGCGACCGAATCGTCACCTCCCCGCGCCCCTCCACGTTCGGCGGCCTCGCCTCCAACCGCACGACATGGGACTGGCGCAGCGCCAGCTCGGCGGCGTCCTCGACGGTGACGATCCGCTCGCCCTCGGGGATCGCTCCCGACAACGCGTTCAGCGTCGTCGTCTTCCCGGAGCCCGTCCCACCGCTCACCAATACCGCCGCTCGAGCCCGCACGCATTCGACGAGGAACTCCGCGACGGCATCAGGCATCGTGCCGTTCCCGACCAGGTCCTCCAACGAGAACCCGTGCGGCCGGAAGCGGCGAATCGTCATGCACGCTCCGTCGATCGCCAGCGGAGGCACCACTACGTTCACGCGTGACCCGTCGGGCAGCCTCGCGTCGCACATCGGCGACGCCTCGTCGACGCGCCGCCCGAGTGGTGCCAGCACACGCTCGATTGCGTGCATCAACTCCGTCTCCGACGCAAACTGAACCGCCGCCCGCTCCACCCGCCCGCGGCGTTCAACCCACACGTCGGTCGGACCGTTGACCATCACCTCGTCCACCGAGGAGTCCGCCAACAGCGGCTCCAATGGCCCGAGCCCTGTGGCGAGCCGGACGATCCGCGCCGTCAGCACCTCACGCGTCGCAGGATCCAGCGCGGTCGCCTCGTTCTCGACCAGCCGCGCCGCCTGCGCCTGCACTCCACCGGGACCCGCGCTGCCGTCGCGCGCCCGCTCGACCAGCCGGCGACGCAGCGAATGGGCGAGTTCGTCCAGGGCTTCCATGCCCCAAGAAGGCAGAGCGGCCGCGGACTTCGCCCCCGCTGGCCCGTGATCTCCTTCGTCACCGAGCTCGAACTGGCCGCCGGAAGCGGTCGGGCGTGACGCGCAGCGCGTTCAGCGTCATCGCGAGCATCTCGTAGTGGCCGACGAGCATCGGCAGCTCGATCAGCTCCGTGTCGCTCAGACCGGCTGCGCGCAGGCCAGCCCACGCCTCGTCGCTCAGCGTCCGCGTCTCGTGCAGCTCGTCGACCGCACGCAGGCTCCGCGTCAGGCCGTGGAAGCTTTCCGCCGGGCATCAGCCGACTCGCGAAGCGCAGCCACGGCCGGAAGAGCCGGCGGTGCCGCCCCAGCGTGGTGAACAGCGCCGGCGCGCCGTCCGTGCCCCCAGCCAACCCGATGGCGCGGGCGATCAACGCGTTGATCGTCCCCGTCTGCGCCCGGCTGCCGGGCGGTATCCGTGCGGTCACCCACGCAGTGCACCACGAGTCGCCGCCTAGGATGCGCGCGGTGGAACAGACGACCGCCGCCCAACACCTCGATCGCGAGGCGCTCGAAGCCGGACTCGACGAGATCCGCCAGGCGCCCAGCGACCACGGCCGCGTGGAGCTGATCGTCTGCCGGCCGGAGGTCGAGCAACGGAAGGTCCTCGCCGAGGCGGTGCTCGACACTGAGCAGGGCCTGGTCAGCGACTGCTGGCGCACGCGAGGCAGCAGCTCGACCGCCGACGGCTCCGCCAACCCCGACATGCAGCTGACGCTGATGAACGCTCGGTCAGCCGCGCTCGTCGCCGTCGACCCCGACCGCCGCCAACTGGCCGGCGATCAGCTTTTCGTGGACCTGGACCTGAGCGTCGACAATTTGCCGCCGGGCTCGCGTCTGCGGATAGGCGACGCGACTGTCGAGATCAGCGCCGTCCCCCACCGCGGTTGCGGCAAGTTCCAGGCGCGCTTTGGCATCGACGCCTTGAAGTTCGTCAACTCGCCGGTCGGGCGTCAGCTGAACCTCCGCGGCGTGAACGCGCGGGTAGTCGCCGGGGGGATCGTCCGCCCCGGCGACGCCGTTTCGAAGGTCAGCTAGCTGTTGCTGCCGCTGCTGGAGGAACCGGAACCCGAGCCGCCCTGGTCACCCGGGTAGACGCCCGGGGCGCGCGCAGGCGGCGCGCCCGGACCGAAGCGGAAGTGGCCGCGGAACTGGCCGTGGCCAAAGCCACGCTGGCGGAGTTGCTTCTTGAGCTGGTCGAACTTCTTCTTCTGCTGCGCGATGAAGGCATCGTCCTCGGCGATCACGACGTTGCCCTTCGGCGCGCCCGTAATCACCCGTACGTGATCGCCCGGTTGCAGGTCACTCAGCTTTGCGTCCTTGCCGTCGCGGATCACCTTCGCGCTGCTGCCGACGTCGATCGGGACATCGTTCTTGTAAGTCGCCTTGTCGGTGCCCTCCTTCAGGCGGACGGTGGTGCCGTCGACCGAGTTGAGCGTGCCGGCGTCGGTGGTCACCGTGAGGAAGCCCGAGCCGTCGGCCTTCGGGATGACCGCCTCCGCGTGAACCGGGCCGAACCCGAATCCCGGGCCGACCGGACCGGGCCCGATGCCGAGGCGGAACGACCGCTTGAGACCGTGGGCACGCAGAGCCAGGGCCCGCTTGAGCGCCTTTCGCTGCGCGTGGCTCTGCCCCGACTTCGAGCTCGACGGCGCGGCAGCGCTACCCGCAATCCCCGCAATTGCGCCTATGACGGCACAAACGGCGATCACGATCGTCATTCGCTTCAGCTGTGGTCGCTTCATGCTGGGAACTCTTCATGAACGACGTAAACCCTCTGTAAGAGATTCGTCCTCGATCTGCGCACCGAAGCTCACGCGCACGATCGCGCCGCCCCCGGCGGCGTTGGACGCCGCTACCCAGCCACCGCCCGCATCCGCCGCCTGCCGGACGATCGCCAGGCCCAACCCGGAGCCGTGCATGGCCCGCGCGCGGTCTGAGCGGAAGAAGCGGTCGAACACGTGCGGCAGGTCCTTCTCCTCGAAGCCGGGGCCGTGGTCGCGCACCGACAACTCGCCACCGCGCAGGCGGATCTCGACCAGCCCCGCGGGCGGGCTCCACTTGCGCGCGTTGTCGATCAGGTTCGAGATCGCGCGGGCGATGCGCTCCTGCTGGCCGCGCACCAGAGTCGGCTCCAGGTCGAGATCGAACGAGACCTGGTTCCCGCCGCGCCGCCGCGTGCGCTCCACGAGCTGCTCGGTGACCATGTCGATGCGGACGTCGTCGACCTCGCCCTGGCTGGGGGCGGTCCCGCGCGCGAGCTCGACGATCGCCGCCACCAACGCGGTCAGCTCGTCCAGCTCGCCGACGATGTCGCGCCGCAGCGCGGCGATCTCCTCGGGCGGCAGCCGCTCGGCCTCCTCGAGCACCTGGATGTTCGCGCGCAGGCTGGCGATCGGCGTGCGCAACTCGTGCCCGGCGTCGGCCACGAGGTTGCGCTGAGCGTCCACCGACTGCTCGAGTTCGTCGAGCGTCCCGTTGAAGCTGCGCGCGAGCCGCGCGAGCTCGTCGTCGCCCTCGACGTCCATGCGCCGCGACACGTCGCCGCTCGCCGCGATCCGCTCGGTCCCGCTCGTGAAGCGCCGCACGGGAGCCAGCGCCGCGCGCGCCACGCCGCCGCCCATCACCACGCCGAGCGCGATGCCCCCCGCGCTCATCAGCAGCAGGATCAACAGCACCCGATGCAGCACGCTGTCGACCTCGGCCAGCGGCCGCGCCACCTGCACGGCGCCGATGTCACCCAACCCGACCGTGAGCACACGCAGGTGCTCGCCGCCCGCGTGCACGTCGTCGAAGCGACGGCCGCTGCCGCTGAGCGCTACCTGCTGCATCGGCTTGCTCGTCGGCAGGCCGCCGCTCTCGTCCGGCGGCCGCGCGACCGTCCCGTCCGGGGCGACGAACTGCACGTAACCCGCAGCGCCGCCGTACGCAGGCGCATGGCGGTCGAAGATCTTGTAGACGAGCGGCGGCCTACCACCCTGGGACATCCCTCCACCCGCGCCCTGATCCGGGTCGGGTGGCCCGCCGATCGGCCCCCCCTCACCAGGGTCGGGTCCGCCCGGCTCGAAGCGCGCCAGCGGAGCCACGCGCTGGACCAACGCCTTGTCCACCTCTCCGCGCAGCTCGCTGCGAATCGCGATGTACGCGAGCGCGGCCCCAAGCAGCACGGCCACCGCAACCGCAACGCCCGCGACACCCGCGATGCGCGTGCGCAGGCTCATGGCTCGCGCAGGGCGTAACCGACGCCGCGAACCGTGTGAATCAGGTCGCGGGCGCCCGCCTGCTGCAGCTTGCGCCGCAGGTAGCCCACATAGACGCGCAGCGCATTCGACGCCGGGCCGAAGTCGTAGCCCCATACGCGCTCGTAGATGACGGTGTGCGTCAGCACGCTGCGCGGGTTGAGCATGAGCAGCTCGAGCAGCTGGTACTCGGTGCGCGTGAGCTCGACGAAGTTGTCCCCCACCGCCACGCCGTGCCGGTCCGGGTCAAGGCGCAGCTCGGCGAAAGCGAGCGCCGTCGGGTCGCCGCCGCCGTTGGCGCGCCGCAGCAACGCGCGGATGCGGGCCTTGAGCTCGCCAAGGTCGAACGGCTTGACGAGGTAGTCGTCGGCGCCCGCGTCGAGCCCATCGATCCGGTCCGACACCGCGTCGCGCGCCGTCAGCATCAGGATCGGGGTGCGGTCGCCGGCGCCGCGCACCCGGCGGCACACCTCGAGCCCGTCGATCTCCGGAAGCCCAATGTCGAGCACGACCGCGTCCGGCGAGGACATCGACAGCCGGCTGATGGCCTGGCGGCCGTCCTCGACCGCCTCGACCTCGTAGCCACCCAGCGTCAACGCCCGCCGCAGGGCGTCCCGCACCGACCGATCGTCGTCCACAACAAGAATCCGCACGTACCAATGATGACCCGCGCGTACAAGGTCGCCGTTGGTTCATACAAAACGCTTAGACACGGCTTCGTGTCGGCTTATCGAGGCTCTCGACGCTGCGAGGCATGGCGATCGACAGAGCCGGGGCCAGACGACGAGTCAGGACCGTCACCGCGTGGGCGGCAGCCGGCGCCGCGGCGATGACCGCGGCGTTCGCGTTCGGCGCCGCTCGTGGGACGCACGCGGCGACGGGGGCGCGGTCACGCAGTCCCGCCCGCGCACGCGACGTGACGCCTCCGGTTGCGCCGCCGCAGGCGGCCGCGCCGCAGGGCGGGTATCCGCAGAGCCCATATCCGGGGAACGGCGGCTCCGACTCCGGCCAGGGCTTCCAGCCGCCCTCGTCCTCGACCGGCCCTCCGGCCGGAACGTCGGGCGGCTCATGAAGACGATCAGCTTTCCGGCGATAGGCACGACCGCGCAGCTGACGCTCGTGGACGAGCGGCATGCGGACGAGGCCGAGGCGCTGATGCGCCGCCGGCTCCACGACATCGACCGGGCAGCCAGCCGCTTCCGCCCGGACTCGGAGATCGCCCTGGTCGAGGCGATGGGTGGGCCGCGCCGCGTCAGCGCGCTTCTGTCGGGTGCCATCCACACCGCGCTCGCGGCTGCCCGCGACACGGGTGGCCTGGTCGACCCGACCACCCGGCCCGGCGTCGCTGGGCAGTGGCGGTCGGTCGACCTGGACCCGCACCGGCGCATCCTGAGCGTGCCCACGGGCATCGAGATCGACGTCGGTGCCACCGGAAAGGCACTGATGGCTGACCGGATCGCCCGCGACGTGCACCGCGCGACGCAGAACCCCGTGCTCGTGAGCCTGGGCGGCGACATCGCCTGCGCCGGGCGCGACGCGTGGGACGTCGGCGTGGCTGACGACCACAAGGCTGCCGAAGCCGACCAGGTCGTCCGCGTGCGCGGCGGTGGCGTAGCGACGTCGTCCACGACCGTGCGGCCGGGTCACATCATCGATCCGGCGACGGGAGACCCCGTCGAGTCGCCGTGGCGCACCGTCACGGTTGCGGCGCGCAGCTGCGTGGCGGCCAACACGGCCAGTACGGCGGCGATCGTGCTCGGCCACGATGCGCCGAAGTGGCTGGCCGAGCACGGCTTTCCCGCGCGCCTGGTCGCACACGACGGCGACGTGGTGCGCGTCGCCGGGTGGCCCGCGTGAGCGACCCCGTTTTGTGGTACATCGACCGCGGGTCGGGCCTGGCGGCCCTGATGCTGCTGACCACCTCGGTCGTGCTTGGGGTCGTCTCGGTGACGCGCGTACGGAGCGACCGCTGGCCGCGCTTCGCGATCGCGGATCTTCACCGCAACCTGGCACTGCTCGCGCTCGCCTTCGGAGCCGTTCACGTGGTCACGAGCGTGATCGACTCGTTCGTGCCGATCAGCTTGGCCGATGCGTTCATCCCGTTCGTCGCCTCCTACAAACCGTTGTGGATGGCCCTCGGCACGATCGCCGCCGACCTGATGCTGGCCGTGCTGATCACGACCGCACTGCGCCGCCGCCTTGGATTCCAGGCGTGGCGCTCGGTTCACATGCTGAGTTACGGCTGCTGGGGCGCGGGCGTGGTCCACTCGATCGGCATCGGCAGCGACGCCCGCTCCGCTGTTTGGGGGGTGACGATCGTGGCCGCCTGCATCGGCGCCGTCGGGGGTGCACTGGTGCAGAGAACTGCAACCGTCAGTACCCCCTAGTCGGCCAACCACTAGTCAAGTAGGGTGACGGTTATGGCACGCGCCTCTCGTACATCACTCTCCTCGATGCTTGTCGATGCGCAGCGCTGGCTCACCGCGTCGGAACGTTCCAACAGCGGTCGGAGCTCCGGTCTCGCTCGCTCGCACACGCTCGTGTTCTCCCATCTCGACCCGGACGGGACTCGGCCCGCCGAGATTGCGCGCCGCGCCGGGATCAGCCGCCAAGCGGTCGGCCAGACGGTCGCCCAGATGAAGTCGCAAGGGCTTGTCAAGCTGGCGCCGGATCCCACGAATAGGCGCGCGCGGCTCGTGCAGCCGACGGCCAAGGGCCGAAAAGCGCTCGAGCGCACGGGCACCGGCTCCGCCGCGGCGGAGAAGGCGCTCTCGCGGCGCATCGGCGCCGCTCGCGTGAAGAGCCTGCGCGAAGCGCTCGAGCAGGACTGGGGAGCGCCGGCCTAGTCGCTAGGTCGGGGCGGCCGCACCCGTAACGGTGCGGACGACCGCTGCTGTCAGGTCGGGCCGGGTGATGGCCCCGCCCTCCAGTCGCACGAACTGCGCTTCCGGCAGCGCCTCGCTGCCGCGCTCCGTCAGCTCGGCGGGGAACCAGCCGCCGGCACCTTCGTAGGCGACGACGAGGCGGTCCCCGAGCGCAGCAGGATCTCCGCCCGGGTCGTCATGGATCCATCCCTCGAGCCGGGCAACCGCCGCCTCGTGGTCGGCGTAGGCAACCGTCGCATCCACCCGCTGGCGCACTTCCTCCTGGCTCATCTCCGGGTTGCCGCGCTGCATGGCCGCGGTGAGCCCGCTGCGGTAGTCGGCGCGCATCATCGCGACGAGCGCCTCGAGCACCTCCCGGGAGCTGATCAGGGCGTCGGTACCGGAGGCCTCGCCGCGCTGCAGCGGCACCGTCTCGAGCGAGATGACGTATGGGATCAGGTCCGGCCGCTGGGCGGCGGCGTGCACCGCGCGGTTGGTCGAGTCACCGTTGCCGATCACAGCCGCCACCGGCCCCGCCGCCTCCACGATCGCGATCAGATCGGCCACGTCGGTCTGCATGTCGTAGGGACCGCGGCGCGTGGACTCGCCGGCTCCGCGGGCGTCGTATCGGATCGTCCTATGACCGCTTCGGAGCTCGGCGAGCAGCCCTTCCAACACCGCGCGGTGCTGGATGTAGCTGTGCACGAGCAGGAGGCCGGGACCCTCCCCGAATTCCTCCCAGACGAGCCTGACCCCATCATCACGTTCGACGACCGGCACGTGGACCAGTCTTCCACGCCGGTCCTCTGTAGCCTGAGCCCGGAGCCACGAGGAGGCCGGAGATGCAAGTGATGGACTGCAACGAGTGCGGGGAGACGCTGATGGCCGCTAACGATCAAGAACTCGCGCGCGAGCTCTCGAAGCACATGAAATCCGACCATCCGAACTCCGAGTGGGACGACGAGCAGGCGGCCGAGACCGTCTCGGAGCAGGCCTACAGCGCCACCGACAGCTGATGGGCGCGCCGATACCCCCCACGCCCGGCCCGGATCCCATGCCACCGCACCCCGATCCGCAGCCGCCGACGCCGTCGCCGCCGGGTGGGCCAGGAGTGCCGGACCCGCGCCCACCGGTCCCGGAACCTCCTCCCGCCATCTAGGCGCCGCGCTTGGACTCGCCCGGACGCGCCGCCGCAGCGGCGGCGGCAGCAGAACTCGTCGAGCCGGGGATGACCATCGGGCTCGGCTCCGGGCGCGCCGTCTGGGCGACCCTCGAGCTGCTGCGCGGCCGCGACGTGCGCGCGGCCGCCGCGTCGTCGCGCACCGAGGAACTGCTGCGCGATGCCGGGATCCCAGTCGTGGAGCTCGACGGGGGCGTCCGCCTGCAGCTGGCCATCGATGGGGCCGATGAGATCGACCCGGACCTGGGTCTCATCAAGGGCGGCGGCGCCGCGATGTTGCGCGAGAAGCTGGTCGTCAAGGCGGCTGACCGGTTCGTGGTGGTCGCCGAGGCGACGAAGAAAGTCGGCCGCTTGGGCCAGACGCGCCGTCTGCCGGTGGAGGTCGTCCGCTTCGCGTGGCGGGACACGCAGCGGCGACTGCTGTCGCTCGTCCCCGCGGCCGATCTGCGCCACAGCGAGCACGGCGACAGCGTCGTCACCGACGAGGGGCACTACATCCTGGACTGCGAGCTGCCGGGCAGCGGCGATCTGGGCGCGCTCGGCCAGGCGATCAAGGCCGAGGTCGGCGTGGTCGAGCATGGCCTGTTCATCGGCATGACCTCACTCGCCCTGTTGGGCAAGGACGACGGGTCGGTCGAGTGCGTCAGCGCGTATTGAACGTCTTCTGCTTGCGCTCGCCTGCGCTCCTGATCGTGCGAGCGACGCGCAGCCCTGCGCGCGGGAACAGCCCAGCCACGCGGGCGAGCACCATCCGGTTGCGCGGGATCGACAGGATGATCTTGTCGCTGTCGAGCAGCTTGACGATCTCGTCCGCGATCTCCTCGGGCGTGTAGATCTTCGTCCCGCTGAAGCCGAGCGCGTACTCGGGGTTCTCGGCGTGCTCCCGCATCATCCCGGTGTCGACCAGATCGGGGCAGACCGCGTGTACGCGGATGGGCACGCCGGAGAGCATCAGATCGCCCTGCAGCGACTCGGTCAGCCCAAGCACGCCATGCTTCGTGGCGGCGTAGACGCCGAGGCCGGGCACAGGTCCGAACGAGGCCATCGAGGCCATGTTGATGATGTGGGCGCCCTGCGGATCGGGCCGCATCGCCTCGACCGCCGCGCGTGCGCCCCACACGCTGGCGAGCAGGTTCACCTCGACCATCAGGCGGACGTCCGTGTCGGAGTGCTCCCAGATCTTCTCGGTCTTCAGGATGCCCGCGTTGTTGACCCAGACCCTGAGCGGACCATGCGCGGTAGCCGCGGCGGCGACCTGGCGGTGGGACTCCGGCTCGCGCACGTCCTGGGCGATTGCGATCGCGCCGTTGCCGATCTGCTCGGCCGTCTCCTGCGCGGCGGACTCGTTCAGGTCGGTCACGACGACGCGGTAGCCACGGCTGGCCAGCCGGCGCGCCGTCTCGCGGCCCATGCCGCGGCCGGCGCCTGTCACGACGGCGGTGTTCACACTGCTGTCGGCAGCGAAGCGAGCGCCTCGCGCAGCTCGTCGACAGTCTGGAAGTCGAGCCCAAGCGCGTGGACGTGGCGATAGGCGATGCGGCCGTCGACGGACTGCGCGGAGATGCCGACGACGGTGGCGTCGAGCGATTCGCCGTCGAGCTCGAAGTCAGGTGCGTTGTGGCCGACCTTGGCCATGGGGCGGGAACGGTACGAGAATCCCGTCGGCGACGGCTACATGCCCGGAGCGGCGAAGCCGATCCGCCCGGCGGGAGTGCGATCACCCGGTGAGCGCACCAGCAGGCGCGCGTCGCGGCCGAAGCTGGTGGCGGCGGTGAGGAAGACTGCTTGCTTGACGGGTAGGCGAAGGGTCGCGATCGCATTGCCGCCGTCGCCGCGCCGCAGCGACAGCAGCTCGGCGCCATCGGCGGCGACGAATGCGCGCGGGGCGCCGTTGCGAGGCTCGGTTGTGACGACGACGTCGACGCGCGCACCAGGTCCGCCGAGCGCGGCGAGCCGGTCACCGCCAGCTACCTCGACGTCGATCGCGCGGTCGCCGCGGTGCAGCGTCAAGCGCGGATCGCGCGGGGGCGCCAGGGCGGGTCTTGTCACGTAGGCGCCCCGCGGGATGGCGACGGCGCTCGTGGCGCCGACTGCTTTGAGCGGATCCCGAAGCGCTCCTGGCGGAACGAAGCGTGCAGGAATGCGCGCGACGGCGAGTCGCTCGACGACCTGCTGCGGGCCGATCCGGGTGCGTGCGGCGATAGGCGAGCGAGCAACCACAACCGGCACGAGCGGGCCAACCTGAGTCCGAACAGCGCGCTCTTCTCCGCGAATCCGCGCGGCAGCCATCGATCCAGCGAGGGCCGCGAGCAGCAGTAGAACGACGCCCCGCCGCCGACGGGCGGATGCGCTCATGCGGCCGCCGGAGGCGGATCCGCGTCAACGGTCGGCAACTCGATTCCGGCCGCCGGAGGGGGAACCGCGTCAATGGTCGGCAACTCGATCGCGATGGCCGTTCCGGAACCGGCGCGGGCCGCGGTGAGGGTTCCGCCCGAATCGCGCACTGCCTTCGCCGCGATGGTCAGTCCATGGCCGCGGCCGGAATCGCGGATCTCGACACGGATTCCGCGCCTCGTGCGTCGCCCGACGACGCGTACTCGGCCGCCCCCGTGCTCGACTGCGTTCGCAAGCAGGTTTCCCAGCGCCTGTGCCAGTCGTCCCCGATTGGCGTTCACGGTGATCGGCCCAGCGGACCAATCGAGATGCACTCCGCCGCCTACGCGGCGCGCCACCAGATCAGATGCCGTCGCTGCTCGCCAGACCAGGCGATCCAGCCGCACGGGCCCCTCCTCCGCCTGCGAACGACGCCGTTCTCGGGCTGCGGTCAGGTCGGCGATCGCGACCCGCAGGCGTTCGACGTCGGCATGGCAGTGGTCCGGCGCCGCCAGCGCGATCACCTGCAGCGGCCCGCGCAGCTCGTGCTCGGCCTCGGCGATCAGCCGAAAGCGCTGCGCGTCTGACAGCACGCGGCGAGCGAGACCCAGCGTCGCGATCAACGCGATCAGAAGCGCTGCGGTCATTCGGCGTCGACCAGTCGATAACCGACCCCGCGCACGCTCACGAGCCAGCGTGCCCCGCCAAGCTTCTTCCGCAGCCTGCATGCATGCGCGTCGACCGTGCGCGTCTGCCCCTGCGACAGATAGCCCCACACGTCGCGCAGGAGCTCGGCCTTCGAGAAGACCCGTGTTGGCTGCCGCGCCAGCGCGTGGAGCAGCGCGAACTCCTTCGCCGACAGCACGATCTCCCGGTCGCCTACGCGGACCTCGCGCGACGACGGGTCCAGTGACAGCTCTCCGACCACGAGCGCTCCCGCGCCTGGCCGCCCCGCGCAGCGCCGCAATACCGCCCCCATCCGCGCCAGGAGCTCGGCGTACATGAAGGGCTTCACCAGGTAGTCGTCCGCCCCACGCTGCAGCCCCCGCAGGCGGTCGATGTCCGCGCCGTGCCCGCTCAGGATGATCACCGGCAACGCCGGGTCGATCCGCGTGCCGAGCCCGTCCGACGCACGCACCCGATCCAGAACCGCAAGGCCGTTCATCGCCGCGCCCAGAGACAGGTCCAGCACCACCAAGCTGGGCCGCCGGACTTCGATCGCGCGGACCGCCTCGCCGGCCTCTGACGCCACCGCCACGCGGAAGCCGTCGGCGCGCAGATTGTCAGCGATGAACGCCGCCGTCCGCTCGTCGTCCTCGACCACGAGGACGCCAGTACTGCCCTTGGTCATGCCCCCTCTAAGTGACCAAACGGGTCTTATTCGCCCCCCAAGTGCAAACCCCTTTGCACCCTTGGAATCGGGGCAGGAATCGAACCTACACTCGCGACGTCCTTGGAGCCCGGCCTCGAATGAAAAGCATGCGACGCGGCAATTATGAGTCGGGCTCCGACTACGTCCTCGAATACGGGGAGCTTCGTTTCACGTTCAACGAACGGGACTTCACGGAGCGGGTGGAACAGGCGGCCGTGAAGCTGAATTTCGTCAAGGGCCAGCTCGAGGACGAAGAGCGCGAGGACCTTGTCAACCTGGCCGTGAACGGGCAGGTCGAGAACCCCTCCTCCCCGCTCGGGGAGCACGTGAACCACACCTGGGGCGACCTCGACGGGCCCTCCGAGCGCTCGCTGGTCCACTGGCTGCGCCGGCTTGTCTTCCGCGGCGCCTGGCTGGACCAGCGCGTCAAGGAAGGCGAGCTCGAGATCATCTACGACGAGCAGTCGCAGACGTTCGGGTACGCCCAGCCGGACCGCAATTACGAACTGATCGAGCTCTCCCCCGAGCCGTCGTGGCGGCGCGTCGCGTACCGCCCTCAGCGCTCGGAGATCGACTAACCCAGCAGGTCGCGCCGCAGCGTGCCGGAACCCGGTGCCACGCGCGGCTGCTCGCCCTCGCGCGGCTCCAGCGTGATGTGCGTGGTGGCCATCCGGTGCGGCTCGGCGGCCGTGCCGGTCGAGGCGAGGACCGTCAGCGAGCCGCCGTCCTGTGCGTTGCGCCCCGCGCCGAACACCCGGCGCGCGCTCGACGGCGGCAGCGCATCCAGCGAGTCGACCACGACGACCACGTCCTTGCCGGACTCGACCGCCCGCTTGGCGCGCTGCACGGCGAGCTCGGCCACCTGGGCCTGCTCGTCGGACGAGCCGTCGTAGCTGCCGCCCGCGACCTCGACGCCCACGTCGTTCCAGTCGGCCGCCTCCTCGGGGCGGACGCCGGCCAGCACGACGAGCACGTCGATCTCGGAGTGGCGGTCGCGCAGGACCTTGACGGCCTCGCGCAGCAGGTAGGTCGCCCCCGCTCCGGGAGGTCCACCGATCGCCACGCGCGAGCCCTTGCCGAACGGGTAGTCGGCGAGCACGTTCGGGCCCGCAAGCCGCTCGCTCGGCCAGGCTGCCCTGAGACTGTTGAAGCGCGCGCGCTCGGAAGGACTGTCGGCGTCTTGCCCGTTGACGGTGGCCACCCGCACCAGCGACGGATGCCGCTCGTTGCGGCGCGGCGGCCGCACCGGCCCCTCGACCTCGTCGCCCGGGCGCAGCTCGCAGCGGCGGATCTGCGCCGGCGAGACGTAGACGTCCTCGCGCGACTGCCTGTACGGCTCCGCGCGGATGAAGCCGCTGCCGTTCGGCAGCACGTCGAGGATGCCCCTGCGCATGTCCTCCTCGCGCTCGCCGGCCAGCTCGCGCTCGCCGGCCTCCTCATCGGCCGGCGCCTCGGGGCCTGCGTCACCCTCGTCGGCGGGCTCCTGCTCCCAGTTCGGCATCGGCTCCTGATAATCGCGCGGGACCTCGGCGGTGGCACCCTCGTGCACGTCCTCGTCGGCGACGGACGAACCCGGCGCGCTGTAGTCGCCCGACGCGCGCTGCGCCTCGGCGGCGGCGTCCTCGTGGAGCGAGATCTCGGGGTCGCCAGCCTCGCCGTCGCCGCTCGGAGCCTCCGGCTCGTCGACCGATCCACCCTGAGCCTGGACGATCTGCTTGATCAGGTCGTCCTTGCGGAGACGACGGAAACCCTCGAGCCCGAGCTCGGCGGCAAGGGCGTGGAGGTCTGCAAGGGGGCTGGCTTGGAGCTCGCGGGGGTCCAGGACGGACATGAGCGTTCCTTTCCTCAGAGGCTGGACGGAGCCGTGCAGCGTAGCGGCGCCTCGCCGAATCAGTTGTCAAGCGGCAGCCACTTGAGGCGTTCGTCCGAGGGCATCTCGGGCGTCGCTGCACCGGACTCGAGCACGTCGCGGACCTGGAGGTACGCGCACACCTCCTCGACGTCGTGGACGCGCGCCACGACCGCGCCCGCCGCGAGTCCGTGCTCCAGCGCAGCCAGCGTCCCACCGAGGCGGTCCGGTGGTGGCCGGTCGGTGATGACTCCGACGAAGAACTTGCGCGAGACCGCAAGCAGGATCGGCCGGCCGAGCACCTTGAGCTCGCCGATCCGCCGCAGGACCTCGACGCTCTCCGCTGGAGTCTTCGCATAGTCGAGGCCGGGATCCAGCAGGATCTGTCGGACGTCGACTCCGGCCGCAACTGCCCGCTCCATTCGCTCTTCGAGGAACACGCGCACGTCGGTCACGGGGTCCTCATAGCCGGGGAAGTTCTCCTTCTTCGGCTTGGCGCGCGTGTGCATGATCACCAGGCCGGCGCCTGTCTCGGCTGCGATTCGTGCCAGCTCGATGTCCGCGAGCCCGCTGGTGTCGTTGATCACGGCGGCGCCTGCCGCGACCGCGCCGTGGGCGACCTGCGGCTTCCACGTGTCAACCGACGTGACGATTCCTTCGGACGCCAGGATCGAGATCGGTTCCGCCACGAGCGCGAGCTCCTCGGCTGCGTCGCGTTCGGGCTCATCGGTGCGGCCGGACTCCGCCCCGACGTCGATGATCGCCGCGCCCGCGGCCACCATCTCCCGCGCGCGCTCGACCTGTTCTTCGACCGTGTTCAGCCGCACGCGATCCGAGACGGAGCGGCCGCCGGCGTTCACGATGCCCATGACGGCCGGCCAGGTGGCGGGCCAGGGCTCGCCCTTGATCTGCAGCGGCGGCTCAGTCGAGGCCATAGCGCAGGAAGACGTGATCGCCGGCGCGCAGCAGTGAGCACAGCTCGAGCGAACGCTCGCGCACGACGGGCGCGAACACCCCGACGCGGCCCGCGATCCCGACGATCCGCGGGCTGATGGACAGGAAGAGCTCATCGCACAGGTCGGCGTCGATGAACTGGCGCGCGACCTCTGGGCCACCTTCGCAGACGCACGCCTCCACCCCGAAGCGCTCGCGCAGGTCGCCGAGCAGCTGTGCCAGGGGCGTCAGGTCGTCGCCGCTCGGATAACGAACGTAGTCCACGCCCGGCAGCTCTCCGAGCGCCTCGCCACCTGACCCCGTCGCGACGACCACGCGGTGCTCGCCGCGGAGCGCGGGCGACTCGGGCGGCAAGCCGCGCGTCCGCGTGAGCACACACAGCAGCGGCTCGGGATCGCGGCCCTCCTCGACCCTTCGGCGCCTGTGCTCATCGGGCAGCAGGCTGCCATAGCCCTCGGCGCGCACCGTCGCGGCACCCACGATCACAGCATCGACCTGCTCGCGCAGCCGGTGCAGGAGCTCCTGGTCCTCGACGCTCGTCAAGCCGCCGACCCGGTTGCCGACCGTCACGCGGCCGTCCACCGACTCGACCATGTTCAGGACCACGTACGGCCGCGCGTCGCCCGCTGGCGGGATCTGCACGTGCGCGGCCGCCTCCGCGCTGTCGAGCGTCATCCGGCGATGGCTCCGCTCAGCGCTATGCCCTCGGCCGCTGCCTCCTCCTGCCAGGCCGCGAGCTCGTGGCTCTGGCGCGCGTTGTCCCAGCCCAGCTCGCCGGCCAGCAGCCGCGCCACCCGCCGCGGGACTTCGCCGTCAGGCGCGCAGACGGTCGGCGCTGCCAGCAGGCCCAGCCGCGTGCGGCGCAGGAACACGTCACCCAGGGATTGCGCCTGCTCGTACCGCGCCGCCACCACCACTTCGGCCAGCAGGTCAGGCAGGTCGGGGACGATCCGCTCGCGCAACTCGGGCGCCTCCTCCGCCAGTGACAGCACCTCGTTGGCGAAGTAGCCATAGCGGTGCACGAGCAGCGCCTGCGACTCGTCGTCGACGCCGTCGACCGAGGGCAGGTCCTCGACCGTCGTGGCCATCCCCAGCGGGATCTCGTGCGTCCGGCACGGCGCGTCGCGGCCATCGCGCTCGACCAGCCGGTCGACCACGTGCTTCGCCATTCGCCGGAACGTGGTCAGCTTGCCGCCGGTGATCGTGAGCATGCCCGAGCTGGTCTCATACAGCTCCGCGCGCCGCGAGATGTCGACCGACTTCTTCGGATCGCCGGTCGAGACCAGCGGGCGCACCCCCGCGTAGGCGCCGCACAGGTCAGCCGGCCCGATCTCGGTGCCAAAGAACTCGTTGACGGCGCCGAGCAGGTAGTCCACGTCGTCCTCCGATGGCGGAATGTGGTCGAGACCGCCGTCGTAGTCGACATCGGTGGTGCCGATGAGCGTGCGCCCGAGCCACGGCAGGATGAAGATGGTCCGGCCCTTCCCGGCCGGCGCGATGGCGCCGCCGCCGCGCAGCGGGATCTTGTCGCGCGCGATCGTCACGTGGGTGCCGCGGCTGGGCCGGATTCGCGGCACCTCCTCGGCGTCGTAGAACTCGTCCGGGCTGATGCGGTCGGCCCACACGCCGGTGGCGTTGACCACCGTGGCGCCGCGAACGTCGAACACGCCGCCGCCGAGGGCGTCCTCCACGCGCACGCCGCGCGCATAGCCCTGGTCGTCGTGGATGAGGTCGCGCACCGCGAGCCGGTTGGCGGGGACCGCGCCGAAGCGCTCGGCCTCGCCGAGCACAGTCAGCACCAGCCGGCTGTCATCGGTCTGGCAGTCGTAGAAGAGATACCCGGCCGTGGGCTCACGCGCCGCCAGCGCCGGCACCAGCTGGAGCACCTCGTCGCCCTCGATCATCCGGTGCTTGTCCGGGCTCCAGTCGACCTGCGCGTTGCGGCGCAGCTCGCGCGACATCCGGTCGTAGAGGTGCAGCCCGGTGCCAAGCACCCGGTCGGGTCGCTTGCCCCCGAACGACGGGACCACGAGCGGTAGCGGCTTGACCAGGTGCGGCGCGAGCGACGTGAGCAGGCCGCGCTCCAGCAGCGCCTCACGCACGAGCCCGAGGTCGAAGTTCTGCAGGTAGCGCAGGCCGCCGTGCACCAGCTTCGACGAGCGACTCGATGTGCCGGACGAGAAGTCGGCTCGCTCGACCAGCGCGACGCTGTAGCCGCGCGTGGCCGCGTCGAGCGCCACCCCCGCGCCGGTGATGCCGCCGCCTACCACGACGACGTCGAACTCATTCTCCTGCAGCGCCGCAAGAGCCGCGTCGCGTGCGATCACGGCAAGTACGTTACGAACTCTCCGGTCGGGGCCCGCTCCGGCGCCTCCTTCACCTGGTTGCACCACCCCAGGTGCAGCAGGCCGACGAAGTGCTCGTCGTCAGGGAGCCCGACGGCCGCCCGTCCCTGCGGAGTGCGCAGCACCGCCGGCGTGCGCCAGTAGCCGGCCAGCCCGCGCTGGTGCGCTCCCAGCAGGACGATGTAGCAGGCGACCCCCGTGGCCAGCAGATCCTCTTCGTCCTGCACCCGATCGCCCGTCTGGACGGTGGAGGCGACCACCAACGTCGGCGCGCGGTCGAGCTTCGGGGCGCTCTCCGGGCCCGCCGCCTCCTTCAGTGCGGCAAGCGCCTGCGGGCCGACCACGCGGAAGCGCCATGGGTCCGTCAGGTGGTGGTTCGGGGCCCAGCGCGCCAGCTCGAACAGCTCGTCGAGGGTCTCGCGCGGCACGGGGTCGGGCCGGAACGCCTTCTGCGTTCGCCGCGTACGGATCGCTTCTTCAAGGTCCATCGGTACCGTCACCCCGTGTTCCTCGGCGTACTCGTGTTCGTCGTGGGTATGGCGTCACTTGGCGCCGAGATCGCCGGCGTGCGCCTGCTTGCACCGTACTTCGGCGCATCCACAGTGGTCTGGGCCAACACGATCGCAGTGGTGCTGGTGGCGCTCGCGATCGGCTACTGGCTGGGCGGCCGCGCCGCCGACCGGCGGCCGCGGATCGAGCCGCTTTGCGGCGTGGCCCTGACAGCGGCCGCGCTGCTCGGCCTGGTCCCATTCGTGGCCCACCCGCTGCTCGACGCGGGCGTGAAGGCTCTTGACGCGGTCAGCGCCGGCGCGTTCATCGGCTCGCTGCTGGCCGTGCTCGTGTTGATCGCGCTGCCGGTCCTGCTGCTCGGGATGGTCTCGCCGTGGGCCTTGCGGCTGGCGATCGTGGACGTCGAGGAGGCGGGCACCCTGGCCGGCCGCCTGTACGCCCTGTCGACCGCCGGCAGCCTGGTCGGGACGCTGTTGTCGGCGCTGCTGCTGATCCCGGCGATCGGGACCAAGCGCACGTTCCTGACGCTCGCGATCCTGCTCGGCGTGGTCGCCGCCGTCGGGCTGCGCTCGCGCCGCGCGGTGGCGGTGCCCGTGGTGCTGGCGGCGCTGCTCGCGCTGCCGGTGGGGACGATCAAGTCCGCCACCGCAAACGGCCGCGTGGTCTACGAGAAGGAGACCGAGTACCAATACGCGCGCGTCGTGCAGAGCCCCGACGGCGAGCGGCGACTGGAGCTGAACGAGGGCCACGCGGTCCACTCGCTCTACCGGCCCGGAACCGTATTGACCGGCGACTACTGGGACGCTATGCGCACCGACGCGTCGGCCAACGGGCGGACGCCTCGAAGCGTCGCGATCCTCGGCAACGCAGCGGGCACGACGGCCCGCGAGTTCCACGTGCTCGATCCGGGAACGCGCCTGGATCCTGTCGAGATCGACCCGGAGCTGACGGCGATCGGCTACCGCTGGTTCGGGCTTCCACGCTCGATACGCGTGCACCACGAGGACGCGCGACCGTTCCTGCGCCAGCGGCCGCACACGCGCTGGGACGCGATCTTGGTCGACGCCTACCGCCAGCCCTACATCCCGTTCTACCTCGTCACGAAGGAGTTCTTTCAACTGGTGCGCGACCGGCTCACCCACAACGGCGTTGCGGTCGTGAACGTTGGCCACCCGGAGGCCAACGACGACCTCGAGAAGGCGATCACGGCGACGATGCGCGCGGTCTTCCCCGAGGTCCGGCGCGACCCAACCACGTCGACGAACACGATCCTCGTGGGCGGTGACCGGCTCCAAGATGCGCAGCTCGAGAAGCCGCTCGGCGGCGGCCCCGTCTACACCGACGACCACGCGCCGGTCGAATGGCTGATCGACCGCTCGCTCGTCGAATATGCCGCCGGCGACCGCTAGGCCGTGACTTCGTGCACGTGCCCGATGCGCGGGCGCGCGATCTTCTCGGGCTCCGGCTCGTCGACCGGCGCCGTACGCCCAAGCAGGCTGTACGCCAGGCGGGTCGCGAGCGCCATGATCGTCTCCTGCGGGTTCACGCCAAGCGAGCTCGGCAGCACCGAGGCGTCGCAGACGTAGACGCCGTCGACCTTGTGCAGCTTCAGGTCGCCGTCGACTACGCCGTGGGCCGGCCGCGCGTCGGCGCGCGCCGTGCCGAGCGGGTGGAAGGCCATCAGCGTCAGCTCGTCGGCGCGCAGCTCGTGGCGCCGCAGCGTGTCGAGATCGCCCTCGCGCAGCACCCCGATGCCCTCTACCGGCGGGTAGACCTGCTCGGCGCCAGCCGCCCAGTAGCACTCGCATAGAAGCTCGAGGCCGCGCTTGAACGTGTGCAGGTCGGCGTCGTTCACCTCGTAGGAGATGCGCAGGCCGCCGCCGGGCAGCGCGCGCACCGAGCCGCGTGAGGTGTCGGACACCATCAACCCGAACTGGGCAACGTGCAGGTAGTCGAGCATCAGCTCGCGGTGCTGCTCGCGGCTGAACGGGAACGACATCGCGGCGTAGTCCGGCGGCCCGGCTGCGCCCTCGAACATGATCCCCTGGTCGCAGAACTCGTCGACGTAGTAGCTCTGCGGGACGCCGCGGGCCATGTTGATCTCCTCGGCAAAGCGCGCGCGAACCGCCGTGGCCGGGTGGAGCGCGAGGTTGTTCCCGAGCTCGCCGGACGCCGCGCCCAGATGGTTCTTCTTCAGGAACGACGGCGTCATCAGCGCACCGCATGCGACGACGACGATCTCGCACTCGACGCGCAGGCGGCCGCCGCCGGCCGTCTTCGCCTCGACCGCCCGCGCCAGTCCGCCGTCGATCTCCAGCCGTTCCGCGCGGCAGTGCGTGTACGAGGTGGCGCCCGCGTCCCAGGCGCGCGGCACGTAGGTCAGGCCCATGTGCAGCTTCGCCGACGTGGGGCAACCAAACGCGCAGACGCCGGAGCCGACGCAACCTGACGCATTGCGGAAGATGAAGTCGCCCGCCCAGCCGAGCCGCTCGACGCCGCGCTTGATCACGAGCGCGTTGTTGCCGGCGAGGTCCTCCGGCACCTGCGCCACGTGGATCTCGCGCTCGACGCGGCGGAAGTACGGATCGAGTGCGTCCGCGGACATGCCGCTCAGCCCGAAGCGTTCGGCCCAGCTCTCGAGGATCGCGTCCGGCGTGCGGAAACACGTGCCCGAGTTGACCAGCGTGGTGCCGGCGATGCCCTCCCCGAGCGGCAGCACGATCGGCACGTTGCCGAAGGTGACGGTCTGGCCCGCGTCGCGGTAGAGCAGCGCCGTCATGTCGCGCGGCCGGGCGTTGAAGTCGTCGGTGGTGAAGCGGCCGCCGCTTTCGAGCATGACCACCGACATGCCGCCCTCGGCAAGCTCCTTTGCAACCGGCGCACCGCCGGCGCCGGTGCCGATTACGCAGACGTCGGCGCGGATCGTCCGGTCGCGGGTGATCGAGGTACCGTCGACAACGCGCACCTCGCGCGGCCCGTATGTCCACGGCTCGCGGTAGACGTCGCCGGTGATGGCGCGGTAGCCGTTGGCGCCGGTCACGGCCGTCCTTCCTGCGCGCGCAATTCCCGGCCGCGCTGCACGTTCGCGGCGGCGTCGTAGCCGACGCGACGCATGACCGTGTCGTCGCCGTAGTAGGCGAGGAAGGCGGCGGCCTTCATCACCTTCATCAGCTGGCGCAGCTGTCGGTTGGGGCTGCGCTCGATGTCTTCCAGGAAGCGGACGCGGTCGTCGACCGGAAGCTGACGGAAGCGGCGCCTGTAGCCGCGCGCCAGCGGGGTGACCTCGAGCGCGAGCAGCAGCGCGCGCATGCCGCGCGCGTTCAGCGCGGGCGAGGCGGCCATCCAGCGGTCGAAGGCGAACGCGCAATCGGTGCGTGCGACCGCCGGCAGCAGCGGCTCAGGTGCCGCGACCGTGTCGACCAGGCAGGCGAAGATCGACGCCTCGCGCGGCGCTAGGCATGCGAGCTGCGTCCCCTGCGAGTCCGGGCCCATGGCCGGATTGCACCACGAAACGGCTCGGGCGTTATCCGCGGCGCCAAGCGAGGCGCAGCGCGACGAGCAGTACGACGCCGAGCGCCGCGGCGAAGATGAACGGCCAATACGACCCCTTGCCGCCGTTCTTCGACGACGTGGTCGCGTCGCTCGTCGTGGTCGTGGCGGCGACCGGGCGCACCTCCACGTGACTCGTTCCGAGTCTGGGTTTCGCCGCCGATTCCCGCGAGCTGGCCCCTCCGTTCGACTTCGGGCGCTGACTTGCATGTGCTGTCCGCTTGCGGTGCGGACGAGTCGGGCTCTGCGGGGCGGGCGTAGCCACGGTCGATGCAGGTCGCACAGCGGTCGCCGCGACGGCGACGCTGCGCGCCTTCTGCCGCGGGGCCGGCGGCAGCGGGAACGGTTTCGCCTCCAGCCCGTTGAGCGCCTGTGCGGTCACCCAGACCGGCGTCTGCGTGCTGGTGCGCGAGTAGCGCACCGACCCGTCCGCGGCCTGGAGCGACTTCAGGTATTCGATCGGCGTGCGCGTGCGGCGGAACTTGCGCGGGTTGCGCCCGGCCGCCACGAGGCCTTGGATCGCGAACGCCGTCGACTGCGCATTTGATTCGCTCGCGGCCATCTGGCCGAAGCCACCGTCGGCGCGTTGCGCCTGGCGCACGTAGGACACCGCTCGACCGACCACCGGCGATGACCTGCGGCCTGCAGCCGCGATCGCCTGGAGCACGGCGCCTGTGTCGTCGACGTCGCTGGCGGCGGTCTTCGCGAACCCGTAGCCGCCGTCGCGGTTCTGCTCGCGCAAGAGCCAGCGCACCGCCTTGCGGACCTCGCTCGAGCGCGTCTTCCGGCCGCTCGCGCGCAGGGCGAGGATGCCGAAGGCGGTGTGGTTGATGGTCCCGAACGAGCCGTCGCCATGCTGCTTCGAGATCAGGCCGGCCAGCAGGTTGTGGCTCCCGATCCGCGGCGGCAGCCCGGCGGTGCGCAAGACGAGCAGCGTCCGCTCGAGCTCGCCGACGTCGTCGGTGTCGGCCGCGTGCGCTTCGACATAGCTGATGATCGAGTGGCCGCTGTGCTCCACATCGCGCGGGTTGCGGCTGGCCGCCGCGAGTCCGAGCGCCGTCCAGCCGGTGTGCAGCTGCGTCGAGGATTGACGACGGGCGGGACCGAAGCCGCCGTCGGCGTTCTGCGAGAAGCGCAGGTAGTGCACCGCTCGGCTGATCGCGGGTGACACGTCGGCCGGCGGATCGGCAGCGGTCGCCGTGCCCGTCAGCACGAGCAGCAGCACGAGCGTGGCCGCTGCGCCGCCGGCGGCACGGGGCGCGGACGCTAGCCAACGCACCTGGAAGCGGCGGCGGTAGCGCTCGAGCGCCCGGACGAATGCCGGCCCCAGGATCAGCGCGAAGACGACGTTGCCTCCGGCGTGCAGCACGTTGAAACCGAACGACGTGCCCGAGATCGCGAGGTACGACGCGGGCGTGTGCTCCGCGGCGAGCGTCCACTGATACATGTCCATGAGCGCGCCGAACACGAAGCCGGAGAGACCGCAGACCAGAGCGAGCAGCCAGCGGTTCGGCTCGCGGCCGCGCATGACGCGCCCGAAGGCGGCCCCGATCAGCCCGACGACTGCCCAGGACACCATCTGCCACGGCGTCCACGGCCCCTGGCCCAGGAAGACGTTCGAGACGAGCGCCGCGACCGCGCCGACGGCGAAGCCCGGCGCGCCGCCGAGCGCGTAGCCGGAGAACAGCACGATGTCGGAGGTGGGCTTGACGTTCGGGAACGCGGCAAAGGCGACGCGCCCGATCGCTGCCAGGGCCGCGAGCGCCGCGACCAGGGCGAGCACGCGTGCCGGCGGGCGCGAGCGCTCGTACCAGCCGAAGCCGACGCAGAGCGCAATCGTCAACACGAGAACGGAGCCAAGCTGCCAGGTCATCGCACGAGTTCCCCCTGAAGTAGTTCAGCGCCCTGCTCGGGCGTGAGCGCGCCGGAGCTCTCGCCGAGGATGCGCGCGGTGTCGGTGGCGAATTGCCAGCCGCCGGACAGGACCTCGCGGGTGGAGGCGTCGGCGATGACAACGCCCTGGCCCATCAGCACTACGCGCTGCGCGAAGCGCGCGGCGAACTCCGTGTCGTGGGTGGCCACGACAACTGCGGCGCCGCCGGCCGCAAGCGCTTCGAGGCGAGCGGCGAGCGCGTTCTTGTGCGCGCGGTCCATGCCACGAGTGGGCTCGTCGAGGCATACGACGGCCGGCTCGACCCCATCGAGGACCACCTCGAGCGCGAGTCGCTGGCGCTCGCCGCCAGAGAGGTCGCGCGGGTGCGCGTGGGCGCGACTCGCGAGGCCCGCCTCGGCGAGTCCGTGTTCGGAGACCTCGTCGGACGCGTGCTCGTGGACGAGATAGTCGCCCGGGTTCTGCATGAGCAGGGCGACGTCGCCGTCGCGCTCGATGCGTCCGCGGGTCGGCTCGATCAGGCCCTTCGCGAGCCGCAGCAGGGTGCTCTTGCCGGCACCGTTCCGCCCCATGAGCGCAACCGTCTCGCCGGGATACAGCGCAAGGTCGAGGTCGCGCAGGATCGCCGGCCCATCGGCGATCTCGTACCAGAGGCCGGAGACGCGCAGGCTCGATGCGGGACGCGAATCGCCGTGCTTGCGAAGGCGAGCGCGCCAGCCGCCATTCCCGGGCGCGGGCTCCGCAGCCGCGTGCACCGGATCCGCATCCGCCCGGCCGTCCGCCGCCGGGAGGGATGTCACCCCTCCCCGCTGGGACACGAGGCCGACGCTTCCGAGAGCGTCGCGCGCCGCCTTCACCGAGACGGGCAGCGGCCGCAGGTGCGCCTTTCCGAACAACGATGCTGCCGGGGTCGCCAACGCCGGGTCGCTCTCCAGCGACCAGTCGAGGAAATCGGCCGGCGTCCCGTTGAAGACGATCCGGCCGTCGTCCATCGCGACCACGCGATCGGCGGCGGGCAGGCAGCGCTCGAGCCGATGCTCGGCCATCAGCACCGCGGTCCCCCACTCCTCGTTCAGCCGCCGCAGCAACCAGATCAGCTCGTCGCCTGCCACTGGATCGAGCTGCGAGGTCGGCTCGTCGAGGATCAGCAGCTCCGGCCGATGGGCCAGCGCCGCCGCCAGCGCCACACGCTGCAGCTCGCCGCCCGAGAGCGTGTCCAGGCGACGCTCGAGCAGCCCTTCCACGCCAAGCGCCAGCGCCACTTCCTCGACGGCGCGCGCAACCGCGCCCGGCGCCGCACCGCGGTGCTCCAGCGCGAGGGCAATCTCCGACCCGACCGAGTTCATGACGAGCTGCGCCTCTGGCTCCTGCAGGACGGTCCCCGCGACCTGAGCGATGTCCCCTGGCTCGTGGTCGCGCACGCTCAGCCCGCCGACCGTCAGCTCACCCCACGCCTCGCCACCGTGGAAGTGCGGCACCAGGCCGCTCGCCGCCCGCAGGAGTGTCGACTTGCTCGATGCCGAGCGACCGGCGAGGACGGTGAACGACGCCCCCGCGAGCTCGAGGTCGATGTCTTCGAGCGACGGCTGCGCGCGCTCCGGATAGCGGTAGCCGAAGCCGGCCGCGTGCAGCACCGCCTCAGCCACGCGCCACCCCCAGTCGCGCTCGGGCGCCGACGAATGGCAGCGCGCCCGCGCTGACGAGCACCAGCGCAAGCACGAGGTCCGCCGGCCCCATCGTCATCGTCGGACTCGGATACGGCTCGAACTCGCCGACGCCGAGGATGCGCATGCCCACGACGACCACCGCCAGCACGAGCGCCGCCGCTGCAATCCGGATGTCGTGCCGCGACCACGGCCTGTGTACGCGTGCGGGCCGCACGGCCGATCCGTAGCCGCGCAACTCAAGGGCCGCCGCCACGTCCACGGCACGGTCGAGCGCGCTTGCGAGCGCAGCGCGGGCGACCATCGTGCGCGGCGCCGGCCTGGCGCGGCAGCGTGCGGCGTCGTTCATGCGCGTCGCGTCGCGCACCAGCACGGGCACGAGTCGGGTGGCCAGCGACGCCGTCAGGGCCGATCGGTACGAGAAACGCCGTACGGCACGCATCAGCTCATCCGGGTCGACAACCGCGTTGAAGAGGCCGAAGGCGGCGATCAGCACGAGCACGCGTAGGCCGGCAACGAGGCCGAAGAGGATCGCTTCGGAGGTCACGTCGAAGCGGTGGCCGAACAGCTCACCCAGGCGCAGGACGACGGTGCTGCCGTTCTGCGAGACAAGCGGGTTGACAAGCGCGATGACGATCGCGATCGGCAGACCGATCAGCGTGGCGCGCCGCACCTGCTTCGACACACCTGCGAGTCCAGCCGCGACGAAGATGCCTCCACCGGCGGCAAGCAGCATCAGCGGATGCTGATAGAGCGCCGGCACGAGCGCGAACGCCATGCAGTACGCGGCCGCAGCGCCTGCCCGGGCGCTGTGCAGCGGGGTTGGCCGCCGCCGGTAGGTCTGCGTCAGGAAGCTGCTCACCCGCTCGTCTCCAGCGGAAGCCGTTGCTCTCCCGACGGCAGAGCCACCACCGCATACGCGTTGCGCAGCTTCGACGTCTTCAGGAGCGCAGCCGCGCGAGTCACCCCGGCCTCGTCCACACCGGTCACCACCCAGAGCGGCTGCTGGTCAGGCGGCAGGATCGCCGCGACCAGACCCGTGCCGGGCGGTGCCGTACGCGCGACGTCGCCGTGCGGGTCCAGCAGGTCCAGCTGCGATCTCTGCTTCGAGAAGCGCGCGAACACGCCGCTCGCGGCCGGCGCCTGCTCGAGCACGTCCACGTCCTGCAACGTGCGCAGATCCGACCACTTGCCGACCTCCACGCGCAGCACGCCGCCACGCGCCTCGGCGCCCAGAGCGCCCGAGCCGGCAGCCACGCCCGCGTCTTCGAGGGCCTTCTGGACGGTGTTGCACGACTTCGTCGACTGCGCGCACTCGATGCGCGTCGGGTAACGGGTGCCGTTCTGTCCGTGCAGGAAAGGCTCCGGGTACGCGCCGACGATCGCGGGCACCCGCGGAGTGGCGGTCCAGAGCCGGTAGTCCCACTGGACGACATCGCCGGGCGCCAGCGTGCGGTTGGCGGCGCCGGTGGGTGCCTCGACCCCGTTCACGAAGTAGAACCAGTCGTGACGGCCACCGCTGGAGTTGCCGCTGATGCCGTCGATCGACTGAATGAAGCCGCCGCCGTA
>DATBDN010000183.1:0-35272 GCA_036269895.1 Thermoleophilaceae bacterium
CGGCGGTCGAAGGGCGCCTGGTCGTTCTGCGCGTCGCAGTAGCGCAGGAAGTACCACGACGAGTCGACGAACGTGTCCATCGTGTCGGTCTCGCGCTTGGCCGCGCCGCCGCACTTCGGGCAGGTCGTGTTGACCCAATCCTCGGCGGCCGCGAGCGGTGACTTGCCCTTGGGCGCGTAGTCGGCGATGTCCGGCAGTTGGATCGGCAGCTGGTCGTACGGCACCGGCACGAGCCCGTCCATCTCGCAGTGCACGATCGGGATCGGGCAGCCCCAGTAGCGCTGGCGCGACAGCAGCCAGTCGCGCAGCCGGTAGTTGACGGCGCGCTTGCCCTTGCCCTCGGACTCGAGCCAGTCGACGATCTCGTCGTACGCCTCGCGGTTGTCCTTGCCGTCGAAGCGCCCCGAGTTGACCATCGGCCCGTCATCGGTGCACGGCAACTCGCCGCAGTCGATCACGCGGCGGATCTCCAGGCCGAACTTCGTCGCGAACGCGTGGTCGCGCGCGTCGTGCGCCGGCACCGCCATGATCGCGCCGGTGCCGTACTCCATCAGCACGTAGTCAGCCACGTACATCGGGATCTGCTGGCCGTTGACGGGGTTGGTGACCGTGCGGCCCAGTGGCACGCCAGTCTTCTCCTTGTCCTCCGCTCCGCGCTGCTCGGCGCTCTCCGTGAGAGCCCGGTTCACGTACTCGTGGACCTCGGGCGAGTCGTTCAGCTTGAAGACGTCGGAATGCTCCGGGGCCATCACGAAGAAGGTCGCTCCGAAGAGCGTGTCCGGGCGTGTGGTGAAGACCGGGTAGTCGATCCCGAGCTCTTCGCAGCGGAAGACCACCTCGGCGCCGTGCGAGCGGCCAATCCAGTTGCGCTGCATCGCGACGACGTGCTCGGGCCACTCGATCATGCCCAGGTCGTCCAGCAGACGATCGGCGTAGTCCGTGATCTTGAACATCCACTGCTCGAGCTGGCGGACCTCCACCGGCGTGCCACAGCGCTCGCAGCGCCCGTCGACGACCTGCTCGTTTGCCAGGACCGTCGCGTCCTTGGGGCACCACTTGACCGCGGCCTCCTTGCGGTAGGCCAGGCCGCGCTCGAACAGCTTCAGGAACAGCCACTGCGTCCAGCGGTAGTAGCCCGGGTCGTGGGTGCCGAACTCACGTGTCCAGTCGATTGACACGCCCCAGCGCCGCAGCTGGGTGCGGAACTCCTCGATCGACTCCTCGGTGGTCTCGCGCGGATGGCGGCCGGAGCGGATGGCGTGGTTCTCCGCCGGCAGGCCGAACGCGTCATAGCCCATCGGATGCAGGACCTTCGCGCCGTTGCGGCGCTTGTACTGGGCGACCGCGTCCCCGATCGAGTAGTTCTTGAGATGGCCGATGTGGGGCTCGCCGCTCGGGTACGGCAGCATCTCGAGCACGTACATGGCGTTCGGCGAGAACGCGTCCTCGTTCGACACCTCCCAGGTGCCCTCGTCGGCCCAGACCTTCTGCCACCTGGCTTCGATCTCGGCGGGCTCGTAGCGACGGTCTGCCATGGATCGCTCAGGTTATCCCGCACAATTGCGGTGATGGCGGAACCGCGGGAGATCAAGGAAGCACACGAGGAGGCGCGGCGGATCCGCCGCGAGGCCGAGCGGCGCGCACGCGACGTCGTCGAGGACGCGCGCAAGCAGTCCGCGGAGATGCTCGCCGAGGCGCGGGCGACGGCCGACGCGGCGCTCGAGGATGCCAAGCGCCTTGGCGAGGCGCTCACGAAGTCTGCGGCGGCGCTGACTGCTGAGGCAGAACGACTGGTACGCGACGTGCAGTTGGCTCACCGGGAGCTGTTGGGCTCACTCCGCCTCCCGGGCGTGGCAGCGCGCGACATGCCGGAAAGCCGGCGGCCGCGGACGGGACCGGGGCCAGACGACCTGTTCGAGCCACCGGACTGGATCCGGGGCCGCTGACGACCCCGCTTCATCTCTTGACGTGGACCTTTGTCGTCCCGCTCGCGTAGCCGGCCTTCGTCGCTGTCGCCTTGATCGACTTTGCCTTCGTCGGGCCCAGGTCGATCGTTGCGTGGCCATGCTTGTCAGTGGTCGCCGACTTGCCGGCGGCCTTGACCTTTGCGCCCTTCACGGGGTCCGGATCGGTGACTGTGAACGTGACCGCGGTCTTCTTCCTGCGCTTGATCTTCGACGGGGATGCGGAGAGGCCGAGTCCCGCGAGGACCTGCGTGTGCCATTGGGCCTGTCGGCCGGCCGCGTTGCCGAGCAGGGCCACGATGTCGAGCCGGCTCGCCTGCGCGTTGCCATCGATCTTGAACGCCGACTGCTGGCCCTTTGGCAGCGAAAGCTTGACGGCGGGACCGAACTTGGTCGCGCTCGTGTTCGAGCGGCGCGCGAACACCTGGGATCGCGCTCCGCGCTCCACCCAGAAGACCCACAGCCTGCCGTCGGGCGCTGCCGCGAGGCTTGCGATGTGGTCGTGGTTGCTGGTCGCGAGGACCGCCGACTTCGAGTCCGCGATCCGCCAGAGCCGGACCTGCTTCGTCGTCGGGTAACCGCCCGGGTACGCCACGTACACACCACCGCCGATGCGCGCCACGATCGGCGTGCGCTGCAGTTGCTGGCTCGACTGCGGGTCGCCGTTGTAGCGCGTGGTGCTGCCGGGCATCTGCGCGGGGGCGCCGCTCGGAGCGCCGCTGCTCGGGTCGAGCGACTGGCCGAAGACGCCGAGCTTGCCGGTCGCGTTCGAGTACCAGACCACGAACGGGGCGCCGCTCTTGGTGTCGACGGCGATGTCGGGGCTATAGCCACAGCAGCCACCGAGCTGCGACTGCAGCGGGTAGTTCGGCGTGTTCGGATCGAGGCCGCGATGCGTGAAGACGCCCGTCCCGGTGCCGCCCCACGACAGGAGCGGCGTGCCGTCATTCAGCGGAGCCGCGCCCGCGTCGGCGCCGTACGCGGCATCGCCCTTCGCCGTCGAGCCGATGAACAGGTCCCAGCTGGCGCCGCTCGCCGGCGCGGTGGCTGTGTTCATGTTCGAGTTGGGCTCGTCCGCATTCGTCGTCCTGATGCCGCCGAAGAAGACGCGGAGCCCGTCCGGAGTGGTAGCCAGGTCCGGCACCGGCTCGATCGACGCCCAGCCGCCGGTGATCACGTTCGGAGCCGCGGCGGCGCCGTTCGGCGCGATCGCATCGTGCGCAAGCGAGTCGTTGCTCGCCGCGGGGATCGTCCAGACCGCATGAAGCGTCCCGTCCGGCGTACGAGCGAGAGCCACCTGGTCGATGTTCGCGAGGTTCGCGTCGCCGAGCTGCGTCCACTTCCCGGGACCGCCGGCGGCTGCGGCCGGCGCCGCGACAAGAGCCGCCGCGAGCATGGCAAGACAGGCGCGTCGTATCGGCATGAGGCGACCCTACGGCGAAAGGGGGTCGGATCGCGGTCCAGTTGCCTGGATCTCGCCTGACTCCGCGCGGGCCGCCGAAGAACGGGCAGCGTCCCTGCATTAACCTTGCAGAGGAGTACGAATTCGACGGGGCTGTAGCTCAGTTGGCTAGAGCGCCGGCGTGGCACGCCGGAGGCCAGGGGTTCGAATCCCCTCAGCTCCACTCTGAACCGCCGATGAGGCAGCCGGAGGCCAAGCGCTGACAGTCAGCCGCTGGGGAAAGCGCCTTCTTCGCGTCACGCTGTGGCAGCCGCCCCACCCGGCGGCTCAGGCGGCCTGAGAAGATCCATCCGTGGAAGCAGCAACGGGCGTGCGGGGTCGCCGGCTCGGGCCTGTCCTCAGGGAAGAAGAGCGGGTAACTCCGCTCGAGCTTTTCTTCGACCTCGTCTTCGTCCTCGCGATCACCCAGTGCACCGCGCTGATGGCAGCTCACCCGACCTGGGAGGGACTGGTCCGAGGACTGCTGGTGCTCGGCGTGCTCTGGTGGTGCTGGGTCGGCTACGCGTGGCTCACCAGCACCGTCAATCCGGAGGAGGGCGCCGTTCGGATCGCGATCTTCGCGGCAACGGCCGCGATCCTGGTCACGGCGCTCGCGGTTCCGCATGCGTTCAACGACGCCGGGCTGGTGTTCGCGATCGCGTACGGGATCGCGCGGCTGGCGCAAGTCGTGCTCCTCTACATCGCCGGTCGCGGCAACGAGCAGCTCCGGCATTCGGTCATCGCGGGCCTGCTGGGCAGCACCCTCATCGGCGTGACCCTGCTCACGATCGCGTCACAGCTCGACGGCTTCGCGCAGGGCGCGCTTTGGGCCGCCGCGCTGGCGCTCGACATGGCCGGGCCGCTGTTCTTCGGCGTCGAGGGCTGGACGCTCGTTCCGGGCCATTTCGCGGAACGCCACGGGCTGATCGTGCTGATCGCGATCGGAGAGTCGATCGTCGCAATCGGGGCGGGCGCGCACTCGGACATCGACGCCGGCCTGATCACCGCGGCGGTACTCGGCGTCGCGGTCGCCGCTGCCCTGTGGTGGCTCTACTTCGACGTAGTCGTGATCGTCGCCACGCGCAGGCTGGCGCGCGCGCCCGTCGGCCGCGAGCAGAACGCGATGGCGCGCGACTCGTACTCGTTCCTGCACCTGCCGATGGTGGCGGGCATCGTGCTGCTCGCGCTCGGAATGAAGAAGACGCTCGCGCACGTGGACCACCACCTGGACATCGTCCCGGCGACCGCGATGTACGGCGGCGCGGCGCTCTATCTGCTCGCGCACGTGGCCTTCCGCTGGCGCAACCTCCGCACGATCAATCGCCAGCGGCTGTTCACGGCCGCCCTGTTCTTCGCGCTGCTGCCGCTGGTCGTCTCGATCGACGCGCTGGCGGCGCTGGCGCTGCTCGCGGTCCTCCTCGTGGCGCTCATCACGTACGAGGCGGTCCGCTTCGCGGACGCGCGCAACCGCATCCGCCACGAGCTCGCACGCGAGCCGCTGGGGGACTAATGCCCTACTCGACGGTCTGCGAGGGCGCGTCGCCCCAGAGCTGCTCGAGCCGGTAGTACCTGCGTGCGTCCGGGGTGAAGATGTGGATCACCGCGTCCAGGTAGTCCATGAGGATCCAGCGCGACTCCGTGAGGCCCTCGACACGCCGCGGCAGGCGGCCGTAGACGTTCTTGAGCTCCTGGTATATCGCGTCGTGGATCGCCTTTGTCTGGCGCTCGGTGCCACCTGAGCAGATCACGAAGAAGTCCGTGTAGCTGACGATCCCGCGCAGATCGAAGACGCGGATGTCCTGCGCCACCTTGTCGGAGGCGATCTCCGCGACCCGCAGCGCCAGTTCCTCCGGTGCGAGCTCGCGCGTCTCTTCTTTACGTGCTGGTTCAGTCATGCGTTTGCCGAAGCTGGTTCAGATGCACCGTAGAGACTCTGGGCGCCGATGAAGTTCGCAACCTTGTCGGGAACCAGGTAGCGGATCGGCTTGCCCCCGGCCGCCCGGCGCCTGACCATCGTCGACGAGATGTCGATCCGTGGCATCTCGAGGAAGCGCACGCGCTCCGAGCCCCGCAGCCGCGCGACCTTGATGCCGATCGCGTTGCGGTTGCTGGTGCCCCGCTCGAAAACTGCGAGCGTGGCCACGTCGAGGACCTCCTCGGGGTCCCGCCAATTCGGCAGCGCAATCGCCTGGTCCCCGCCAAGGATCAGAAACAGCTCGTCCTCCGGCTCGCTCTCGCGCAACTCCCTAAGCGTGTCGACCGTGTAGGACGGACCCTCGCGTTCCATCTCGATCCGTGACGCGCGGAAGCGCTCATCCCCCGAGATCGCCAGCTCGACCATCTCGAAGCGCGCCTCTGGCCCGGGGTCGCCTTCCACGACGCGGTGCGGGGCGTGCCCGACCGGCACCCAGAGCACCACGTCCAGCCCAAGCTGGACGTACGCCTCCTGCGCAGCGACGAGGTGCCCGTGATGGGGCGGGTTGAAGACCCCGCCGTAGAACCCGACCCGCACTACGCGCGTATCTGGCCCGAGCCCTCGACCACGTACTTGTACGTGCAGAGCTCGCGCAGCCCGATCGGGCCGCGAGCGTGCAGCTTCTGCGTGGAGTTGCCGATCTCCGCCCCCATCCCGAATTCACCGCCATCGGTGAAGCGGGTGGAGGCGTTCACGTAGACGACGGCGGCGTCGATCGACTCGATCCAAGCCCGCGATGCAGACTCGGAGTCGGTCACGATCGCCTCCGAATGGCCGGACCCGTAGCGGTTCACATGGGCGATCGCCTCGTCGAGCGAGTCGACCACCTTGACCGCGAGGATCAGGTCGAGGTACTCGGTCGCCCAGTCCTCCTCCGTCGCGTCGACCAGGCCGTCGCCACGGTCGCCCGCGGCAGCCCGCGCCCGTCCATCGGCCCGCAACTCGACGCCGGCGTCGCGTAGGTCGCGCATGACACCGGGCAGGAAGTCAGCGGCAACGTCCGCGTGCACGAGCAGCGACTCCGCCGCGTTGCAGACCCCGGGCCGCTGCACCTTCGAATTGAGCGCAATCGCACGCGCCTTGTCGAGATCAGCGGTCGCGTCGACGTAGACATGGCAGTTGCCGGACGCGGCATATATCACAGGCACGGTGGCGTATTCCATGAGCGCCTTCTTGAGACCCTCGCCACCACGCGGGATCAACAGGTCGATCACGCCCGTCTGCGTGGCCACCTCGCGAAGCTCCTCGCGCCCGCCGCCGGCGACGAGCGAAACGGCATCGGCAGGCACGCCGACACTGGCAACAGCTTCCCGCGCGAGCTCGGCCAGGACCGCATTCGAGTGAGCAGCCATCGACGAGCCGCGCAGCACGATCGCGTTGCCCGACTTGAGAGCCAGGGCCGTGCAGTCGATGGTCACGTTGGGCCGCGACTCGTAGACCACCGCGACCACTCCGAGCGGCACGCGCACCTTGCGGACATCGAGGCCATTCGGGAGCCGGAAGCCCTCGAGCACCTCACCCACGGGATCGCGAAGAGCGGCGATCTCGAGGACGCCACGGATGATGCCCGTGACGCGCTCGGGCGTGAGCCGCAACCGGTCGAGCAGCGCCGGAGAAATACGAGCCTCCTCACCGGCCCGAACATCCTGCGCATTGGCCTCGAGGATGTCGTCGAGCCGAGCCTGGAGCGAGACAGCAATGGCCTCGAGGGCAGCGTCCCGATGAGCTGAATCGAGCCGAGAGAGCACCCGAGAAGCCTCCTTTGCAGAGGCGCAGATCTCAGCCACGGAGCGCGTCTGAATGGCCATTCCCGAAGGGTACCCGCGCCAACCCGCGACGCGCGCGCGGGCGTTCGTCAGAAAGGCGGGTTCCGCCTTGAAGACGAATGCCGCGCGCGCGACGCGCGAGCGCACCGAGCGCGCTACTCGAGCACGAAATAGTCGCGGTGCACGGCCTCGTCGGCAGCCCGAGGCAAAAGCTCCCGCACCTGCGCCGTCTTCAGCCCGATCACCCGCCGCAACTCGGCCGCCGAGTAGTTGACGATGCCCTTCCCGATCGCCCGGCCGTTCGCCGTCACCTCGATCGCATCCCCCGGCTCGAAGTCCCCCTCGACGCGAGTGATCCCGACCGGCAACAGTGACGTCCCCCGCTCCCGCAGCGCCGCCGCCGCACCCTCGTCGACCACCAGCCGCCCCTGCGTGGGCTTCGCATACTTCAGCCAGAGCTTGAAGCTCGACACCCGCCCCGCCTGCGGCAGGAACCGCGTCCCCGCATCCTCGCCGGCGAATGCCGCCGCCACCACCTCCGGCTTGCGCCCGTTCGCGATCCGCGCAGGGATCCCAGCAGCCGTCGCCATCTCGGCCGCCACCACCTTCGACCGCATCCCGCCCGAGCCGATCGGCGAGCTCGAGACACCGATCTCCAGCGGCTCGAGCGCCTCGAACTCCGATACCTCGGCGATCAGCTCGGCGCTCGCGTCCCGGCGGGGATCCGCCGTGAAGAGCCCGTCGGTGTCGGTGAGCAGCAGCAGCTCGTCCGCCTGCAGCAGGATCGCCACCTGCGCCGCGAGGAAGTCGTTGTCGCCGAACGAGATCTCGTCCGTGGTGGTCGTGTCGTTCTCGTTGATCACGGGCACGACGTCCCACGCCAGCAGCCGCCGCAGCGTCTGGCGCGCGTTCAGGTAGTGGGTGCGCGCCGACATGTCGAAGAACGTGAGCAGCACCTGCGCCGAGCGCAGCCCGGCGGCGGTCAGGAGCTCCTCGTACTCGCGGTAGAGCCGGCCCTGCCCGACCGCCGACGCCGCCTGCAGCTCGTCCATCCCGGACGGCCGCACGGGTAGCGCCATCGCGCGCATGCCGATCGCGATCGCGCCCGACGTGACGATCACCACCTGCCGCCCGCGCCCGCGCTGCTCGGCGACTTGACCGCAGATCGACGCGAGGACGTCGCGGCGAACCGCGCCGTCCTCGTCGGCCACGATCGCCGAGCCGAGCTTTGCGACTACCACACCCATGCGCGCCGAAGGCTAGGACGGCTCGACGCCGAGATCCTCGGGAAGCGCCCCTCGTCCAGGAAATCGCGCGCGAACACAAGCTCGAAATCGGGATGCAGGTAATCGTTGCGCCGGAAGTCACCCTGCGCCCAGTCCGAGTGGACCTGCCGCAGCACCGACATCTCGGCCTCGCCCATGTCGCGACCCTATGCGTTCTTCATCGCTGGAAGGGCATGCCCGGATCCAGCTCGAAGACGATGCCCGCGATCTCCACATCGTCGCCCGGCTCGAACCCGTGCGCCTCGAGCGCGCGGATCACGCCCAGCACGCGCAGTCGTTCCTCGATGTAGCGGAGCGCCTCCTCGTTCTCGATGTCGTGGCGCTCGATCAACCGCGCGATACCGCGCCCGGTCACCCGGAAGACGCCGTCGCCACCGCGCTCCACGCGGTAGCCGTCGTCGGCGCCCGGGCGGTAGAAGCGGTGCTCAGCCAGCGCCTCGCGCTTCTCAGGCTCGACCTCGATCTCCTCCGGGACGTTGCGCGCGACAGCGCCCGCGAGCTCGTCGAGCCCCTGCCCGGTGGCGGCGGAGGTGACGACGACTTCGCCGTCGAAGCGCGCCGCCCACTCGTCGCGCGCCGCGTCGGCCTGCTCGGGCGTCACGAGGTCGGCTTTCGACAGGGCAAGGATGCGCGGCAGCGACGCCAGCCGCTCGTCGTGCTGGCGCAACTCGCCCTCCACCGTCTCGAAGTTGGTGGCCGGGTCGGATCCGTCGACGGGGCCGAGATCGAGCACGTGCACGAGCAGGCGCGTGCGCTCGATGTGCGCGAGGAACTCGTGGCCCAGGCCCGCGCCTTCCGATGCGCCTTCGATGAGCCCCGGGATGTCGGCGATCACGAGCTGGCGGTCGCCCGCGTCGAGCGTCCCGAGCACGGGCTCGAGCGTCGTGAACGGGTAGTCGGCGATCTTCGGCGCCGCACGCGTGAGCCGGGCGATCAGCGACGACTTGCCGGCGTTCGGCAGACCCACGAGCCCGACGTCGGCCAGCAGCTTCAGGCGCAGGTCGAGCCAGCCCTCCTCGCCGGCGATCCCGCGCTCGGCAAACCGCGGCGCCTGCCGCGTGGGCGTCGTGAACTGCTTGTTGCCGCGCCCGCCGCTGCCGCCGCTCGCGACCACGGCGCGCTGGCCCGGTGTCGTGAAGTCCCAGCGCACCCCCCGTTCGCGGTCCTCCACGACCGTCCCCGGAGGCACGCGCACCTCGAGCGCCGCCGGTGACGCGCCGTGGCGGTTCGAGCCCTCGCCGTGGCCGCCGCGGTCAGCCTTCCAGTGGCCGCGGCGGCGGAACACCTGCAGATCGCGCAGCGAGCCGTCGCAGACGATCACGACGTCGGCACCGCGGCCGCCGTCGCCGCCATCGGGTCCGCCGCGCGGCACGTGCGCCTCACGGCGGAACGAGACCGACCCGTTGCCGCCCGCGCCGGCCTGAACGTAGATGCGCGCCCTGTCCTGAAGCACGCAGACGAGCGTACGGCCCGGTGCCACGCGGACACCGGGCCGGAGCGCTCCCTACATCAACCCGATCGCCTGGCAGCCGGCCTTGTACGGCCCGCTGCAGATATCCGACACCTTGTAGAAGCCGTCCTTGACGACCGTGTCCTTGATGTTGGTCTTCGTCACCGCGACCGGCGTGAGCAGGACCGACGGCACCTGGATTGCGCCGTTGTCGGTCTTGCCGTTCACAAGGCCTGCCGGAGGCGCCTGATGCCGCGCCGCCGCGACCGCGAGCTCGGCCGCGGACTGGGCCTGCTTGTTGATCGTGAGGTAGATAGTCGAGTACTGCTCGCCGTTGACGATGCGCTGGATCGCCGCCAGCTCGGCGTCGCCGCCGGTGATCGGCCGTGTCTTCGGGTCGATGCCCGCGCCCTTCATCGCCGCGATCGCCCCACTCGCCATCCCGTCGTTCGCGGAGTACACGCCCGCGAACCCGTTCTTGCCGATCGCGGTGATCGACTGCTCCATCTCGCGCTGCGCCTTGTCGGGGCTCCAGTCCGGCGTGTCGTACTCCTTCGTGACCTTCACCGAGTTGTCGAAGACCTGATGGGCGCCCTTCTTGTAGTCGCCCGCGCTCGGATCGGTCGGCGCCCCGTTGATCATCACTATCGGCTTCGACTTGCCGATCTTGGTGACGAGCGTCTGGGCCTGGATGCGACCCTGGCGCACGTTGTCGAACGACACGTAGTCGGCGATCGGCTGGTTCGAGATCAGCCGGTCGTAGGCGATCACCGGCACGTGCCGCTGTCGTGCCTCCTTGATGATCGGCCCAACCGAGCCGACGTCGACGGCGTCGAGCACGAGCACGTTCGCACCGGACGCAAGCATGGCCTCGGCCTGCGTCAGCTGCTTCTGCGCGTCCTGGGACGCGTTCTGGTACAGGACCGTGCAGCTCGGGCACAGCGCCTTGACTTTGTTCGTGAACTGGGGCCGGTCGTGGGCCTCATAGCGCGCGGTCTTGGTCTCGGGCAGAAGCAGGCCTATCTTCGCCTTGCCGCTGCTGCTCGCGGCGGTGCTGCCGGAGGCGCTACTGCTTGACGTCTTGTCGTTCCCGCCGCCACACGCGACGAGAAGGACCGAGACTGCGAGAACGAGGAACACGAGCGCGTTCCTCTTTGTGCGGGTCCCAATCATGGGTCCTCCTCTCTGGTTCGCTGCTTCATTGGGTCAAGTTGTCGCCGTGACCTTCGAGAGACCAGCCGGAGCGTCGGGATCGACACCGTGTGCCTCCGCCAGCGCGAGCGCGAGCTGCTGCCCGCGCACCGTGGCTGTCACCACCGCCAGCGCTTCCGGGATCCCGGCCGGCAGCGGCAGGTCGGCGTCGCCGACCGCGCAGCGGGTCACCACGGCGCCGCGCGCCGCGGCAAGCCGTGCGACCTCGCGAAGGTCCTCCGATGCGCGACCGCCGTCGTCAATCGTGAGCAATGGGGCGCCGGGCCCGGTGGCGGCGATCGGCCCATGGCGCAGATCGGCTGCCGACATGCCCTCGGCCAGGACGCCCGTGGTCTCCTTGATCTTGAGTGCGGTCTCGAGCGCTGCGGCCAGCAGCAGGCCGCGGGCGACCACGAACGTGCGCTGCGCGTCGAGCAGGCTCTCCGCCACCGCGTATGCAGGTGCGGGCGTCTCGATGATTGCCGCCACGGCGTCGGGCAGCGTCCGGAGCGCGTCCTGATCGAAGGGAACGGGCCCAAGCGCCGCGGCCACGGCAGCCACCGCGAGGAATTCAGACGTGACGGTCTTTGTCGCCGGCACCGCGCGCTCGGCTCCGGCGTCGAGCGGGATCACGAGCTCGGCGGCGCGGGCCAGCGGGCTTGCATCGTCGTTGACGATCGCCAGCGTCCGGGCACCGGCGTGCTGCATGCGGCGCGTCACCGTCTCGATCTCGGGCGTGGCGCCGGATTGGCTGAGCGCGACCACGAGCCAGCCGCTGTAGTCGACCTCGGCCTCGTAGAGCGTCTGCAGGCTGGGCGCCGCGAGCGCAGCCGGGCGTCCGGAGGCCAGCTCCGACAGGTAGCGGCCGTAGACGGCGGCGTGGTCGGAAGACCCGCGCGCCACGAACGAGATGCCGGCGGGCGGCTGAGGCACGAGCTCGCGGACGCGTCTCATGTGTTCGGCGAAGCGGTCTACGAAACGGGCAAGCACCTCTGGCTGCTGCGCCATCTCCGACCGCATCAGCTCGCCGCTCATGACGGCACCTCTTCGACTGGGGCGGCGATCGCATCGATCGCGATGGCCCCGGCTCCGCGCAGGGCGCCGTCGTGCAGGAAGCGCGCCGGGACGACGTCGGGCGGGAACGGGACGACGGCCCGGACGCGCTCGCGGAGCGACGGGAGAATGCGCTCGGCGTGGCCCATCAAGCCGCCGCCGACAGCGATCCGTTCGGGATCGATCGCGATCGCCAGGTTCGCCACGTGCATCGTCAGCTCCGCAAGCCACTCGGCGAGGAAGTCGGGCGGCAGCTCCGGGTGTGAGAACAGGTCGGCCGCGCTCAGGGACTCGCCGAGCAGCGCACCGGCACGTTCGCCGAGTGCACGGCCGCCAACGAACTCCTCGAGAGGAGCGTGGCCGGTCGCGAACCCGGCGCCATCCGCCGCATCGCGCACGCTGTATCCGATCTCCCCCGCCGCGCCGTGCGCACCCTCGAAGACATGTCCGCCGATCACTATCCCCGCCTTCACCCCCGTCCCGAGGCTCACGAACAGCCCGACGTCGGTATCGGCGAGCGCTCCCCAGCGGGTCTCGGCCAGGGCGGCGGCGTTCACGTCGTTCGCGACCGCGACCGTCGGTACGCCGAGCCCGTCGCGCAGCAGCTCGGGCAGCGTCAGACGATCCCAGCCGGGCAGGTTCGGGTTCAGCTGCACGCCCGTTTCCTCGATGATCCCGGGGCTGACCGCGCCGGCGCCGAGACAGTCGCCGGGCGCAGTCGCCTTCAGCCGCTGAGCCGTCGCCAGTGCGCGCTCCACGGCCTGGCCGGGGCCGAGCTCGGCTTGGGTCTCGAGCCGTTCCGAGGCGATCAGCTCGCCGTCGACGCCGACCGTGCCGACAGCGATCTTCGTTCCGCCGAAGTCGATCGCGAGCACGTAGCCCGGTTGCGCGCTCTCGCCGCGACTCATATAGTAAGTATGGTTTCCTAACTAATGTCTGTCAAGGGGACACCAGCGCTGTTGCGCACGCTCAACCAGGGCGCGCTGATGCAGCGACTGCGTGACGATGGTCCCCTCTCCCGCGCCCAGCTCGCGCGCGACACCGGCCTGTCGAAGCCGACCGTCTCGCAGGCGCTGGCGGAGCTCGAGGCCGTTGGGCTGGTGCGCCCGGTCGGCCCTGCCGCTCCGTCCCGCGGCCGCACGGCGATGCTCTACGAGCCGGACCCGACCGCAGGCTACGTGGTCGGGCTCGACATCGGCCGCGCTTGGATCAGGGTCGCGGTCGCCGATCTCGCGGGCGCGATCATCGCCCGCAGCGACACGCCGAACCGCGCGCGGACGGCCGGCGCCGTGGTGCGCGCCGCGGCGCGCGAGGCTCGCGCGGCGGTCAAGCAGGCCGGCATCGGCTGGAAGCGCGTGGTGCACACGGTGGTCGGCAGCCCTGGGGTCTTCGATCCCGCCACCGGGCGCCTGTGGCATGCGCCCAACCTGCCCGACTGGTCGAAGCCGGGCTTGGCCGACGAGCTGCGCGACGCGCTCACCCCCAGCACCACGATCGACAACGACGCCAACCTGGCCGCGGTCGGCGAACGCGACTTCGGACGCGGGCGCGATGCGCGCAGCTTCGTCTACCTGGAGCTCGGCACCGGCCTCGGCGTGGGGATCGTGATCGACGGCGAGCTGTATCGCGGCGCACACGGCGCCGCCGGCGAGGTGGGCTACATCCCCTGGCCGGGCATGGAGGACGGTGCGCGCTCGGAACGCGGCCGACTCGAGGAGGCCACCTCCGCGGCCGCCGTTGTGGCCGCCGCGCGCCGGGCGGGTATGCGAGGGGAGCTGACGGCGAAGGATGTCTTCGACGCCGCTCGGGGCGGCGACGCGAAGGCGGTGCAGGCCGTTGGGATCGAGGCAGAGCGCATCGCGCTGCTGCTGGCGACGCTCTCGGCGGTCGTCGATCCGGAGTTCATCGTGCTCGGCGGCGGCATCGGCGGCAGCGCCGACCTGCTGCGACCGCCGCTCGAGGCGCGGCTGCGGGAGCTGACGCCGCTCGAGACGCGGATCGAGGAGACTGAGCTGGGAACTGATGCGATCGTCCTGGGGGCGATCGCGACGGCGCTGGGAACCGCGCGCGAACTGGTCTTCGCAGAGCGGCTTGCTACACGAGCCGCCGCGATTGGCGGCTAACTTCAGATGCGTGGATAGCGGCGCGGCGACCAACGGAACCGTCGAGCTCAAGGGACTGACGAAGACGTTCCGCGGTGAGAGCGGTCCGGTGCAGGCAGTGCGCGGAATCGACGTCACGATCCGGCGCGGCGAGACGGTGGCGCTGCTCGGCCCAAACGGAGCCGGGAAGTCGACGACGATCGACATGCTGCTGGGCCTGCTGCCCGCCGACGCCGGTAGCGCGCACATCTTCGGCAGGCCGCCGCGCGACGCGGTCGCCGCGGGCTCGATCGGCGCGATGCTGCAGACCGGCGCCGTGATCCGCGACGTGACCGTACGCGAGCTGATCCAGATGATGGCCGCGCTCTACCCGCATTCGCTGGACGTGGAGGAGGTCATCCGCCTGGTCGGCATCGAGGCGATCGCCGAGCGGCGAACCGAGAAGCTCTCCGGTGGCCAAACGCAGCGGGTGCGATTCGCAATCGCACTGGTCTGCGATCCCGAGCTGCTCGTGCTCGACGAGCCCACCGTGGCAATGGACGTAGAGGGAAGGCGGGCGTTCTGGACCACGATGCGCGAGTTCGCCGCGCGCGGCAAGACGGTGGTCTTCGCCACTCACTACCTGGAGGAAGCCGACGACTACGCGGACCGCGCGGTGCTGATGGCAGCCGGGCGCGTGGTGGCGGACGGGCCGACAACTGAGATCAAGGCCCGCGTAGGCGCGCGGATGATCCGCGCGACGCTGCCCGATGCGACCGTGGAGCAGCTGGCTGCGCTGCCCGGGGTGACGTCAGCGGAGCGGCGCGGAGAAGCGGTCGTCTTGCGGTGCGCGGACTCGGATGCGGCGATCCGAGCGCTGCTCGCGCAGTATCCCCAGGCGCGCGACATCGAGATCACGGGCGCCGGGCTGGAAGAAGCCTTCCTCGAGCTCACGGCGAATGGCGCGGTCGCCGCATCCGCGACGGATCCGCGGCCTGTATGAGCAGCGGTGTCGCGTACCTGCGCTTCGAGCTCATCCGGACGACCCGGAACCGGCGCGTGCTGATCTTTTCGCTCGCATTCCCGCTCGTGCTCTACCTGCTGATCGCGGCGCCGAACAAGAACGAGCACAACCTCGGCGGCACCGGCATCTCCGCCCCGCTCTACTTCATGATCGGCCTGGCCGCCTTCGGCACCATGAATGCGATGCTCTCGAGCGGCGCGCGCATCGCCGCCGAGCGCACCGCCGGCTGGAACCGCCAGCTGCGCATCACCCCGTTGCCGACGCGCGCCTACTTCCGGGCCAAGGTGGCGACCAGCTACATGCTCGCGCTGGTTGCGCTGCTGGCGCTCTACGTCGCCGGCGTCGCGGTCGGGGTGAGCCTGGCTGCCGATCGCTGGGTCGCGATGACCGCCTACATCGTCGTCGGCCTCGTGCCGTTCGCGGCGATCGGCATTCTCATGGGCCACCTGCTCACGGCCGACTCGGTCGGGCCGGCGATCGGCGGCACGACCGCCTTGTTCGCCTTTCTCGGAGGAACCTGGTTCCCGATCACGGGCAGCGGCTTCATCGCATCAATCGCAAAGGAGCTGCCGTCCTATTGGCTCGTCCAGGCGAGCCGGGCCGGGCTCGGCGACAAGCATCCGTGGGGATCGCACGGCTGGGCCGTGGTCGTCGTCTGGAGCGTGGTCGGCACGCTGCTGGCAGCGCGCGCCTACCAGCGCGATACGAAGCGCGTCTAGCTAGGCGTCGTCGCCGGGAAGGACCGAAACGACGCGGCCGCGGCGGCCGGCCTTGAACTCAACTGTTCCCGCAGCACGCGCGTACAGGGTGTCGTCCTTCCCGATCCCGACCCCGTCGCCGGGCTTGAAGCGGGTGCCGCGCTGACGCACGATGATCTCGCCACCCGTCACGGTCTGACCGGCGAAGACCTTCACTCCCAGGCGCTGCGCCTGCGAGTCGCGGCCGTTTCGGCTCGAACCAAGGCCCTTCTTATGAGCCATCGTCGGCCTCCTTCTCCTTCTTCGCGGCCGGCTTGCGCGCGAGCATCTTGATGTCCGCGATCTCCAGCACCGTCTGCTCGGAGCGGTGGCCCGCGCGGCGCGAGTAGCCGCGCTTGGGCTTGAACTTGCGAATCCGGAGCTTCTCGCCGCGTTTGTGCCCGCGCACGACCGCCTCGACCTTGACCTTCGCCAGGCCGTCGGCGTCGAAAACCGTGTCGTCCGAGCGGAACAGCAACGGCTCGAGGGCGACCTTCGCGCCCTCGTCCTCACTCAACCGGTCGACGACGAGCTGATCGCCCTTCTCGACTCGGTATTGCTTGCCGCCTACTCGAACAATCGCGTACATAGAAAACGCCCCTCCAAGGGCGCGGAGACAGTGTAGCCGCCGAAAATCCGCACCGAGTGGTCACTTATGGGGCCTATAGACCCCTTGAGTGACCACTCGGCGATCAGTCGGTTGATTCGGTCGATTCCGCCTTCTTGCGCCCGCGACCGCCTCGGCGCCCTCGCCTCCTCGGTCGCCTGCCGTTCGGGTCGGCTTCCGCTTCGGCGCCGTCGGCCGGCGCCCCCTCGGCGGGGTCGCCCGCGTCGCCCACGATCACCGCATCTGCCGAGGTCCGCCCCACCTTCTCGATCCGCACCAGCTTGCGCTCACCGATGAAGCGGCCGGCAGCCGCAACCGAGATGACGTAGCCGTCGATCTTCGCCACGGCGTCGTCCTCGTCGTACATGTGTGGCTCCTCGATCTTCACGAGCAGCTCCTCGCCGGGCTGGAACGGCAGCGCCCGCTGTTCGACGTCCTCCAGCGAGCCCTCCATCGCAACGGCGAAGTAGTCGAGCGGAAGGGCCTCGGTGCCCTCGAAGAAAAAGCGCTTGCCGACCTCGTCCTCCACAGCGAGCAGGGGGCGACCGGGCCCGTCCAACAGCAACCGGGCTACGGCCGGGTGCAGCTGGATCAGGTACGCCTCCGGCGCAGGCCGTTCAGCCACCAGGTCGCGCAGCTTGCGCTCCACCCGGATCGCCACGGTCTCCTCGGACAGGATCACGCCCTCGCCGTCGCAGGTCGGGCAGGTGCGCGTCATGATCTCGCGCACGCCCTCGGTCACGTTCTGGCGGGTCATCTCGACCAGGCCGAGCGGCGAGATCTCCACGACGTAGGTCTTGGTCCGGTCCTCATCCAACGCCTTGCGCAGCGTCTTCAGCACCGCATCGCGGTTGCGCGCGCGCGACATGTCGATGAAGTCGATGACGATGATCCCGCCGATGTCCCGCAGTCGCAGCTGGCCCACGACCTCGGCGGCCGCTTCCAGGTTGGTCTGCGTGATCGTCTCCTCCAGCCGGGCGTCACGGCCGCGGCCGGTGAACGACCCGGAGTTGACGTCAATGACCGTGAGCGCCTCGGCGTAGTCGATCATCAGGTAGCCGCCGGAGGGCAGGTCGACGCGCCGGTGCAGCACCGACTCGAATGCCTCCTCGACGCCGTAGCGCTCGAACAGCGGGTCGTCGTCCTTGTAGAGCTCGACGCGATCGACCAGCTCGGGTGCCGTGCGCGTGAAGAACGAGACCAGTCGGTGGTGTTGCTTCTCGTCGTCGACCACGGCCTTCTCGAACTGCTTGCTGAAGATGTCGCGCACGACGCGCACCGACAGGTCCGCCTCCTGGAAGACCATCGCTGGGGCCTTGGCTTCCTTGACGCGCTGCTGCAGCACCTCGTGGAGCTTGTGCAGGTACTTGATCTCGCGCTCGAAGTCCTCGGCGGTCGCGCCCTGCGCGGCCGTGCGCACGATCGCTCCGCCCTCGCCAAGCTCGACCTTCGCGACCTGCCGCCGCAAGCGGTCGCGCTCCTTGTCGTCGAGCCGGCGCGACACGCCCACGCCCTCACCCTGCGGGACGTAGACCAGGTAGCGCCCGGCGATCGACAACTGCATCGAAAGCCGCGGGCCCTTCGTCTTAAGCGGGTCCTTGACCACCTGCACGACGATCTCCTGGCCCGGCTTCAGCAGATCGGTGATGCGCTTGCCCTTGCCGCCGCCGCGCCCGCGACGCGCAATTTCCACGCCCGGCATGACGATGTCATCGGCATGGAGGAAGCCGTTCTTCTCGAGACCAACGTCCACGAACGCGGCCTCGAGCCCCGGCAGCACGTTGTCGACGCGGCCCTTGTAGACGTTGCCGACTATCGAGCGCGAGCCGCGGCGCTCTACGTAGAGCTCGCCGACCCGCCAGTCCTGGGGCGGCTTCGGCCGGCCGCGACCTCTCCTAGATGAGCGCCCTTTGGGCTGCTCCTTTGCCTGCGAGGCGGCAGCGGGATCGCCCTCCGCCTCGAGAATCGCGACCCGGGTCTCGCCCTGGCCGACGGTAACCAACACTTGCTTTCTCAAAACTGAAACACCTCATGGAAGTAGCTCCCGCCCCTTGGCCGCAGCGACGTTGCGCGCCTGCAGGTAAACGGACTGCAGCAGGCCAAGTGCGAGGAAAGTGACTAAGACCGAAGATCCGCCGTAGGACATCAGCGGCAGTGGAACGCCGGTGATGGGCATGATCCCGATGGACATTCCGACGTTGACGAAGACCTGGAACATCAGCATCGCGGTCACTCCGCCTGCGATCAGCGCTCCATAGAGGTTCTTCGCCATGGTCAATATGCGCAGCCCCCGCCAGATCAACAAAGCGTAGAGCGACAGGATCAGAGCGCAGCCCAAGAAACCGTAAGCCTCGCCCACGACGGAGAAAATGAAGTCCGTGTGGTGCTCCGGTAGGAAGTTGAGCTTCGTCTGAGTTGCCCCATCTGCTCCGCGCCCTGTCTTCTGACCGGCGCCGATGCCGATGATCGACTGGTTCAGCTGATACCCCTGCCCCCGCGGGTTGTCCGACGGGTTGGCAAACGCTGTGAGCCTGTCGACCTGATACGGCTTGAGTACGTGGAAGCCGGCTGCGGGAGCTGCGATGAGCACCACCACGATGGCGGTGACGAGCAGCGTGCCAAGCGCCAGGAAATGCGTCCACTTGGTGCCGGCGATGAACAACACCGCGCCGGCGATGACGATGTAGACCATGCCGCTGCCGAGGTCCGGCTGGGCGACGACAAGCATCGCCGGGAACGCGGCGAGCAGCACGATCCGGGAAGTCGTCCTCCACTCGTCAAGGCGCCTGACTCTGTCGACCGCGAATGCGGACAACGTGAGGATCAGGAGCACCTTGCCGACCTCGGACGGCTGAAGATTGAAGAACGGCAGCGCGATCCAGCGCTGCGAGCCGCGCGCGGCGGCACCGAGCGCAAAGGTCAGGCAGATCAGCCCGATCATCGCGCCGTAGAGCCCGAGCTTGAGCTCGCGCAGGCGTGAGTAGTCAAAGCGCGACAGGATCAGCATCAGGATGATCCCGACGCCTCCGTAGACCGCCTGCCTGGTGACGTAGTAGTACGGATTGCCCGGTATGTCGTTCTCGGTCGCCGCGCTGAGCACGTAGACCGAGCAGCCGATCAGCCCGACTCCCGCCAGCAGCAGCAGGGGGTCGAAGCGGAACAGGCTCGTCAACGAGGCAGCCTGAGGCTGCTCGAAGCGCTGGACCGAGCCGCCGTAGCTCGCCGTCTCCATCAGCGCCTGCACCCTAGCGACGACTTCATTGGCCAGCCCCTGTCGTCGGCGCCGTCTGCGCGGGAACGACGGGCACCGTGGGCGCAGCCACGCCGGCCTGGCCTGCGTTCGGATTCGGCGCCGGGCCCTTGTCCTTGATGCCGAACATGGCTGCCAGGATCTTCCGCGCCTCGGGCGCGGCGGTGTCGGCGCCGAAGCCGCCGTGCTCGGCGGTCACCACGACCACGTAGCGCGGGTTCGGATAGGGCGCGAGCGCGACGTACCATGACTGGTCCTTCCGCCCGAGGCCCTTTTCGGCCGTGCCGGTCTTACCCGCGATCGGGATCGGGAAGCCCTGGAACACCGCGGTCGACGTGCCGCCCGGGGCGCTCGCGGCGCCACGCAGGCCGTCGAGGATCGCCTGGCGGTAGCCCGGGTTGATGTGGATCTTCCGCCGCGCTCGTGGATGGAACTCCTGAACCACGCGGCCGCTGGCGTCCTCGATCCGCTCGCCCAGATGCGGGCGCAGGACCGTCCCGCCGTTCGCGAGCGCCGCGTACGCGGTCGCCAGCTGCAGCGGACTCACGCGCACGTCGCCCTGGCCGACGGCCAGGTTGATGTTGTCGCCTGGTGTCCACGGCCGGTCGGTCAGCTTCTTCTTGAAGAGCTGGTTCCGCCACTCCGGCGACGGGATCGTCCCCGGCAGCTCGCCCGGCACATCGACGCCTGTGAGGTGGCCGAGCCCGTAGCGCGCTGCCCACTTCTGGATCAGGTGGCCGTTGCCGGTGTTGTTGGCCTCGAGCCCGAGCTTGTAGAAGAAGACGTCGTCCGAGACGGTCAGCGCCTTGCGCAGCGACAGCGCGCCGTGCACCGCGCCTTCGGCGTTCTTGAAGGTGACGCCGCCGACCTTCAGATAGCCGGGGTCGTACAGCGGCGTGTCGGGCGAGATGATCCCGCCCTCGAGCGCGGCCGTCGCCGTGATCAACTTGAACGTCGAACCGGTCGGGTACCCGCCCTGGATCGCCCGGTCGATCAGCGGCGCACCGTTCGCGTCCGAGTTCAGTCGCTTGAAGACGCTCTGCTTGATGCCCTTCGAGAACAGGTTCGGGTCGAACGACGGGTTCGATCCGAGTCCGATCAGCGCACCGGTGTGAACGTCCATCGCGACGAACGCCCCTTCGTCGCTCGAGATCGCCTGCTGGCCGACGCGCTGGACGTCGAGGTCGAGCGACAGGCGCAGCTGATGACCGGGGACGGACGGCACCGAGCCGAGGGTCCCGCGCGGGTCGCCGCTCGCGTCCACGAGCACGCGGCGCGCGCCGTTCTTGCCGCGCAGGAAGCGGTCGTACGAGTACTCGATGCCTGACTGGCCGACCCGGTCGCCCTGCGTGACGCCGGAGTAGCGCCGTTCCTTCAGCTGTGGCTCGGTGACTTCACCGACCGTTCCGAAGATGTGGGCCGCGACCTGGTGGTAGGGGTACGAGCGCAGCCAGATCTTGTCGACCGTGACGCCGGGGAACGAGCTGGCGTGCTCCGACAGATACTCCACGACGGGCAGCTTGACGTCAGTCTTCACGATCGCGGCCGAAAACGGCACGGCGCGCAGCTGGTCGCGCACGCTCGAACGGATGTCGCGGCGGGTCATGTGCAGCACCCGGCCGAGCCGGGTGTACAGCTGCGTCTTCTCGGCGTTTGTCTTCGGCAGCTTGTCCGGGGCGATCTCCACCACCTGCGCCGGGCGGTTGTCCACCAGCGTGTGGCCATTGCGGTCGACGATCTTGCCGCGCGGCGCGGGCGTCTTGATCTCGCGGACGCGGTTGTTGTTGGCCTGCGCCAGGTAGTGGTCGCCTGAGAGCACCTGCAGGTACCACAGGCGGAAGAACACGATCGCGAACATCACGAGCGCGACGCCGCCGAGGATCGCGATCCGCAGCGCCAGCCCAGGCGACATCGCCGTGCCGCGACGGTCGGAGTCCAGGTACATCAGATCTCCAACCCGCGCAGCCCGAGCGGTCCGGTGGTCGCCGTGGCAGGCCGCCGCCGTGCCTGCTGGTCGCCGACCAGCGACGGCCTCATGAAGCGGCGAATGATCGGGAAGATGAGCAGCGCGAGGAGGGCGTTCAGGAGGATCGTGATGATCATCTCCCGAATCACGGACGGGCTGACGGGCCCGCGCACCTCGAGCATGAAGGAAAGTGCGGCAAAACCGACGACGTATCCCGCCGTGGCGGCCGCGCCGATCGGGATCGGCAGCAGGCCGTGGGCCGGGTCGCGCACCTCCTGGTAGCGGCCGACCGCGTAGCCGACTGCCGTGAGCACGAGCGACGACGCGCCCAGCGGCTGGCCGAGCGAGATGTCGATCAGCAGCCCGCAGCAGAACCCGACGCACGCCGCGTAGACCGAGCCGCCCAGCAGCCCAACCGCGCCGACGATCAACGGCACCAGATCCGGCTGGGTCCCGAAGATGTGCAGAGACGAGACCCCGGCGACCTGAATGATCACGCCGAACAGGCAGAGCACCCCGAGCCTGAGGAAGGTCCCAGGCGTAGCGGTCACGGCCGCCCCACCCCCGCGGTGATCGGCGACGCGCCGTTGTCGGTCACGACCTGGACGAAGTCGATGCTGCGCAGGTCCGCGTACGGCCTGACGCGGACGCGCTGGTAGATCTGGAGCTGGTCCTGGTTGACCGAGCCGACCTGGCCGATCGGGATGCCACGCGGGAAGAGCGACTCGAGGTCGCCCGACTTGAAGCCGGAAGTGACGACCACCTGCCCGCGGCGCACGTGGCTGCCCTTCGGTATGAAGTCGAGGATCAGGTCCTTACCGCCGATCTCGGGCTTGACCACCCCGGACACGCCCTTGGGCATGATCTCAGCTGAGACGGCGCTGGACGCGTCGCTGATCAGTGCCACCCGCGCCGTGCCGCCCGTGGTGGCGACGATCTTCCCGGCCAGACCACCGGCGGTGATGACGGGCTGGTTCGCGCGCACGCCATCCGACCGGCCCTTGTCGATCTGGATGGTCGAGTACCAGACGGTCGGCGAGTGAGCGATCACCCGGGCGGTCACCGTCTTCGCACCCTGCGGCAGGTTGCCCGACACCTGCGTCAATGCCCGCAGCTGCTCGGCCTCGCGCTTGTCGGTGGCGAGCGTCGCAAGCTGGCCGCGCAGGTCCTTGACCTCCGCCTTCAGCTGCTTGTTCTGCTTCTTGGCGTCAGCCACGTCGCCGACCCAGCCGGCAAGGTCGCTGAACGGCTTGAACGCGCGCGACGTACCTTCCTCCAGCGGCGAGAGCACCTCGCCCGCGCCGCGCTGGACCGCGTGCAGCCCGCCCGACACCGGTTCCGAGAAGTAGACCGTCAGCAGCACCAGGGATACCGCGAGCAGCACCGCGAGAACGGCGCGACGGCGCTGGACGGGGGACCTGGAGAACACCGCCAGGCTGCTCGGCGCTAGTAGCGGCGCCGGTTGCGGTTGTTGTTGCGGCTGCTGCGGTGGATCGCCTCGAACTCCTCGAGAGATCGTCCTGACCCGACAGCAACGCAGGTTAAAGGCGACTCGGCCAGATGCACAGGCATCTGGGTCTCATCGCGCAGCCTGTCGTCGAGTCCCTGCAGCAGGGCGCCACCACCGGCGAGCATGATCCCGCGATCCATGATGTCCGCCGCCAGCTCGGGCGGCGTCCGGTCGAGGGTCTCCTTGACGGCATCGATGATCGCCTGGACCGGCTCCTCGATCGCCATCCGGACTTCCTCGCTGGTCAGCACCACGGTCTTGGGCAGGCCGGAGACGAGGTCACGGCCGCGGATCTCGGCCTGCACCTCCTCCTCGAGCACGAAGGCGGAGCCGATCTCGAGCTTGACCTCTTCGGCAGTCTGCGATCCGATCATCAGCTTGTACTCGCGCTTCACGTAGTTCGTGATCGACTCGTCGATCTCGTCGCCGCCGATGCGAATCGACTGCGAGACGACGATGCCTCCAAGCGAGATGACCGCCACCTCGGTCGTGCCGCCGCCGATGTCGACGACCATGTTCCCACTCGGCTCGCCCACGGGGAGGCCGGCGCCGATCGCAGCCGCCATCGGCTCCTCGATGAGGTACGCCTGGCGCGCGCCGGCTGACAGACACGCCTCTTCCACCGCGCGCTTCTCGACCCCGGTGACGCCCGAGGGGACGCAGACGACTACGCGCGGATGGGCCCAGCGGTTCTGGTGAACCTTCTGGATGAAGTGACGGAGCATCTGCTCGGTCACGTCGAAATCGGCGATGACGCCGTCCTTCAGCGGCCGGATCGCCTGGATGGTGCCGGGAGTGCGCCCTAGCATGCGCTTCGCCTCGATGCCGACGGCGTGGACCTCGGCGGTGCGGGCGTCGATCGCAACCACGGACGGCTCCGACAGCACGATTCCGCGGCCACGGACGTATACCAGCGTGTTCGCTGTTCCAAGATCGACGGCCATGTCCCGACCGCCGAAGCCGGTGAGATACGTGAAGAAACCCATCTACAGGACGAGCGCCAGACTAAACGAGCCAGAGCCAAGGGCTGCACAGGCGGTTGCGGCCCTCCGGAGCACCCAAAAGCGACCCTAGCAGGCACTTTTCAACAGACGAATGAGCTCGGGTACCGGCAGCCCGACGACGTTCCAGAAATCGCCCTCGATCCCCTCCACCAAGGCGGCGCCTTTTCCCTGGATTGCGTAGCCACCGGCGCGATCGCGCCACTCCTCCGTCGCCACGTATGTCTCGATTTCCGAGCCATCCAAGGTCCGGAAGCGGACCCTTGTCACGCAGATGCCGGTCTGCTCGTCGCTGCCCCGCCGGACGACGATTCCGCCGAAGACCTCGTGAGTGCGGCCTGAGAGCCGGCGCAGGAAGGTGCGCGCCTCGTCCGCGTCCGCCGGCTTGCCGAACACGCGGCCGTCGAGGATCACCTCGGTGTCGCACGCCAGCACCAGATCGCCGTCGACGGCGCGGGCCTTGCGGCGCGCGTTCTCGATGACCACGTGGTGCGGATCGCCGGCCGAGAGCTCCTCGATCTCGGCCGGCTGCGCGACGAAGTCGATCCCGAGCTGCTCGAGGATTGCGCGCCTCTGCGGAGAGGCGGACGCGAGCGTTATCCGTGGTCCGGGAAGAACAGCGCTGCCTCGCGCTCGGCCGACTCGTTCGAGTCCGAGCCGTGGACCATGTTCTGGCCGACCTCGAGCGCGTAGTCACCGCGGATCGAGCCGGGGCTGGCCTCGAGCGGGTTCGTCGAGCCGATCACCTGGCGCGCAGCGACGACGGCCTCGTAACCCTCCAGGACCATCGCGACGAGCGGACCGCTGGTGATGAACTCGACGAGCTCGCCGAAGAACGGCTTGCCCTCGTGCTCGGCGTAGTGCTTGACGGCCAGGTCTTGCTCAACGGTCATGTACTTGAGGGCGGCGATGCGCAGGCCCTTGCGTTCGAAGCGGGCGATGATCTCGCCCGTGAGGCCGCGCGCGAAAGCATCCGGCTTTACGAGAATCAGAGTCTTGTCCATGGGGCGGGCAGGCTAGCCGCCCCGGGATTCAGCTGACCGCCGCTCTCCGGGGCGACGCCGTGACCGCCGCCTCACAGTAGGGGCACACGGACCAGCGCGGGTCGAGCGGGCGCCCGCAACTCTGGCACGGGTCCTTGAGCTTGTGCATGCAGTGCGGGCAGACGAGGAACGAGCGCTCGATGTCGCCCTCGCAATAGGGGCAGGTGAGCGCCTCCAGCTGCGACAGCCGTGCCTCGGCCGCTGCGATCTCGAGCTGCCGCTCGCGCACGTCCGCCAGGTATTCCGGCGGCCGCAGGATCATGTAGACGATCGTCCCGACGAAGGGGAACAGCGAGGCGGCGGTCGCCGTGCCCACCAGCATCGGGTCGTCAATCCGGCGCCGCGCGTCTGCGTAGGTCCACCAGACGAGCGCCAGCCAGACCACTACGAGGAAGAGCAGCAGCAGGTTGACGACCAGGTTGAGGGTGTCGTTGGTGATCCCGAATATCGCGACTACAGGCATGCGTAAGCCAGTCTAGGTCCCCGCTCTACAGGAAAATCTTCCCGAGTAGATACCCAATTCCGAAGAAGACCAAGATCACGGTGGCCACGACGACGGCCACGAGCGTGATCATCGCGATGAAACTGGGCCCGTCGTCCTGCATCAGATCATTGACGCCCGGGCCTGCCCGGGCTCCGTGACGAGGTCCGCAATCAGGTAGATCGACCCCGTAGCGAGCACCGCTCCGTCGCTGCCGGCCAGCTCCTTCGCGCGCTCGAGCGCGGCTCGTGGATCGCCGACGGTGATGGCGTCTGGCCGCTCCGACAGGTGCGCGAGGGTGCCCGGCGGAAGCGCGCGCGGGTTCGAGGTGCGGGTGAAGACGACGTTCTCGGCCAGCGGCAGCAGCGCTCCGAGCATCACGCGAGCATCCTTGTCGTCGAGGATCGATATGACCACGGTCAGCGGGCGGTCGCCGATCAGCTCCGGCAACGCGTCCGCCAGCGCGGCCACGCCGGCGCCATTGTGGGCGCCGTCGAAGATCACCAGCGGGTTCTCTCGCACGACCTCCATGCGCCCGGGGACCGTGACGGTGGCGGCAGCCTCGGCGACAGCGTGTTCGTCGAGCGGGCGCCCCAGGAACGCCTCGGCCGTGGCCGCGGCGAGCGCGAAGTTGTGGCGCTGGAACGATCCGCGCGCCGCCTGCCGCAGGCCGAGGTCGCGCGGTGCCCGCACAATCCGCGCGTGCTTCTCCTCGGCCACGCGCTCGGCGACCGGGATCGCCTCGGGCGCGAGGTCGGGCGGGATCACGAGCGTCGCGTGGTCGCGCACGACCGCCAGCTTCTCCGCCGCGATGTCGGCGATTGTGTCGCCCAGCCAGCGCGTGTGGTCGAGGCCGACGCTCGTGAGCACCTGGACCTGCGAGGGGATCACGTTCGTCGCGTCGTATCGGCCGCCGAGGCCGGCCTCGATCACGGCGACCTCGATCCGCGCCGCTGCGAGCGCGTGGAAGCCGGCGGCCGTGAGCGCCTCGAACTGGGTGACCTCGTCGCCCTCTGGGAGCGTGCGGTTGACCAGCTCGGCCGCGTGCGCCGCGCGCGCGACGGCGTCTGCGAACGCGGCGTCGGAGAGCGGCTGTCCCGCAACCTCGATCCGCTCCGGGAAGCCGCGCAGGTGGGGGGAGGTGTAGATGCCGGTCCGCAGGCCGTGGCGCTCGAGGATCGCGGCGGTCATGCGGGTCGTGGACGACTTGCCGTTGGTCCCGACCACGTGAATCGAGGCAAAGCGCCGCTGGGGCATGCCCAGCACCGTCATGAGCTTGTGCATGCGGTCCAGCCCGAAGCGCATGCCGAACAGCTCCAGGCCGAGCAGGTAGTCCTCGGCCTGCCCAAGGTTCATCCGCCGAGACTCTCCAGTTCGCGGCGGTAGGCCTCGAGCTTGTCGCGCTCCTCCTGCACCACCTCCGGCGGCGCCTTGTCGACGAAGCCCTTGTTGCCGAGCTTCTTCTCGCCGCGGGCCACCTCGTCGCGCAGTTGCTTCCGTCGAGCATCCACGCGCGCGGTGAACGCGCCGGCATCGACGTCCGCCGTTGCGAGGATCCGCACCGCTCCGACCGTCGCGAGCGGTTCGCGGCCGTTCGTGCTCAGCTCGAGACGAGCGAGGTTGGCGATGTGCCCGGCAACCGATTCGTCCAGATCGACGGCGGCGGGAAGGCGCAACGCGGGCTTGACGCCGGCGAGGTCACGCAGCCGGCGAATCGCCACAACGGTCTCCCGGACCCGCTCCATCTCGGCTTCTGCCTCTGGATCGAACAGCGCCTCGTCGATCTCCGGCCATGGCTCGACGGCGAGCAGCCCGCGCTCGCCTGGCATGAAGCTCCAGATCTCCTCGGTCACATGCGGCATGAACGGGTGCAGCAGCGTCAAGCATCTTTGCAACACGTGAAGGAGAACCGCGGCCGCCTCCTGGTCGCCGTCGTAGAGCCGCGGCTTGACCAGCTCGAGGTACCAGTCGCAGACGTCGGTCCAGAAAGCGTCGTAGAGCTCGAGCGCCGCAGCCGACAGCCGGTACTGGTCGATCAGCTCGTTCGCCCGCTGCGTGTGACGCTCCATCGCCGAGACGATCCAGCGATCCTCGACACGCTGTAACAAAAGGGGACTGTCCCCATTTGTCACGGCGTTCAGCAGCACGAGGCGGCTTGCGTTCCACAGCTTGTTCGTCAGGTCCTCGCCCTGCTTCACGCGCTGGGCCGAGTAGCGGACGTCCTGGGTCGACGACATGGCCAGCAGGCCGAAGCGGACGGCGTCGGCGCCGTGGTTCTGGATCTCGTCGAGCGGATCGATCCCGGTGCCGAGCGACTTCGACATGCGGCGCCCGTCGGGTGCCTGGATGACAGACGTGATGTTCACGTCTGTGAAGGGGATGCGGCCGGTGAACTCGATGCCGAGCATCACCATGCGCGCCACCCACAGGAAGATGATGTCGCGCGCCGTTATCAGCGCGTCCGTCGGGTAGAAGGCCCGCAGCTGGTCGGTCTCCTCCGGCCACCCGAGCGTCGCGAACGGCCACAGGCCCGAGCTGAACCATGTGTCGAGGACGTCCTCGTCCTGCCGAACGGGCTGGCCGCAGTCAGGGCACGACTCGAGCCGCTCCGCGCTGGCGGTCATGTGCTCGTTGTCGCAGTAGAAGACGGGAATCCGGTGGCCCCACCAGAGTTGGCGCGACAGGACCCAGGGCCGGATGTTCTCGAGCCAGCTGAGGTAGACGTCGGTCCACGGCTTCTCGGGGAAGAAGCGCACCTGGCCGGACTTGACGACCTCGATCGCCGCCTTGGCCAGCTCGTTCATGTCGCAGAACCACTGGAGCGAGATGAGCGGCTCTATCCGCCGTCCCGAGCGGTGCGAGTGCGGGACGTCATGCGAATAGGGCTCGATGCTCGAGATCCGCCCCTCGTCCTTCAGCCGCGCCACCACGGCCTCGCGCGCCTCGTCGACCTCCATCCCGGCGAACTCGCCGGCGGCTGCGGTCATCCGGCCGTCCTCGCCGATCACACTGACTTCCTCGAGGCCGTGGCGGCGGCCGATGTCGAAGTCGTTCGGGTCATGGCCTGGCGTGATCTTCAGGGCGCCGGTGCCGAACTCGGGGTCGACGTAGTCCTCGGCGATGATCGGCAGGCGACGGCCGACGATCGGCAGGACCGCCGTCTCGCCGATCAGGCGCGTGTAGCGATCGTCCTTCGGGTTCACCGCAATGGCGGTGTCGGCCAGCATCGTCTCGGGCCGCACGGTCGCGATCGTGATCGAGCCCGAGCCGGACTCGAGCGGGTAGTCGATCGAGTACAGCCTGTCGTCGACGCGCCGCTGCTCGACCTCCAGGTCCGAGATCGCCGAGCGCGTGCCCGGGTCCCAGTTGACCATGTAGTTGTCGCGGTAGATGACGCCCTTCTCGAAGAGCGCGACGAATACGTGCGCGACCGCGCGCGCGTAAGCGTCGTCCATCGTGAAGCGCTCGTCCTGGTAGTCGCACGAGCAGCCGAGCCGCTTGAACTGCTGGACGATCGTGGAGCCGTACTTCTCCCGCCATTCCCAGACCTTCTCGATGAACTTCTCGCGCCCGAGATCCTGCTTGGTGACGCCTTCTTCGGCCAGCTGCTGCTCGACCTTCACCTGCGTGGCGATGCCGGCGTGGTCGGTGCCGAAGATCCACTTCGTGCGCACTCCGCGCATCCGCTGGCGGCGGATCATCACATCCTGGATCGACCCGTTCAGCGCATGCCCCATGTGTAGAGCGCCCGTCACATTCGGCGGCGGGATCGCGAGCGAGTAGTTCTCGTCGGCCGTCCCGTCAGGCTCCGGATGGAAGATCCTGGCGGCTTCCCAGCGCTCGAACACGCGCGGTTCAACGTCGTGCGGGACGTAGCGCGTGCGTTCGCGAAGTGCTTCCAGGCGATCCTCAGACATCCAACCCTCAGGCTACGGCAGGCGCGTGGCGAGGTCCTTCAGCTGCTGAACGTCGTAGAGCGGAGGGCCATGCCCCACCAGCACCAGCGCCGGGTCCAGGTCGGCGATCCGCTTGATCGAGCGGCGGTTCTGGGCTGGATCGGGGGTGAAGTACCCGGCCGGCTCACGGACGCCCGGCCTGAGCTGCATGAGGAACGAGTGCCAGGTGTTGATCACATCGCCGCAGATGAGCACGCGATCGGACTCGCGCCAGAAGGAGACATGGCCGACGGAGTGGCCCGGCGTGTCGAGGACCGTGAACCCCGCGACCTCGTCGCCCTCGCGCAGCACCTGGTCGACCTTGTGCCCGGGCCCGTGGAAGAGCGCGTACATGAGCTTCGGCATCGGATGATCGGGCATGCGCTGCTTGATCAGCTCCGGGTTCTCGGCGACGACCACGTCGCCCTCCGGCACGAGGAACGGAATGCCGAGCTTCGTGCACACGGCGTGGCTCGAGCCCTGGTGGTCCGAATGCGCGTGCGTCAGCGCGTGCGCCCTGACCTCATGGCCGCGCAGCTGCTTGATGATCCGGCCGGCGTCCGGTCGGCCGCCGGCGTCGATCAAGACATCGCCGACGAGATACCAGTTGATGCCGTACTTCGGAAAGCCGGTGAGCAGATGCACGCCCGGGGCAAGCTCCGTCATGGCGCGGCACAGTAGCCAGGAAGGTTCATTGGTGAGTTATGGCCGCTATAGGGACCAAAACTCACCAACGAACTGCTCAGCGCTTGAAGGTCACCCGCTTCGAAGCACGCGACGACCGCACAGCCTCACCCCCGGCCGATGCACCCTTCTTAGGTGCGTAGTTGGCAGTGACCCCGACGACGAGCTTGCGGGCGCCCCTGCGCTTCCGAGCGAGTGCCTTGCGCAGCGACTTCAGGCCCGTCTTGGTCAGCGACGTCTTGACCTTGTAGGTGCCGGCAGCAGCAAACGACTTGCGAACGCGCTTCACGCCCTTCCCGCTGAGCACCAGCGTCCCAGCGGCCGGCACGCGCACGCTGAACGTCGCCGTCCGGCGCTTGACGCCGGCCTTCGTGATCTGCACGCCACAACCGGCAACCCCCACAAGCGAGTCCACAGCGGTCCCCTTGCCGTTCTGGCCCATGATCTGCGCCGAGTACTTCAGCGCGCCCGAGCAGAGGTCGGCCCCGGCGGCGAGCGCCGAGTTGGCCCGGTTCGGCTGTAGCGACAGGCGGAACGACGTGATCGGCACATCGGGAATGGCTGCGAACGTCGACGTGATGCCATTGCCGAGGTTCAGCGTGCCGCTCAGATCGACCGTGATGCCGGAGCCCTGTAGCAGCGCCTCCAGCGTCGGCAGCTTCCCGGCTCCCTGGAGAACCAGGTAGACCGTCCCCGCGAGCGGCGCCGCCAGCACCGGCGTGGCCGCGCTGACCGTGCCGACCTTCGAGCCGGCGTTGCAGCTGGTCGGATCGGCCTTGAACGTGTCCTGCGGACAGGCCTGCCTGATCGTCGACAAGCGCGCAGCCAACTGCGTCGGCAGCTTGACCGCGACGGACTTGGTATTCGCCTCGCCGGGCGCCTGCGACAGCTCTACCGTCAGGCCCGCCGGCTGGCCGCGCTTGGCCGCGCGCGTTGTGGCCGTCATCTTCGGTGCGTATGGCAGCACGTCGCAGCCGGTCGCCTGGAACGGGCTCGAGACGTCCTGGGTAGCACCCTCGCTCGACGTGAGCGTGGCCCCGCCCGCCAGCTGGTCGCAGTTCGTCGGGTTGAACAGGAAGTACGGCCGATCGATCGTCACGTTGACGGTGCGCAGACGCAGCGGGATGCCCTGCAGGATCGTTGGGAGCGTCGGTGTCTCGATGGTCAGGTGCGAGTCGGTTGGGTCGACCTTGATCGCGCCCCGCACCACGACCGTGCCGAGGTCGAACGGCCCGGCGAGCGCGCGAATCACGATGACGAGCCCGAACGGGCCGCCGCCGTACGGACCGCTCAGATAGGCCGGGCCCGACAGCGAGAACGGCGCCGAGCCCGCGCCCGAGGTGACCGTCGACGTGCCGACGCGGCTCTCCTCGGGGCACGCGCCCTGGGCGGCCAACGACTCGTCGCAGAGCGGCACGCTCTGGATCAGCCCGAGCAGGCCAGCCGGCTGGCGCGCGGTCAGGCCGCGCAGGAACTGCTGGCCGTCGTCCCGCGTGACGTTGAGCGAGAACGGCGAGAACGCACCGGCCGCCATGTTCTGGCTGCCGGCCGAGAAGCCGAGCGAGAACGGCGTGGTGGCCGGGCAGGCGCCACCGCTGCCGTCCTGGTCGACGGTGAAGCTGGATCCCGGTGTCGCGGGTGCGGTGCCCGAGTAGGGGGCGATCGAGCTGGTCGTGGCAGCCGGGCCGCACGCGAGCGGCGTGGCAAGGGTGGCGTTCGGTCCCCCGCTCAGGTTCAGCGTGAAGTCGGAGAACGGCACCTGCGGCGTGCCGGGGAAGGTCGTCGTCAGTTGGCCGGTGTTCGGGTCGGGCGTGACGCGCCCCTTGAGCCGCACCGAGAGCCCGGAGCCGTCCATCACGACGAACAGCCGGTATGGGTTGTCAGCCTGCGGCGACCCGAGGTAGACCGAGCCCGTGAGTGGCGCGGACAGCACCGGCGAGGTGATCGACGCCATCCCGACCCTCGACGCCGGTGGGCAGGCGACCGGGTTGTGCGTGTCCTGCCGGAACTGGTCGTCGGTGCATGAGGCAAGGCCGTTGGCCGCAGCCGGGTTGATCGACATTCCGGGCGGCAACACGATCGAGGTGTCCTTCACGTGCGAGCTGGCCAGCTTCGTCGGATCGGACTGCCAGGGGACGTTGACACCGACCCTCACGCCCGCCGGGCTGTCGCGCCTGGTTGTGTCCGGCGTGACCGAGACGGACGGCGCGAACGGCACCTGATCGCAGCCGGAGGCGCCCGTGTCGGTCGTGTCGCTCGCGGTGTAGGTGTGCCCCTCGTAGGTGTCGACCGTCAAGCGCGTCGTCTGCACGCCGGTGCAGGCGGTTGGCAGCCGGATGAACGGGGCGGGCGAAGCGCCTGTGCCGTGATCGGCGGGATTGCCGAAGAAGGTCAGTTTCGAGTGCGAGAGGTTGATGCCCTGCGGCACGTCGATCGTGAAGAAGAGGCCATAGTCGCCGGTGTCGCGCACGCCGCCGATGATGTGCGTGCTCAGCAAGCCGAGCACGGAGAAGCCGAAGTCCGAGACGTGGCCGGCGGTCGGCTCGAGGTTGTAGACGGCGGTGCTGTAGGGCAACCCGAGCGCCGTGAGGTCGACGGTTCCGATCTGCGTGTTCGAAGCGCAGGTCGGGAACGAGGACTGCGGGCACTCCGGTGCCGCCTGAGGGTTCGAGATGAGGCCGGGCGGAAGGTCGACCCGGATCGTCTTCACCTGCTCGGCCGTCAGGCCGAGTGTGCTGTTGAGGGTGAAGTCCGTGACCCCGGTGTACGGAGTCGCGCCCGCCTGCGTCTCGACGGTGTGGCCGTCCTGCTTGAACACGTCGGCGCTGAAGCTCTGAATCCCGAACGCCGCGTCAGCAGTCGGTGCCGTGATGGCGAGCGCGGCAGCGACGATCAAGAACGACAAAGCAATCCGTTGCAACAAGTTCGTGCCCCCAAAGAGAGAAAAAGCGAGTCCTGCAGCAGGAACGCTACGTGTTGCCCATTACTTGCGCGGCCGGCACAGCCCGCGTGAAAAGCGCGGTGTACCGGCGCGGGAATCCGCCGTCGGTGCGCAACGGCTGCATGCCGGCATAGACCAGTTCGCGGAAGCGCTCCCGCGCGCTCTCCGCCAGCGCCTCGAGGAAGAGGCGCGACCCATGGGACCAATTCCACTCCCACCATGCGTCCTCGTCGCGGAAGACGAACTCGATCTGGTGCTCGACCGGCGGGTCCGGCTCGAAACCGGCGACTCGCAGCTCTTCCTGCACCTTGCTGGGGCCGTCGAAGCGGTTGAGCAGCGCGATCCCCGCGCCGAGATCCTGCAGCGTCTCCTGCGGGATCTCGGAGAGAAAGCCCCTGCGAATGTCGCGCTCGAACGACCAGCGCGGGTCGGCGCCGGCCCAGGTCGAGATAACGAGCCGCCCCGCGGGTGACAGGACCTGGCGCCAACCCGTGAGCGCGGCGGTCGGGTCCGGCATGAAGAAGACGACGAATGCCGCGAGGACGACATCGAAGGCGTGGTGCGCGAAATCGAGCGACGAGGCGTCGCCAACGACCACCTGCGCCTCTGGCGCGGCGGCCCGTGCGCGCTCGGCCATCGCCGGTACCAACTCAATCCCGACCGCCGACGCGGCCCGCCTAGCGGCTGGCGCGAGTGCGGCGCCGGCTCCACAACCGACGTCCAGGACATGATCGTCCGGCCCGACGCCCGCGAACTCGACCAGCGCCTCGCCGAACGGCGTGAAGAACGGGAAGGCGGCGAGGTCGTACGTCTCGGCAGCGCGATCGAAGACGTCCAGGACGTCCCGCGGGTCCATGGACGGAGCCTAAGCGGCAGCGCGCCGCTGGGCGCTATCCAGGGCGCTGGAAGGTGGCCGAGAAGGCAATCGAACGACCGGCACAGCCAGCCGCGCTGAACTTGTACGTGCCCTTCGCGCGGCCGCGCGTGACGAACTTCCCAGTGATGACGGCATGGATGTCGTCGCCCAGGGCGTCCCGGCGGACGGCCGAGAGGTGGAACGCCCCAGCCCCGTCGATCTTCATCGAAAGCGGCGCCTTGAAGGGGACCGGATTGCAGTCCGTGAAAGCCGCGAAGTTCGTGATGGTCTTCCCGTTGGGACTCACGTCGAGATTCACGACGAAGCGGCCGCCTTGCTGCTGCGAGTAATGGCCACCCTTGTGAGGAGTCGCCGCGAGGGCGACGGTGGGAAGCGCCAGAGCGACGAGCGCCGCAACAGCGGCTCTCATCACCTTGGCTGGTCGCGCTTCGCTCATCGTTCAGGGATCGCCGCGCCCGTGTCGTCTACTTCGTGAGGCAGATGTCGACGGAGTAGGTGATCCCATCGCCGAGCCCGGCGTAGACGCGGTACTCCCCGGCGGTCAGGTTCTTGGTCGAGAAGTTGTAGATGTACTGCTGCGCGCTCGAGTCCCAGCGGTACTCGGCACCCGCCGTGGGGTCGTCGGCAGCCACCGTCTCCGTGTTCGTGTAGGTGTCGCACGAACCGCGGTTGGTGCCGCGCGAGAAGGTCGGCGGGGTGAGCTGCTGCAGCGGCGTGCCGAGAGCGTTCTTCAGCTGGAACTTCAGCGGCACGGTGCTGCCCGTCTTGAACTTGCTCTCGTAGCCGCCGGTGTGCGCGGTGTCGTTGACGGGCTGCAGGAAGCCGTCCCAGCGGTAGATCACGTTGAACGTGCTGCTGAGGGACAGGGCAGGATTGAAGTTTCCGTTGCCGCCCTGTGAGGCGGTAACGGTGCACTGGCCGACACCCACCGTCTTGACCTTGCCGCTGTCGAGCGCGCACACCGACGCGGGCGTGGCGGCCGTGTAACTGACCGGAAGGCCCGAGCTGG
>DATBDN010000184.1:0-23288 GCA_036269895.1 Thermoleophilaceae bacterium
GGCCGGGTGGCCCTAGCCCTCTGCGGCAGCGGAGACCGCCTGCAGCGCCTCCTCGCGGCTCCCGTGGATCGGGAAGACGCGGTCGAGGCCGGTGATCTCAAAGATCTTGCAGATGTTCTGGTCGGCGCAGACGATCGCCAGCGAGCCGCCCGCCGGACGGAGGCGCTTCACGCCGCCGACGAGCACGCCGAGGGTCGTGGAGTCGATGAACGTCGCCTTCGACAGATCGACGACGACCTGCTTCTTGCCCTGCTCGATGACCTGGACCATGCGCTCCTTGAACTCGGGCGCGGTGTAGAGGTCGACCTCGCCTGCGAGCTCGATTACGTGTGTGTCAGCGTCGATCTCTTGGTCTTCGATGTGGAAGTTCACGTCGCTCCTCTGTCTGTCGTGCCGGCCCATTCCCTCTGGCCGGAGTCCGGAAACGTAGCGAATGCGGCTGGCTCCCGGGGTTACCCGCCGGAGGTGGTGGTCCCACCGGTTGAGGGAGTTACCTGGCTCGAGTTGATGGGCGCTTGCGCCTGTGCAGCCGCCGCCTGTTTCTTGACCTGCTGCTTCTGGCCCTTGGGCGCGAGATCGACCGCCTTGCCGGCCGCCAGCTTCGCCAGCCGCGTGTTGCCGGACTGCGCCGCGTACAGGGTCAGCGTCAGGTACGCCTGTGCGCTCGGACGGGCGCTTGCGATTATCTGCGCGGTCTGCGCGGCGTCCGCGGGCTTGTTCAGGCCGCCCTGCCCGTAGGCCTGCAGCATCAGGCTTGCCAGCGAGTCGTTCGGCTTGTTGACGTTGGTGACGTACTTCTTCCAGGCGACCGACGCCTTCTGGAGCTCCGCTTTGCCCTGCTGGCCGAACGCGCCCGTGTTCGCATCCGCGTCATCGGTCGCCAACTGGTAATGCGACCGGATCAGGTCCTCCAGCGCAGCCTGGTTGTTCGGATTGAGCTGCAGGGCCTTCTGGTCGCGCTTGATGCGGTTGCTGACCGTGGAGTTGATCGAGCTGCTGTTCGAGTTCTTGCCGGTGATGGCGTCGAACAGGCCACCCGAGACGCTGCCGGAGCCGACGCCGAACAGCACGAGACCGCCACCCAAGAGGATGGCGAGCACGAGGTAGGTGCCTTGAACAAGGCGGCGCCGCTTGCCCTGGAGGTCGAAAAGCATGGTCGGAGTGCTACGAGCCCTCGGCCGACGCCCAACGCTCGGCGATCTCGCCGGACGGGCGCCCGAAGGCCTTCGCGAGCAGGATACTCAGCTCGAACAGGACGATCAGGGGCAATGCCTCGAGGCACATCGAGATCGGATCCACCCCTGGCAGGGCTGCAGCGATGATCGTGCAGACGAGATACGCGTAGCGCCGGTTGCGCCGCAGCTTCTCGGCGCTCGTGATCCCGAGCCGGGTCAGCGCGAGGATCACGACCGGCATCTGGAAGACCGCGCCGCACGCCAGCATTGTCGTGGTCACGAAGTAGTAGTAGTCGCGCGCGCGGATCTGGGTGTTGAACTCGTCCGCGTTGAAGTGCAGGAGGAACTTGGTCGCGGCGGGGACGACGAGGAAGTAGCCGAAGAGTGCGCCGCCGACGAACAGCACGGGGATCATCACGAGCAGCGGCTTGGCCACCTGCGCCTCGTTCGGCGTGAATGCCGGCAGGATGTAGGCGTAGAGCTGGTAGAGGATCACCGGCAGCGCCAGCACCAGCGCCGCGTAGATAGTGACCGTGAGCGTGGTCGTGAATGCCTCGGCCACGCCGAAGGTGATCGGCTGCTTGCCGTGCAGCGGCTTGTTCAGCCAGTGCAGGAGCAGATGGTTCTGCCAGAAGCAAAGAGCGAGCGCGACCCCGAAGGCCGTAAGTGAGACGACGATGCGGGTCCGCAGCTCGTCGAGATGCTCGACGACCGTCAGCCGGTCGTCATGAGTTACGGGCTTCAGCCTCGCCATGGGCGCGCGCGTCAGCCTCCAGCTGCTCTCGTTCCTCGTCCTTCGACTTGCCGGTCACCGAGTCCTTGAACTCGCGCATGCCAGTACCGAGCGAGCGGCCCAGCCCTGGCAGCCGCTTGGGCCCGAAGATGACGAGCACGATGACGAGGACGATGACCAGCTCAAGTGGGCCGATGTTCGGCATGTACTCATCGTAGAGTGCGGTGACCGCCGTGCCCGCCGAACTTCAACCATCCTCTGTTCTGTCGGACTCGACGATCCGCGAGCTGATCGAAAACGGGCGGATCGTGATCGACCCCTGGGACCCGTCGATGATTCAGCCGGCGAGCGTGGACATCCGCCTGGGGAACTCGTTCCGGGTCTTCCACAACCACCGGATCAAGTCGATCGACCTCGGAAGTCCGCCGCGCGACCTGACGGAGCACGTGGAGGTGGGCGACGACGATGAATTCGTCATCCACCCCGGCGAGTTCGTGCTCGGCCGGACCCACGAGCTGGTCGAGATCCCCGACGATGTCGTCTGCAGAATCGAGGGGAAAAGTTCGATCGGCAGGCTTGGGCTCGTCGTTCATGCCACCGCCGGGTTCGTCGATCCGGGGTTCAAGGGGACGCTCACGCTCGAGATCACCAACTTCAACTCGGTGCCGATCGTGCTCCGGCCGGGGCTTCCCATCTGCCAGCTGTCGTTCATGGCTCTCGACCGCCCGGCCGAACGCCCCTATGGCCATCCCGACCTGGGCTCCCACTACTACGGCCAGGTCGAGGCGACCGAGTCCCGCTACCGCGCGTAGCTCACTGCTACGAACCACGCGCACCAGTCGTCGTATTCGGGCGCGCGGCGGGCGTAACAGGCCCTCATTCGAGGTTCACATAAATACCGCATTCGAGGGGCTTAAGGCCTTGCGTACCTGTGCCGATATCCGTGGCAAGGGAGTCGCAATGGTCGATCGCGGTGATAACACTCAGGAGCCTTTCGTCAAGCGAGTGACGCTTCCCAGCGGGAAGTCGATCGAGGTCCTGTACTTCCCGGATCACGCTGACGCCGCCGCCCAGGCTCCGCAGTCGCAGCAGGCCAGCGCCGTCAGCGAGCGGCCGCTCCACGTGTGCATCGACTGCAGCTCGAGCCTCGTCTATCCGACCGACTGGCAGGAGGCGGGGCCTGAGCACTGGGACGTCGAGCTGCGCTGCCCGAACTGCGAATGGCGCGGCAGCGGGGTCTTCCATCAGGACGTCGTCGAGTCGTTCGACGACGAGCTCGACCGCGGCATCGACGTGCTGCTGTCCGACTACCGCGCCCTCGTCAGCTCCAACATGGAGGACGAGATCGACCGCTTCGCCCGCGCGCTCGACGCCGGGGCCATCCTGCCGGTCGACTTCTAAGCGCGCCGCGCCTCCAGCTCGGCTGAGTAGGCCGGCGGCAGGCCGCGTGCATGCGCCGCGGCGATCAGCCCGTCCAGGTAGTCCCGCGACGGCTCGACCTCGGCCGGCTCGCGTTCGCAGACGCGGTAGGTCACGGCTGCGACCTCCTCATCCCAGCGCGGTCCAGCTCGCACGACGACCGGCACCCGCTCGTACGCCCACCCGTTTCCCTCCTTGCGATCGAGACCGTCGATGTCGCTGTCCGACAGCTCGTAGAGCACGCCCCAAACGCTGGCGCCCGGGTCCGGCACGACATCCGCGACTCCCGTGCCGGTGCGGATCGAACGGCGCGAGAACGCCAGTCGGTGACCGGGAAGCTCCGCGGAACCCAGGGGCCGGTGGCCGGGGCAGAACGCCGCCATCACGTCCTCCGCCATGTTCGCTCCGTAGGCGAAGTAGGTCACGGCCACGGCTCAGCTGTAGCGCTCGACTACTCCATCCGCGACCAGGGTCAACGCCTGGCGCTGGTTGTCCGCGAGCTGCAGCGGCGGGAGGATCTCCTTCGCCTGGGCCACGAACTCCAGCGCTCGCTCGCGGGCTCGCTCCAGCGCGCCCGTGGCAGCGATCCGGTCGCAAAGGGCTTCGGCCGCGCTTGTCGTGCTCGGCCGCTCCTCGCGCAGGCCGGGGTCGACCTCGCGCGCGTAGATGATCGGGAGCGTCGCGGTGCCGTCCAGCAGATCCGTGCCGCGGCTCTTCCCGGTCTGGTCGGGAGGCCCAGAGAGGTCCAGCACGTCGTCGAAGACCTGGAAGGCCAAGCCGATCCGGTCGCCGTAGCGGCCAAGCGCATCGGCCGCCTCCTCCCCCGGATCTCCGAGCACCGCGCCCAGGCGGCACGCCGCCTCGAACAGCTTTCCCGTCTTGAGCGTGCAGCGCACGAAGTAGCGCTCCTCGGTCACGTCGGTTGCGAACGCGTCGTCGCGCTGCATGAGCTCGCCGCGGGCGAGCGACGACGACGCATCCGAGAGCGCCCTCACGGCTGCCGCGCTGCCCGTGGCTGCGAGTTGTCCGAACGCCCGTGAGAACAGGAAGTCGCCGGTCGCCGTGGCGGCGTCGCGACCGGCGCTCCAGAAGACCGTCGGGCGGCCGCGCCGCATCGGCGCCCGGTCGAGCACGTCGTCGTGCACGAGCGTGGCCATGTGCAGCAGCTCGACCGCAGCGCCGGCGCGAACCAGCTCGGTCGACTCCGCCGCGCCCGCGCAAACGAAGACGAGCACAGGCCGCAGCCGCTTGCCACCGGCCGCGAGCGTGGACGACGCATGCTGCCCGAGCGCCGCGCCGTGCTCCGAGGCGATCTCCTCGAGCAGCTCCTCGGTGCGCGCGAGCATGCGCGCGACGTGGTCGCCCGCGACGTCGAGCACTGGCTGGACGTGTGTGGTCACGCGACCCTGCCCGAGTGGATGGCGATGATGCCGCCGGCGGTCAGGATCCAGCGAACATCGGTCATGCCGGCGGCGACCATCCGCTGCGCGAGGGCGTGCGGATCCGGGAAGCGCTTGACGCTGTTCGGCAGGTACTCGTAGGCGTCGGAGTCGCCGGCCAAGCGCCCGATCAGCGGAACGATCGAGTCGAACCAGAGCCTGAAGAAGAACGACAGCGGCGGCTTCTGCGGGGTCGTGATCTCCAGGATCACCACGCGGCCACCGGGCCTCACCACGCGCACCATCTCGGCGATGCCGCGGTCGAGGTCGTCGAAGTTCCGCGCTCCGAAGCCGACCGTCGCCGCGTCGAACTCGTCGTCGTCGAACTCCAGCGCCAGTGCATTGCCGGCACGGAAGTCGATCTGAGGCGCCTTCTGCCTGGCGATCGCGAGCATCTTCTCAGCGAAGTCGACGCCGACGACCTCCGCGCCGCGATCGCGCAGCGCGATCGCAAGATCGCCAGTGCCCGTCGCGACGTCGAGGGCCCTGGAGCCTTCGGCAACGCTCGCAAGGTCGACCGCGCGCTCGCGCCAGCGCTGGTGCATGCCCGCGGTCATGACGGAGTTCATGAGGTCATAGACCGACGCGATGCGATCGAACATGGCCTCGACCTGCGGCTCGGCGAGCCGCCCAGCGGTGCTCATACGAATAGTTCTACTTGAGGCTCGACAGGAAGTTGACGAGCTCGTTGAACTTCTGGGGGTTCTGCTTCTGCAGCGCCGTGAACGGCGGCATCGGCGCAGTCGGGTTCACGAGCGTCCGCGCGATCGCTTGGCGACCGAGGCGCGACCCGATCTTGGTCAGGGGCGGCCCTGGCCCGGCGTTGCCGTTCTCACCGATCTTGTGGCAGCCGAGGCAGCCGGATGAAGCCGCGACCTCCTTGCCCTTCTCGTACTGAGGCGCGACCTTCATGTCGATTTCCGTCGGCGAGCCGGCAATCGCGCCGAGGATCGTCAGGTACGCCATGGCGGCGATTGTGAAGATGCCCGCGAGCGTGGCGACCGGCCGCTGGAACGGGTGCCGGTTCGGGTTGCGGTCGATGAACGGCAGCAGAACCAGCAGGACCATCGCGATCGTCGGGATGCCGACCGTCGCGATGAACACCAGCGCCGGCGGCTTGATCACGCGCAGCAGCTCGAAGAGGAAGAAGTAGTACCACTCCGGGCGCGGGACGTACGTGGTCGAGGTCGGGTCCGCCTTCGGCCCCAGCTCGGCGCCCAGGACGATCGACAGCGCGATGATGACGAGCATGACGATGAGCGCCATCGCCCCGTCCTTGAAGACGGCGTAGGGGAAGAACGGCTTCCCCTTCGACTTCAGGATGTAGTACTCGCGGAGGTACTGCTCCTTCTCGCGGGCGTCCAAGCCTCAGACCTCTTCCTTGGCGAGCTCTTTGGCCTTCTCCGCCTTGAGCCAGGGCGGGGCCGTCGTTCCGAGCTTCGCGACCAGGTACAGGTGCGCGCCGATGAGCGCCGCGATGCCGCCGGGAATCAGCAGCATGTGGATCGAGTAGAAGCGACTGAGCGTCACCTGGTTGAACTCGGAGCCGGCCCGTAGGAAGTCAGCCAGGTAGGGCCCGATGATCGGCCCGGACGAGTTGAGGTTGATGCCGACGATCGAGGCCCAGTAGGAGCGCTGGTCGAACGGGAGCAGGTAGCCCGTGAACGACATCAGCATCGTCAGCAGCAGCAGCACGAAGCCGATCAGCCAGTTGAGCTCGCGCGGGTACTTGTACGCCCCGAAGAAGAACGTGCGGCCCATGTGCAGGAAGACGAGCAGCACCATGACCGTGGAGCCCCACTTGTGCATGCCGCGGACGAAGGCGCCGAGCCAGACGTCGTTCGTGATGTGGCGCGTGGAGTCGTATGCCCTGTTCGGGTTCGGGTCGTAGTACATCGCAAGGAACACGCCCGTGACCGCCTGGTTGAGGAAGGCGAACATCGTGGCCGACCCCAGCGTGTAGAACCAGTTCGTGCCCTTCGGGACCTTGCGGTAGAGGAAGCCGCGCAGGAACGGGCTGGCACCCGTGCGCTCGTCGAGCCAGCCGACTGTCGCGATGCCCGCCTCGGCCGCGTGCTCCTTCAGGCCGGGCTTCTTGCCGTTGACGACTTGGGCGCTGCCCGGGCGGGGCGGGGTGCGGCGTGGGCCGGGCGGCTTGGGGAGCTTCAGCTTCGGCATCAGGTGGTCGGCCTCGAGGGGTAGAGGTACTGCCAGAGCCCGTCGAGGTGGTTCGACGGGTCGCGCGGGTGCGGGAAACGCTTGAAGTGCGAGTCGAGCGAATAGCGCGAGCCGATTTGCACACGCCCATTCTCGACCCTCGTGTAGAACCGGTCCAGCGGACGCACGGGCGGGCCGCCGGCGACCTGGCCGAGCGGCCCGTAGACGCCGCCGTGGCACGGGCAGATGAAACGCTGGGCGGCCTGGACGTAGCGGACCGGGCAGCCGAGGTGCATGCAGCGGTTGGAGATCGCCACGTATGGCTCATTGGTGGTGCCGCCGTCGATGGCCTTGTTGTACCTGCGGACGTAGACCGTGCCCTTGCCGCTGTCGGCGATGGCGGGCACCAGGTCGATGACCTTCTGGGTGTAGGTGGTGTTGTTGAAGTCGGCCGGCGGGCCCACGTCCTGCCAGACGTGGGGAACGGTCTGGCTGAAGTTCGGACCGAGCGCGAAGCCAAGCGCCGGTAGGCCGAAGGCAGCGGTGGCGAGGCCGCCGACCGCCAGCGCGCCTCCGGTCATGAGACCGCGGCGCGTGACCGTCTCGCCCTCGAAGGCGCCCGGCATGTTCCGGTCCGCCGTGTAGGGCGACTTCCTTTTCTTCCGTGCAGCCGATGCCATCTGAGCGGGGTCGGACTTTACCGGGACGCCTTGGCCCACAGCGCCTGTGCCGTGCCGGGGTCGCCCTCCGCGTGAGCCTTCGCACAGTTCGTGATCAGGTCCGCGAGCATCGCCACGGCTGCCAGATCGCCCTCCTCGGCGAGCCGTGCCAGCCCAAGGGCGTACAGGGAATCCCCTGCAAGCAGGCCAAGATCCTCGTCCATCCCATCGAACCCGTTCGGCTCCCCGTAGTGCAGGAGGTAGCCCTCGTGGACCGCCTCGAGGACGAAGTCGTCGAAGCGGCCGTCAACCTGGTCGACGGCGTGCGCCGCGACTGCCGGCTCGGCGCGGGCCTGGACCTCTTCGAGTGCGCTCACAGTTCGGAGAGTGCCGCTTTCGCCGCCTCGATGGCCTGCTCGACGTGCTCGTCGGTGTGGGCAAGCGACGGAAACCACGCCTCGAACTGGGATGCCGGCGGGTAGACGCCGCGCTCGAGCAGGCCGCGCGCGAAGGCGGCGTAGGCCTCGATCTCGCACGCCCTGGCCTGGTCGTAGTTGCGCGGCGCCGTACCGCGGAAGAACGGGGTGAGCAGGCCCTGTCGCCAGACCACCGAGACACGCTCGTCGAGCGCGGCCAGGCCGGTCGCCAGGCGCTCGCTGGTCGCCCTGAGCCGGGCGTACGCATCATCGTCCAGCAGCCGCAGCGTCGCGAGGCCCGCGGCGGTCGCGAGCGGGTTTCCGGACAGCGTTCCCGCCTGGTAGACGTCGCCCGCCGGTGCGACCAGCCGCATCAGGTCCTCACGGCCGCCGTAGGCCGCCAGCGGCAGCCCGCCGCCGATGACCTTGCCCATCACGACCAGGTCAGCGGCCGGCCGTTCCAGCTGGCAGCGGAAGCCGGAGATCACCTCGTCGAGGACGAGCAGCGCGCCCACCCGTTCGGTGGCCTCGCGCAGGAAGTCGAGAAAGCCGTCGTCAGCGGGCACGAGGCCCATGTTGGCCGGCAGCGGCTCGCAGATGAGCGCGGCCACCGACTCATCGACGACCCCCTCCACCGACGCGCGGTCGTTCCACGTGGCGATCGCCGTGTCGGCCGCCTGCGCCTGCGTGACGCCCGGTGAGGCGGGGATGCCCGCCGTGGCCAGGCCGGAGCCCGCCGCCGCCAGCAGGCCGTCCACGTGACCGTGGTAGTGGCCGGCGAACTTGACGATCCGGTCGCGCCCCGTCGCCGCGCGCGCGACGCGCAACGCGCTCATCGTGGCCTCGGTGCCGGAGTTCACCAGGCGCACCATCTGCACCGACGGCATCCGCTCGACGATCTGCTTCGCCAGGTCGGTCTCGCGCGACGTCGGCGCGCCATAGCTCGTACCGCGGGCCGCCGCGCTCTGGACGGCGGCGACGACGTCGGGGTGCGCGTGGCCGGCGATCAGGGGTCCCCAGGAGCAGACCCAGTCGACGTAGCGGTTGCCGTCGACGTCGACGATCTCGGCGCCCTCGCCGCGCTCGATGAAGATCGGGTCGCGGCCGATTGCCGCCATCGAGCGGACGGGCGAGTTGACGCCGCCCGGCATGACTTCCAGCGCCTCCTCGTAGAGGCCGCTCACCCGGAGTGCTTCTTCTCCCACTCCCCGTAGTCGGGCGTGAAGTAGTGCAGGCGGATCTTCTTGTACTCGGTGCTCGAGTAGAGCGTCGCCCGATCCTGGCCGTGCAGGCCGGTCATGTCCGCGATCGAGTCGAGGATCGCGTCGCACTCCTGCTTGGAGCGGCCATGGGCCATCGTGAAGACGCTGTACGGCCAGTCTGCGTAGGTCGGCCGCTGATAGCAGTGGGAGATGCCGCGCACGGCCGCCATGCGCCCGCCGACGTCGAGGATCTGGTCCTCCGGCACGCGCCAGACGCCCATGCCGTTCGCGGAGAAGCCCGCGCGGCGGTGGAAGAGGATCGCGGCGACCCGGCGCAGGAGCTTGCGCTGCTTCATCGCCTCGAGGTGCTCGACGAACTTGTCGGTCGACACACCCACGTCGGCCGCTGCCTCGTCGTATGGGCGCTTGGCCACGTTCATCGGCCCCTGCAGTGCCTTGATAACGGAGACGTCGAAGTCGTCGTAGGGCTGCATCTCGAGCTCGCGCGGTGGTGCAGCTTCGATGTGCTTGACGAGGTCGCCGGTGTCGCCCTCCATCTCCAGGTTCATGTTGATCTTGAAGAGGACGAGCGTGGGCAGCCGGCGGATCGACTCGGCGCCAGTCAGCTCCTGCAGCACGTCGAGCGTGCCCTGCAACCCGAGCTCGGAGTCGGGCGGCGTCGCGATCGTGAACCAGAGGTTGAAGTCGTGCGTGCGCAGGTAGTTGTGGGAGACGCCGGGGTGGGAGTTGACGATCTTCGCGGCGCGCTGGGGGTACTCGGAGTCGACCTTCGCCGCCACGAGCATCGACTCGTAGCCGAGCGCACGCGTGTCGAAGATCGGCGTGATTTCGCGGATGATCCGGCCGTCCAGGAGCCGCTGGGTGCGGGTCATCGCGTCGTCGACCGGCAGCTCTGCCCGGGCTGCGATGTCAGGCCAGGGCTCGGGCTGCAGCGGGAAGTTCGACTGCAGCACGTTCATCAGCCGCTTGTCGTGATCGTCCAGCGGGATCGCCGCGCCGCCCGCGCGCGAACGGAGCTTGGGCTGCGGCACCTTGGCTACGCCAGCCATCGAGCAGCGTCCTTCGCGTGGTAGGTGAGGACCATGTCGGCGCCGGCGCGGCGGATCGACGTCAGGGTCTCGAGCACCGCCGCGCGCTCGTCGAGCCAGCCGTTCTGGGCGGCCGCCTTGAGCATCGCGTACTCGCCGCTCACGTTGTAGGCCGCCACCGGCACGCGCGTTGCCTCCTTGATCCGGCGGATCACGTCCAGGTACGGCAACGCGGGCTTGACCATCACCACGTCGGCGCCCTCCTCGACGTCCAGCAGCGCCTCGCGCACGGCCTCGTCCGCGTTTGCCGGGTCCATCTGGTGCGACTTGCGGTCGCCGAACTGCGGCGTCGCATCCGCGGCCTCGCGGAACGGGCCGTAGTAGGCCGACGCGAACTTCGCCGAGTAGGCGATGATCGGCGTCTCCGAGTGGCCTTCCTGGTCCAGCTGCGAGCGCAGCGCACCCACGCGGCCGTCCATCATGTCGCTCGGCGCGACGCCATCGGCGCCGGCGGCGGCGTGCGAGATGGCCGTCTTCGCCAGCAGCTCGACCGTCACGTCGTTGTCGATCACCCCGTCCGGCCGCACCACCCCGCAGTGGCCGCTCGATGTGTACGAGCACAGACAGACATCGGTGAAGACGAGAAGCTCGGGGTGCGCCTCCTTGATCGCGCGGACCGCCAGCTGCGCCACGCCCTCCTCGTCGTAAGCCGCGGACCCGAACTCGTCCTTGACGGCGGGCACGCCGAAGATCATGACCGCGGGCACACCGAGCTCGTGGGCCTCCCCCGCCTCCTCCACGGCGGTGTTGATCGACATCCGGTCGACACCGGGCATCGAGTGGATCGGGCTGCGCGACTCGGTCCCGAGCTCCACGAACATCGGGTAGATCAAATGCGACGGAGTCAGCTCCGTCTCACGGATCAGCCCGCGCAGCGCGCCCGTTGCGCGCAGGCGCCGCATGCGTGTCGCCGGAAAGGCCATTCGCTGTCCGAGTCTAGGACGAGGTTGTGATCTGGCTTACCGTTCAGGCGTGCACCAGATCTGGCTTACCGCTATCGGGCGTGACAGGCCGGGCATCGTCGCGCGAATCGCGCGGGTCCTGCTCGAGCACGGGCTGAACATCGAGGACTCGCAGATGCGCATCCTCGGAGGGCGCTTCGCGATGATGCTGCTGCTCCGCGGCAACGCCAGCGAGGAAGCGCTCTACAAGGACCTCCTGGCCACAGGGCGGGAACTTGGGCTCGACTACATCTACGTCCACCCGATCGGGGACGCGGAGGCGGCGCCGCCAAGGCCGACCCACGCTCTCTCCGTCTACGGCGGCGACCATCCGGGGATCGTGGCCGCGGTGGCCGAGGCGCTCGCCGACAACGGCGTGAACATCACCGATCTGGAGACGCGCCTGACTGGTGACGTCTACGTGATGCTGCTCGAGCTCGTGATCCCTGCGGGCGTAGACATCAGCGAACCGATCATGGCGGTCGGTAGCGAGCAGGGCGTCGACGTGGCACTGCGCGAGCTGGAGTACGACGCGCTCTGATCCGTGAGGTCCTGCTGTATCCGGACCGGCGGTTGAAGGAGGTTTGCCGGCCGGCCGAGCGCGCGGAGGCGGACGCTGTCGCGCAGGACCTGATCGACACGATGCGCTCGTTCCCGGGCTGCGTGGGGCTTGCTGCGCCGCAGATCGGTGAGCTGGTGCGCGTGGCGGTGGTGGACTGCAGCGGCCACCCACGCGCCGAGGACCCGAACGGGCTGATGGTGCTGGTGAACCCCCGACTGAGCGCTGCGGACGGGAGCGAGCTGGGCCGCGAGGGTTGCCTGTCGATCCCCGACCTGACCGGGAACGTGCGACGAGCGGCCGCCATCGAGATCGACGGCAGACGCTCAGTCGGCTTCGAGGCCCGCTGCGTCCAGCACGAGCTCGATCATCTCGACGGCATCCTGTTCCTGGACCGCGTCGACTCGCTGGCGCACGACCTCTTTGTCAGGAAGGTTTACAAGCAGTGAACCAGTCGCCTGGCGGCGCCTGCTCCGAGCGCAGGTCGGTGAAGCCGAGCTTCTGGAACCGTTTGAGCAGCACGTTGTGGGGGGTGTAGTACGGCGTCCCCGGACCGAACGTGCTGGCGATCAGCACGCGCCCGCCCGGCGCGATCACGCGGGCGATCTCGGAGAAATAGACCGGCACGTTGTTCTGCGCGACCAGGTCGAAGCTGGCGTCGGGGAATGGGAGGCGCGACGCGTCGGCCGGCTCGAAGGTGACGCCCGGGACCTTGGCCTGCGCGATGCGGATCATCTCGGGCGAGAGGTCCACTCCGGTCACCTCCGACTGCGGGAAGCGCGCCTTGAGGATCGCCGCGCCGGACCCTGTTCCGGTGCCGATCTCGAGGATGCGTCGCGGCTCACCGACATCGGGGAGCGCCTCCTCCAGGGCACGGGTGCGGTTCGGCGTCTCATTCGCGTCCCAGCTGCCGGCCATCCGATTCCAGAAGCGCTGGACCGGACCGCGGATCGGCCCCCAGAGCCACGGTGCGTACGCCACGAGGCCCGACAACGTCCGGCCGATGATCCGAACACGGCGAGGGGGCATCAGGCAAACCTCCGCAGGCTCAGGCGCGCCAAGGCGCCGTAGCCGGCCACCAGGAGCGCGAGGTGGACAAGCGCCTTCCCGAGCCCGCCGGCATCGTTGAGCGCTGCATTCAGGGCGTCGAGCGTGGGCTTGAACGGGAAGATCGCCGAGATCGCTCTGGTCACGTCGTAGAGCGTCTGCGACACCGAGCCGGACGGGACGAGCGCCAGGAAGGCAATTGGGAGCGAGAGCATGAACGCCATCAGCGAGGCGGCGCGAACCTCGCGCGTGATGCCGCCGATCGCCACGCCCATCGCCGCGAAGCCGAGCGCGCCGCCCGCAAGCGCGACCATCCACAGCGGGAAGCGGTCCCACGCGAGGTTGATGAACAGCGCCAGGCCGGCCAGCATCGCCAGCGCCACGATGAACGCTGCGCCGGCCGCCAGCAGGCCCTTCTCGGCCAGCAGCGCCGTGCGCGAGACGAGCCCGCGCACCAGCCGGCCGAAGGCGTTCTCCTCTCGCTCTAGCGCGAGCGAGCCCGCGGCCAGCAGGAGCGTCACGAACATCAGCGACACGGTCACGGCGACCGCGACGGCAAATGAGTCGAGCGGTGTCTTCCCGCCCTTCAGCACGCGCTGGTCCACCACGATCGGCTCTCCCACGGTCGCCAGGACATTGTCCGAGAGATCGAGGTTGTCGTGCGCGATCTTCGCGAAGCGCTGGACCGCGGCGATCTGCGGATTCGCCGAGCTGTTCTTCGGCAGTTGCTTGAGCACGGCACCGAGCACCGCCTCGGCCTTCGCCAAACCGAGCACGTCGAAGTGCCGGCCGAAGAACGTGAACTGGCCGCCCTGGTTGATCAGGTGGAGATAGCCAACCGCGACCTTCGTGAGCTTCTTCCGCACCGCGGCGTTTGCCTTCTGGACCTGTGACGTGATCGTGTCCTGCACGTAGCGCGCCTTCACTGGGTCCTCGGCGTTGTAATAGACCTTTATATGGGCCGGCTCCAGACCGCTCGCGAGCTTCTGCGTGAGGTTGGGCGGCAGCACCAGGGCGCCGAGCACGTCCCCCGACTGGACCTTCTTGATCGCCTGCTCCTCGGTGTCGACGCGGACTGGCTCGATTGCGTTGAACAGTTGCTGGCCGTACTTCGAGGTGTCGATCTTCTCGCCGCCGAGCTGGATCACGTTCGCCGCCGGCGGGACCTCGTTGACGAATGCCACCCGCGGCTTGTCCGGCCCCTTCGACAGCGCCAGGCCGATCAGGACCGAGATGATGATCGGGTAGACCACGAGCAGGGCGACCAGCAGCGGCGAGCGCTTGAGGATCTGAAGGTCCTTGACGAGAAGCCAGCGCACGTCAGTGGCCTCTCTGCCGGAGGAACTCCACGAACGCAGACTCGAAGTCCGCGCCGAGCGCCAGCTCGTGCGCGCCACCCTGGAACAGGAGCTCGCCGTCGGCGAGGACCAGGATGCGCTCGGCGTTGCGCTCGGCCTCGGCGACGTTGTGCGTGGAGAAGATGATCGCGGTGCCGGCTTCCGCGAGCGCGCGCAGGAACTCCCAGAGCCGCTCGCGCTGGCGTGGATCGAGTGAGGCGCTCGGTTCGTCGAGCAGGAGCACGTCCGGCTCGGACAGCAGGCCGATCGCGACGTTCACGCGCTGGCGATTGCCGCCGGACAGCGTCGCGACCTGGTCGCCCGCGCGGTCCTCCAAGCCGGTCTGCTGCAGCATCCGCGCGACAACGTCCTCGACATCCGGGCGTTTTTCGAGGCGCGCGAACAAGCGCAGGTTCTCCGCGACCGTGAGCTTCGCGTAGACGGCGGCCTGCTGCGGCACCCAGCCCACGTCGCCGCTCGAGCGGCCGACCTCGCCCTCGTCGGGCTGCTGGATCCCGGCGACGATCGACAGGAGCGTCGTCTTGCCCGCTCCGTTGGGGCCGATGATCGCGACGGTGTCGCCGCTGTCGGCGGCCATCGACACGCTCTTGAGCGCTAGCCGGTCGCCGTACTTCTTCGAGACGGAGCGCGCCTCAATCAGCGTCAACGGCGGAAGTCCTCGGCGGGATCCATCCGCTGGCAGGTCGCTGCGAGCAGCTCGATCGCGTGCTCGACGTCGGCGAGCTGAACCGTCTCCACGGGCGAGTGCATGTAGCGCAGTGGCACGGACACCAGGCCGCACGGAACACCGGCGCGGGCGAAGTGGATCGCGTCGGCATCGGTGCCGCTGGTACGCCCCGGCACGGCGACGGAGTACGGGATGTTCTCCGCCTCGGCGGTCTCCATCAGGAGCTCCGCCATGCGCGGGTGCAGGTTCGCCCCGCGCGAGATCTGCACGCCGTGGCCAAGCTTCGCCTCACCGGCCTTCGCCACGTCGCTGTCCGGCACGTCCGACGCAAACGTCACGTCGACCACGATGCAGGCCCGCAGGTCGAGCGCGAACGCGGTGGTGCGCGCGCCGGCGAAGGTGGTCTCCTCCTGCGCGGCCGCCACGGCGGCCACGCCCCAGTGCGTTCCGCCTTCCGCGGCGACGCGGCGTGCCGCCTCGAGCACGATGTAGGCACCGAGGCGGTTGTCCATTGCCTTCGACGCGATGCGACCGTTGGCGAGCTCGACCGGCTGCGCGGCTATCACGGCAGGGTCACCCAGTGCGACCAGGCGCGCAGCGTCGTCGCGACTTGCGGCGCCGATGTCGATGTACATCTGCTCGAACTTGGCAACCTGCTTGCGGTCGTCCTCGTCGAGCAGGTGGATCGGCTTGCGGCCAACCACACCGGGCACCAGGCCGGTGGCCGTGTGCACACTCACGCGCTGGCCGACCAGGATCTGCGGGTCCCAGCCGCCGATCGTGCCGAAGCGCAGGACGCCCTCGTCGGTGATGTGCTTGACGACCAGGCCGATCTCGTCGATGTGGCCGACGAGCCCCATCAGCGGCGAAGCGTCCCCGTCGGCCGCTACGCGTGCGACCGAGGAGCCGACGGTGTCCGAGGTGACTTCCTGCGCGAATGAGCGCGCCGATTCGCGCCAAACCTCGGCCGCGGGCGTCTCGTAGCCGGACGGGCCGGTCGCTGTCAGCAGGTCCTCGAGAAAGGAAGGGATCGCCATGCGTGCCACCCTACGACGGGTGAGGATCCTCTTCGTCGGTGACGTGGTTGGCTCGGCCGGGCGCACGGTCGTCGAGGGCCTGCTGCCGGGACTCATGGAGAGCGAGCAGCCCGACTTCGTCGTGATCAACGGCGAGAACGCCGCCGGCGGCGTCGGCATCACGCCGAAGACCGCCCACGCGTTGTTCAACGCGGGTGCCGACGCGATCACGCTCGGCAACCACGCCTTCCGTCACCGCGACGTCTACGACCTGCTCGATCGCGACGAACGGATCGTGCGGCCGGCGAACTACCCGAAGGCCGCACCCGGCCGCGGCTACACCCTGGTCGAGAAGGACGGCAAGCGCCTGGGCGTCGTGAACTTGTCCGGCATGCTCTACCTGGAGGCGGCGCGCTCCGCGTTCCCGGAGGCGGACGCCGTGCTGGCCGAGCTGCGCGGGCGCGCGGACCACGTCCTTGTCGACATGCACGCCGAGGCGACGAGCGAGAAGGTTGCGATGGGCTGGCACCTGGACGGCCGTGTGACGGCCTGCGTCGGGACCCACACCCACGTCGCCACGGCGGACGCGCGGGTGCTGCCGGGTGGAACGGCCTACGTCACGGATGTCGGGATGACCGGCGCGCGCGACGGCGTGATTGGCGTGCGGCGCGAGCAAGCTCTCGCCAGGTTCCTCACCCAAGTGCCGACGCGCTTCGAGCCGTCCGACGAGGACCCGTGGCTCAACGCCGTCCTGATCGACGCCGACGACTCAGGGAAGGCCACGGGCATCCGCCAGCTCCTGCTGCCGTACTCGCCGAACAACGCCGCGAGCAACGCCGGCGTGAACCAGACGATGTAGAGGTAGAACCAGTGCGCGGCGCACATCTCGACCGCAATCAGCACCGCCGCGGCCAGCGCCGTGATCTGCAGCTCACTTCGCCGCCGCGGAACCGCGGCCACTGAGATCGCGAGCGCCAGCGCGCCCACCTCGACCACGCGCCGCAGCGGCGTTATGCCGCTGTAGAGGCCCCAGATCGAGAATGGCGACGGGCGGTCCGCCTGATAGCCGGCGGTCGCTTCCCAGAACTTGTGCAGGCCGACGTCGGAGGTGAACGGCAAAACCGTCACCGTCAGCACCGTCACGAACGCGACGAGGAACAGGAACCACTGCACGCCGCGCCGCTCGCCGCGGCCTGATCCCATGAGCGGCGCGAGCGCCCACGGCGCGAACTTCGCCGCGCCGCCGAGCGCGATCAACGCGCCCCGGATCGCGGGCGAGCGCATGAACACGAGCGCCCACACGACGAACGCGGCTGTCAGCGAGTCATTGGAGTTCGACTCGAGCACGTAGGTGCTGTACGGGAACGCCAGCCACGCATACGCCAGGACGATGCCGAGCGTCTTTCCCGCCTGGCCCTCGCGCAGGCGGCGGCCGAGCACGTACATGCCGGCTGTCGTGATCGCGTCGAAAGCGATCGAGGCCGCGTGCGCCGCCGGCAGGTCGTCCCAGGCTCCGTTGTTCGGCCAGATCCACTCGAACGGCATGTACGCGATGTAGTTGACCGGCCCGTAGGTGTTCGGGTGCCACTCGAGGTTCCAGTTGTAGAGCGACAATCCGTGCGCGATGCGGTTGGCGCCCAGCACGCCCGCGTACCCGACGTCGATCACGTTCGAGTCGAACAAGTTGAGCCCCAGGCGGAAGCCCGCGAGGAAGACGGCGCCGGCGGCCAGCCACTTGATCGGCACGCGCGGCACGAGCGGCCCCGGGCGCTTGCGCGGGTGGAAGCCAATCATCAGCGCGCGCACGAGCAGGTAGATGAGCACCGGGTACGCGAGCGGCGTCGACTCGGATATCTCGCCACGGTTGAAGAAGAAGTGCGATACGCCGAACCCGAGCATCACCAGCAGGTCCAGGTGCAGCAGCCGGAACGGTCGTTTCGGGTCGATGAAGGGCACGAGGAAGAACAGGCACAACGGCAGCCAGATGTACGGCGCGTTGACCTTGCGACCAAAGGCGCCGGGCACACCTCGCGCCATGCCCCAGAGCACCTGGGGTCCGGTCCACACGTTCGTCACGTGGCCGGTCGCGTCCTCGATGTCGACTTCGACGAGTTCCTTGTCCGGAATGACGTAGCGGATGAGCCAGTTGCCGGTCGAGGTGTCCAGGTAGCCGAGCGCGCGCAGGTTCGGGTGCTTGCGGCGCATCGCCTTGACCGTCGTCGTCGCCTCGCCCTTCGCGAGGACGGTCTTCAGGTTGAGCCGCTTGCCGGGCGGCGGCTGGGTCATCGAGCTCGGGGTCGTCCAGGTCTCGTTGCCGGCTTGCGCCCCGGCCGGAAATGCCAGGAGCAGCGCGAGGACTACAAGCGGAACGACCACAGCTTGTTCCCGATGAAGTTGACGGGCGTGGCGAGCACGAGCGAGATGGCCTGTGCGAGGACCTTGGGCAGGTCGGGCCCGGTGACGAGCAGCTCGAGGATCGCCAACTGGATCAGGAACGCAATCACGCTGACGGTGAAGAAGCGCGCTGCCTGGAAGCCGGCGTGGCCTCCGCGCGCGGCGAATGTCCAGTGGCGGTTCCACCAGAAGTTGTTCATCACCGCGACGCCGAACGCGATCGTCGCGGCCGCGATGTGGTGCACCCCGAGCACCTTCAGCGAGAAGGTGAACACGATGAGGTTGACGACGTAGCCCGAGGACCCGACGAGCAGGAACTTCCCGAGCTGGAACCAGTTGTGCGGCTTGCGCAGTCCGTGACGCACCCGCAAGTGGAGGCGGCGCGGGTGCTCCTCACGGGTGGCCAAGGTGTTCACGGTAACGCGAAATGCCGCTCGATCTCGGGGGCTGCATCGGCGATCGTCCACTGCTCGCGCGCGTCGCGCGCGTCTGGCCCGGTCCCGCAGAAGATCAGCGTGCCGAGTGAGTCGCCGCGGTGGAGCGAGCCGTGGCTGCCGCCACCGACGTGGTCGAAGCCGCCCCAATCGACGAACTCGTAGCCGGGCGCGGCCGAAACGAGCAGGTCACCGGCGCTGGGACACGCAAGCGCTCCCCACAGCCGTTCGAGCGGGTTCGGGTAGGTGCCGCTCGTGACACGGCCGTCGCTCGTGTCGAGCTCGAGGGCGCGCTCGTCACCCTCGACTGCCCAGGTCCCGCCGCGCAGGTCGCGCAGGTCCCCGCCCGGCGCGAAGCGCAGCTCGCCGATGCCGGTCTCGGCATACGCGCTGCCCGGCCGCACGATCCCCTCGCCCCCCTCGCGCCAGGCGACGAAGTCGATCCCGGACGCTGCCGCGACCGTGTCGGCGAGCTTCGGCAGCTCCTCGTCGCGGCGCTCCGGATCGAGCACGTAGACCTGCGCTGAGCGGGCGGAGGGACACGCGGCCACGTCGGCGGCAGCCGGATCGCCGGTTGGTGTGAGAACGCGCCAGTCGGACACGATCGCGGCGAGGTTGAGCCGGTCCTCGACCGCTGTCTGCGAGTGATCGGAAAGAACGATCACCGCATGCTCTTCGAGGAACGCGTCAGCGCCGCCGGCGACGTGGAAGAGGCGCTCGATCGCCTTGTCCGCCTCCGCGATCGACGTGACCTGCGCATAGGGCCCGCGCTTGTGCGAGTACGTGTCGTTGTCGGGCAGCGAGAGGAGCATGAAGTCGAACAGGTCGTTCTCGACCAGGTGGGCGCCGACGCAGCCCGAGTGCTGGTCGCGCTGGCCCGGCAAACCGAGCGTCGACGTGCAACCCGTGGGCCGCGACTCGAACAGGTCGGCGTAGAAGAGCTCGGTCGGCCCGTAGACGGCGTGGCGGAACTGCATCGCCTTGCCGAGCCGGGTCAGCACCGAGCTGTCCGCCGGCGCGTGGCGGTGGCGGCCCCGGTAGATCAGATACGTCGTGCAGGCGGTTCGCAACCCGGCGTCGTCGAGGCGCTCGAAGACCGTCGGCGTGGCGCGGCTCAGATGCGCCAGGTTCATGTTGTAGACGGTGTCGAACAACGACTTCACGACGCCGAACGCGCGCGTGGCCGGGAACGACGAGCCGTACTCGACGTAGCGCTCCTCGCCGCGCAGGAACCAGTTCATCGCCGGAATGTGGTGCGCGTCGGGGCCGGTGCCGGTCGTGATCGTGGCCGACGCCACCGGTGTGACCGACGGGAAAATCGACACGCAATCGTTCACGTACACGCCGCGCTCGATGAGCGTCTGCAGCGCCGGCGCGCGGCCCTCCGCGATCGCGCGGTCCAGCATCTCAGGCTTGAGCGAGTCGATTACCGCGAGAACGAGTTTCTTCGCAGCGCGGCTCACCGCAGTACGCGGAGACCCTCATACTTCTCGCCCTCGCGCCGGCGGGCCATGAAGATGAGCACGAGGGCGACGGCGAAGACCAGGTAGCCGACGACGTCGGCGAACACGACCAGCACCGTCAGCGCGATCGTCAGCAGGTCGCGGCCGATGCCGAGCAGCACGCCGGGGTCACCGGCGGCGAACAGGCGCTGGTTCGCGCGCATGAACAGCAACCCGAGCGCGAGGTAGCCGACGAAGCCGATGGCGGCGCCGGCGACAAGCCCAGGCCAGCTCGTCTCGCCACCGTCCGCGAGCGAGCCCGCGAACAGCAACGCGCCTGCGATCGCGCAGGAGATCGCGTACGTCGGGACGGTCTCCATCGCTTTGCCGCCAGGCCGGATCACCTCGCTCTTGCCGCTCCGATCCATCACCCAGAAGGCGATGAACAGCACCGCGAGGATCCCGATGAAGACCCAGCTCTCCATCCATGACCAGTCCGTCCCGGTGAAGTTGATCCCGGCATCCTCGTGCGCAAGCACGCCGGTTGCGATGACGGCGAGAAACGGCCGCGCTCCCGATGTCGTCGCGAGGCCTGCGCCCTGGCCGATGTCTGTGAATGCGCTGATAAGGCGGACTGGTGCGGTCGGTACGCTCCGGAGCGGGATGACGTTACCGCCCAAGCGCTCGACGGCGCGTGACATCGAGCGTTACGCCGGTCTCTTCGCGGCCCGCACCCGCGTCATGAAGTCCTCTGCGATGCGGGACATGATGGCCGTGACCGCGCGGCCGGAAGTCATCTCTCTCGCCGGCGGGCTGCCCGACACGAGCACGTTCCCGCCGGACACGTTCGCCGCGGTCACGCAGGCGATTGCGACGGAGTCGTGCGCGAAGGCGTTGCAGTACGGGCCGACGGAGGGCCTGCCTGAAACGAAGGACTGCATCGCCGAGGTCATGGCGGCCGAGGGCATGCGTGCCGACCCCGAGGACATCGTCGTGACGACGGGCGGCCAGCAGGTGATCGACCTGGTCATGAAGACGCTCGTCGATCCGGGCGACGTGGTCGTGGCCGAGGCACCGACCTACCCGGGTGCCGTCCCGACCTTCTACTCGTACCAGGCCGACGTCGTGCAGATCGAGATGGACGCATGCGGCATGCGCATGGACCTGCTCGAGGAGACGCTCGACCGGCTGGAGCGCGAAGGCCGCCGTCCAAAGTTCATCTACACCGTGCCGACGTTCCAGAACCCGGCCGGCGTGACGATGTCGCTCGAGCGCCGTCACCGGCTGGTGGAGATCGCGAACGAGCGCGAGCTGCTCGTGCTCGAGGACAACCCGTACGGGATGCTGCGCTACGAGGGCGAGCCGCTGCCGCCGCTGCGCTCGCTGGACGGCGGCGTCTTCGTGATGTACCTGGGGACGTTCTCGAAGATCCTCTCGCCCGGCATCCGGCTGGGCTGGGTCGTGGCGCCGCCACCGGTGCTCGAGAAGATCAACCTGGGCAAGCAGGCCGCGGACCTGTGCACCTCGACGCTGTCGCAGCTGATGGTGCACGCGTACTTCGCGCAGTCACGCTGGCGCGACTACGTGGAGGCGCTGACCGAGCTCTATCGCGACCGGCGCGACACGATGCTCGACGCGCTCGCCGAGTTCTTCCCGCGCGAGGCGGAGTGGACGCGACCGCAGGGCGGCATGTTCATCTGGGCGACCCTGCCCGACTTCATCGACACCACGGACCTGCTGGCGCGCGCGCTGCGGGAGAACGTCGCATTCGTGCCCGGTAGCGGCGCCTACCTCGACGGCCGCGGCCACAGCTCGATGCGCCTGAACTTCTCCGCCTCCGACGGCGACGACATCCGCGAGGGGATACGCCGCATCGGCGAGGTCATCAAGGAGCAGGTCGACCTCTACGGCACGCTCACCGGCGAGCGGAGGGCGCCGCGCGGCGCGCCCGCACAGGCACCCGCGGAGGACGCCGAGAACGTCGTCCCCATGCGCCGGCGCGCAGCCTCGTGAGGGTCGCGGTCCTCAAGGGAGGGCCGTCGCTCGAACGCCAGGTGTCGCTGCGGTCGGGAGCGCGCGTCGAGGATGCGCTCGGGCGGCTGGGCCACGAGTCACGGCCGATCGACGTCGGACCGGACCTGATCGACCAGCTCGAGGAGGCACGGCCCGACGTGGCCTTCCTCGCACTGCACGGCCGCGGCGGTGAGGACGGCACGGTGCAGGAGCTGCTCGACATCATCGGGATTCCGTACACCGGCTCGGGCGTGCTTGCTTGCATGCGCTCGGTTGACAAGGTGCTTTCCAAGCACCTGCTGGTGGAAGCAGGCCTGCCGACGCCCGAGTTCTTCGCTTTCAGCGAGACGGCGTTTCGCGAGCTGGGCGCGGCGGAGGCGTTGCCGGCGATCGAGGAGCGGCTGGCGTTTCCGATCGTCGTGAAGCCGGCGGCGCAGGGATCGGCGCTGGGCGTGAAGTTCGCCCGGACCGCCCAAGACGTGCCGGCGGCGCTCGTCGCCGCGTTCTCCTACGACTCGCGAGTGCTGCTGGAGCGGCATGTGGCCGGCCGCGACGTGGCGGTGTCGGTGTTGGACGGGCAGCCGCTGCCGGTAGTGGAGGCGGTCCCGCGCGACGAGGACTTTTACGACTTCGAGTCGCGATACGAGATCGGCCGCACCGACTTCGTCTGCCCGGCGGACCTGTCGCCGGAGGGCACCGCGCGGACGCAGGAGCTGGCGGTCGCGACCTACGAGCTGCTCGGCTGCCGCGGCTTCGCGCGCGTCGATCTGATGGTCGAGGATGGCACCGGCGAGCCGCTGGTCCTCGAGGTGAACGCAATCCCAGGACTGACCGAGACAAGCCTGCTGCCGATGGCGGCAGAGGCCTCAGGCATCAGCTTCGACGAGCTGATCGCGAAGGTCCTGGACCTGGCCCTGACGCGCGTTACAAAAGTCCTCTGATCCCGACTGTTACGGGCTGTCACAACCGCGGTCAGAGCAGTTTTGTTACGAGTCGCCGGAGGCGAAGTCCTCCGGCGAAACGGAGTCGAGGAAGTCCTTGAACTTCTCGACGACCTCTTCGGTGTCCTCGACCTCGTGCTCGAACTCGATGGCCGACTCGGAGATGA
>DATBDN010000185.1:0-17173 GCA_036269895.1 Thermoleophilaceae bacterium
TGGCTCGAGGTCTTCACCCGCAAGACGTTGCCGTCCGCATCCTTGACGTAGACGTAGCTGCCCTTCTTGTTGACGACCGTGCCCGTCGTCAGGTCAGCCGGAGCGCTTGCTCCCGGGAAGCCGCCCCGTGCGAACCCACCGGCTGCGACTCCGCTCGACGCCGTCGATGTGGCGCCGGCTGCTGCCGTCGTCGCCTGATGCTTCTGCACCTCGACTCCGCCGATGAAGCCGAGCGCCAGGACCAGCGCCGCGGTCAGCGCCATCGCGGTCCGGCCGAACGCGAACCTTCGCCGCGCAGGCAGCGTGTCGTCGATCGTTGATTCAAGAGGTGCGGTCATCATTCATACCTCAGCGCCTCTACCGGGCGCAGGCCGGCAGCACGCGCCGCCGGGTAGGTGCCGAAGATCAGGCCGCACACGACGGCGGCCCCGAAAGCGAGGAAGATCGAGTAAACGGCGATCACGGGCGTGATGCCGACGATGCGGAACTGGCTGCCGGCGAATCCGACTGCCACGCCGACCAGCCCGCCGAACACCGACACGAGCACGGCTTCGATCAGGAACTGGCTCAGGATGTCGGACCGGCGCGCTCCGACCGCCTTGCGGATGCCGATCTCACGCGTGCGCTCCGTGACCGAGACGAGCATGATGTTCATCACGCCGATCCCGCCGACGAGCAGCGAGATTGCCGCCACGGCGCCCAGTAGGGTCGTGAAGACCTTCGTGCTCTGCGCGGACGCCTGGCGCACCGAGCCCTGATTCGCGACCTGAAAGCCGGGGTTGGCGGTGTCGGTGATGTTGTGCCGCTGCTCGACGATCTGCGTGACCTCGGCCTGCGCGGCATCGAGCGACGACGCGCTCGTGGCCTGAACCGTGATGTTGCTCAGGCTCCCGTAGCCGGAGATCGTGTCCTGGACGGAGGTGATCGGCGCGATCACGACGTCGTCCTGGTCCTGGATGCCGTTCGAGCCCTTGGCTTTGGTAAGGCCCGCGACGGTGAAGAGCGACCCGTTCACGCGCAGCTGCTGGCCGATCGGGTCCTGGCCGGGGAAGAGGTTCTGCGCGACGGTCGGGCCGATTACGACGACGCGCGCGTGCTTGCTCACGTCGCTGTTCGTGAAGGCTGTGCCGGCAGCGATCTGGTAATTGCGCGCCTGGAGATACGACGGCGTAGTCCCGACGAACGAGGAGGGGTCGTAGGACGTCGAGCCGGCGACGAGCGCCGTGCCGTTCGCGGACACCACCGGCGCCGCGCTCTTCACGTCGGGTGCGTCGAACTGGTCGTCAAGCGCCTTGACATCGGCGGTCGTCAACGACACGCCCCCGGCTCCGCCCCCGAAGCGGAAGCCGCCGGGACCACCCGGGCCGGACTGCGACTGCACGACCAGCACGTTCGAGCCAAGCGCGTCGATGCTCGCCTGAACCTGTCGCTGCGAGCCGTTGCCGACCGCGACGAGCACGATCACGGCGGCCACGCCGATGGTCATGCCGAGGATCGTCAAGCCGGAGCGGAGCTTGTTGGCCGCGATGCCGGCACCGGCGATGCGAAGCAGCTCCAACGCAGTCACGCGAGAGCCTGCACCGGCTCGTCCGACTCGATCCGCCCGTCGGAGGTGTGGATGACCCGCGGCGCATGTGCCGCCACGTCGGGCTCGTGGGTGATCAGGACGACCGTGCGGCCGTCGCGGTTGAGCCGGTCGAAGATGCGCAGGACCTCGGTGGTCGAATGCGAGTCGAGGTTCCCCGTGGGCTCGTCGGCGAGGATGAGTGCCGGATTGGTGACAATCGCGCGGGCGATGGCGACGCGCTGCTGCTGGCCGCCCGACAACTCGGACGGGCGGTGGCTCCCGCGGTCGCTCATGCCAACCGCAGCGAGCGCGGCTCGCGCGCGCTCGTGGCGCTCCCGGCGCCCCAAGCCGGCATACGCCAGCGGCATCTCGACGTTCGCCAGCGCCGTCGTGCGGGCCACGAGATTGAAGCTCTGGAAGACGAAGCCGATCTTGCGGCAGCGCAGGTCCGACAGCTCGTCTTCGTCCATCGTCCGCACGTCGACGCCGTCGATCAGGTAACGGCCGGCCGTCGCCAGGTCCAGGCAGCCGATGATGTTCATGAGCGTCGACTTGCCGCTGCCTGACCTGCCCATGATCGCCACGAAGTCGCCGCGTTCGATCTTGAGCGAGATGCCCGCGAGCGCCCGCACCGCGACGGTCTCGCTGAGCTCGTAGACGCGCTCGACGTCCTCGAGCTCGATCACCGGCGCGCTCAACCTGCTCCCGCGCTGCCGAAGCGCGGACCTCCGCCGACGCCACCGCCGCCGAATCCGCCGCCGCCGAAGCGACCGCCGAACCCGCCGGCTCCCGGTGTGGTCGCGCCCGACGTCGTAGTCGACGGAGTGATCGCCGGGGCGCGGATCACGACCTTTTCGCCGGCGTTCACCCCGCTCGAGATCAGCACCGACGAATCGCCGGTCAGTCCCACCTGCACGGTCTTCGTTGTCTGCTTCCCGTTGCTCGTCACCACTGTCACGGTGGAGCCGGTCAGTGCCTGCGTGGGGATCGTGATGCCGCTGGTCTCTGCCGTTACGACATCGGCCGTCGCGCTCATGCCGGCCTTCAGCGTGCGGCTGCTCTGCTCGAGCGTGAGCGTGAGCGGGTAGCTCACGGCGCTGCTCGACCCGGAGGACGAGGGCAGGACGCCGATCGACGAGACGCGGGCTGCGAACTCGTCGCCCGACGCCGCGTTGACGGTGACGGTGGCAGCCTGCCCGACCTTCACCGACGCGATGTCCGACTCGCTCAGCGAGACGTCCATCTTGAAGCGATGGACGTCGACAAGCGTGATGAAGCCCGAGCCGGACGCGGATGAGGACGTAGAGCTCGTCGAGGTGCTGCCACCGCCCAGACCGGTCGCAACCGACGGCGTCGACGCGCCGCCCGAACCGCCCGACGAACTCGAGCTCGCCGACGAGCCGCTCGAGCCCGCGCTCACCGCGTCGCCCACGGCGCCGTTCACGGCGGCGATCGTGCCCGCGGCCGGCGCGATGATCTTTGTCGCGGCGACCTCCTTCTCGGCCTTCGTCACCGCCAGCTGAGCGCTCGTGACCTGTGCTTGCGCGCTTGCGACCGAGACCGACGATCCAGCGGTCGTCGACGGCGAGGACTTGCCGTTCGCCGTCGTGGTCGTCTGAGGCTGCTCGACCTGCGTGAGCGTGTCCTCGGCGGACTGCAGGTCGGCCTGCGCCTGGGCGAGATCAGCGTTCGCGGTGCTCGGGTCGATGCGCGCGAGGACCTGGCCCTCCACGACCTTCTGACCCGCCTGCACATAGACGTTGGTCACGTCGCCGCTCGCGCCGAAGCTCAGCTCGTACTGCTTCTCAGGCTCGAGCGTTCCGCTGCCGGAGACGGTCTTCTGCACAACCCCGTGCGTCGCCACGGCGGTGCGCTCGCGTGAAGTGGAAGCGCTGCTGGCCGGCGAGCCGACGACGAGCACGGCCACCACGACTGCCGCGACCGTCGCCAGCGCCAGGATCGTGATGAGTGGCGAGAAGCGGCGCATCGTCAGTTGTTCTGCGCGCCAGGCGCCGTCGGCGGCCTGCTCGGGAGCTTGATGCCGCACTTCTGGAAGGCCGCCTGCATCTTCTGGCGACGCGCCTGGAACTGCTGACCGCCGCCCGGCGACGGAGGCCGGCCGCCCCCGCGGGTGCCCGATCGAGGTCGCCCGCCGGCCGGCGGCTGCGTGAGCCCCGCCTTCTGCAGGCACTCACGCTGCGAAGTCGTGAGCTGCGCGAACAGCCCGCCCGCGGCACGACCCTGCGCTGCTGCTGATGTACCGGTCGAATTGCTGCTCGCGCCGCCTCCGCAGCCGGCGAGCGCAGCAGCCGTCAACACGACGGCGGTGCGTGCGGTAACTCTCATGCACTGCAGCCTGTTGCCTCCGTCGAAGAGGTCTCCGAGAGGCGGCTAAATAGTCCGTAAGAGCCGCTTCTTCGGTTGTTCTTGCGAAACCGGCCGAGACTCATCACGTGCGCGTTCTCGTGGTGGACGACGAGCCGGCGGTGCGCAGCTCGCTCAAGCGCGCGCTGGAGCTCGACGGTTACACGGTCTTCCTGGCGAGCGATGGCCGTCAGGCGCTTGCTCGCCTGCGGGTCGACCGCGTCGACGCGATCGTGCTCGACGTCGCAATGCCGATGCTCGACGGGATCGAGACTGCGCGTCGGTTGCGCGACGCCGGTGACCGCACCGCGATCCTCATGCTCACGGCGCGCGATGCAGTCGACGATCGCGTCGACGGCCTCGACGCAGGCGCCGACGATTACCTGACGAAGCCGTTTGCGCTGCGCGAGCTGTACGCCCGGCTGCGGGCGCTCCTGCGTCGGGTCGACCAGCCGAGCAAGGCGCTTCAGTTCGGAGACCTGACGCTCGATCCGCAGACGCGTGAGGTCCACCGCGGCACGCGCCGGATCGAGCTGTCCCTGACGGAGTTCAACCTGCTCGAGCTGTTTCTCGAGCACCCGCGCCAGGTGCTCACACGCGGCGCGATCTACGAGCAGGTCTGGGACTACGACTTCGGTGCGACCTCCAGCGTGCTCGGCGTCTACGTCGGCTACCTGCGCCGCAAGACCGAAGCCGGCGGCGAGCCGCGGCTGCTGCACACGGTCAGAGGCGTCGGCTATGCGCTTCGCGAGGCAGGATGAGCCTGCGCGGTCGCCTCACCGTGATGGCGGCGGCGATCGTGGGCGCGATCCTCACGCTGGGCGCCGTGGTCTGCTTCGTCGCGATGCGCACCGAGCTGCGCAGCCAGGTCGACGACACGCTGCGCGAGCAGGCGCAGCTGATCCGCGCGCGCACCTCGGGCCCGCAGGGCGCGAGGGCGCGCCTGCCGCGGCGCCTGCCTGCGCCGCCGCGCGCCCGGGGCGGTGCAGCTCCGTTCATGCAGACCTTGAACGCTTCGGGCGCGATCGTCAGGGCGAGCGGCGAGGTGCACGTGCCCGTCACCGCCGCGGATCGGGCGGTTGCTCGTGGCTCGCGTCAGCAGCTGCTGGACGACCGCAACGCCTCGGGCGTGCACCTGCGCGTGCTCACGATCCACCTGAAGGGCGCGGGCGCGGTCCAGCTGGGGCGCTCACTCGACTCCACCGACCAGGCCCTCGCGCACCTGCGCACACTGCTCATCGCGCTCGTCCTGGGCGGCACGTTGCTGGCACTCGGGGTCGCGCGCATATTCGTACGCCGTGCGATCGCTCCGATCAGGCTGCTCACGGAAGCGACCGAGCACATCGAGGCGACGGGAGACCTGGAGCGACGCGTGGCGACCACGCGGTCGGACGAGGTGGCGCGGCTCGCGACCCGCTTCAACGCAATGCTCGACCGGTTGCACGAAAGCCAATGCGCGCTCGAGCAGTCCTCGGCCGCGCAGCGGCAGCTGGTCGCCGATGCCTCGCACGAGCTGCGCACGCCGATCGCGTCCGTGCGTACGAACATCGAAGTGCTGCTTGCGACGCACGCGAGCGCGAGTGGCGACGAGTCGGCGCTGCTGCGCGACGTCGTCCAGCAGCTCGAAGAGCTGTCGGCGGTGGTCTCCGATCTGATCGAGCTCGCGCGCGGCGACATGCCCGCGCACACAACTGAAGAAGTCGAGCTCGACCTCGTTCTCGCAGAGTCGCTCACGCGCGCGCGGCGACACACGCCCGGCATCGAGTTTCGCGAGCAGATCGAGCCGTCGGTTGTGGAGGGATCGCCGGAGCGGATCGGACGCGCGATCAACAATCTGCTCGACAACGCCGCGAAGTTCAGCGGCCCGGCGTCGGTGGTAGAGGTCCGCTCGCGCGCGGGAACGGTGATCGTGCGCGACTACGGGCCGGGCGTGGCGCCTGATGAGATGCCGCACCTGTTCGATCGCTTCTATCGCGGCCGGCGAAACGCGCCGATCAACGGCTCCGGCCTGGGGCTCGCAATCGTCAAGCAGGTTGTCGAGTCGCATGGCGGGTCGGTTGCCGTGACGTCCGCGAGCGGGGGCGGCCTCGAAGTGGTGCTCCGTTTCCCGGACTCAGCAGACTCCAAGGCGCTTCCCGCCGCCGTCTGAGGATTGCCCGCGATCGTTCGCGGTATGCGAACGATGGTCTTCAACACGAAGCAGAAGGTTGCCGTCCTCGCCGTCGGGCTGGCGGTCGCGACGACCGGAGCCGTTACCGGTGGGGCAGCGGCATCCGACCAACACCCAGTCCCGACTGCGTCGCATGTCCATGCGCAAACGAAGGGGACACGATGAAAGCGGGCCAGTCGAGAGCGAGACACCAGAGCCGGCCGAACCGGCGCTTTCTGCGCCGCCTCCCGGCAGCGGTCGCGGCAGCGGCATTGATAGCGGCAGGTCCTGCGTACGGAGTTGTCAAGCCGATCCCGGTCAAGCCCGTCGGGGCCGCGCGGGCCGCGGCGCATGTCGCGCTCCCGGCGGGCGAGATCTCGAGCTCCGACTCGTCGCAGACGACGGGCTCGAACCGCTAGCGCGGGCAACCGCCAACCAAGAAGGTTCATGGAGACTGCCCGCTTCTGGATCGAGTTTCCGAGCCGGGCGGACTCGACCCGGGCGGCGCGGGCCGTGCAACCGCGATGCGCGTGCCGATCATGCACGGCTTCCTCCGCCGCTGGCTGCTCGCCGGTGACCTGGACCAGCCCCGGCGGATTGACTGAGACTCAGCATCTTCACAGCGTGCCCAAAGCGGAGCCTTACGGCCGCGCAGCATCCTCGGCTGTGGAAGAACGACCCGAAGGAGAACGCAGATGCTAATACGGAAACTGAGCAAGCCCCTCGCCATCGGCGCCGCGGTCGTTGTGATCGGAGCCGGCGCATATGGGATCGTCGGCGCAAACTCCAGCAACGGCTCAGCCGGTGACAGCAGCGGACAAACGGCGAAGGCGGGATTCACGGCGCGGGCGGGATCCAACGCGCGGTCTGGGCCGGCCGCCGGAGGCGTAGCCGGCACGGTCAGCAGCGTGTCGACCTCGAGCTTCACAGTGTCGACATCAGCGGGTCAGAAGGTGACCGTCAAGAAGACGTCCTCCACGACATACCGGAAGCGGACGAGCTCGACCTCGGCGAATGCCATTAGAAAGGGCGAGCCTGTCCTCGTACTCGGGACGACGAACGGAACCACCATCACGGCAACACAGGTCGTCATGCAAGCGGCCAGCGGCGGATCCGCGACTTTCTCGCCCTCAAAGGTGGTCCCCTTCACGCGCGGAGCGCCGAGCACGTCAAAGCAGGACGGCCAGATCCCGGCGAACTACAGCCAGGGATCAGGGACGATCGTCAGCGGAACGACAGCGAACAAGGCGACCAAAGCGGCACTGGCCGCCTATCCCGGCGGCGTCGTCGACCGCGTTGTCAAGCTGAGCAACGGCGAGTACGAGGTCCACAACATCGGCGTCAACTGGCCACACCACATCTTCGTCAACACGAGCTTCAAGGTCGTCGGCGCCAACTAGGGCCGTCGCCCTGGCTTGGCAGAAGCCATCTGAAGCGGTCCCCGTAACGGAGGTCCTGCTCGGGCGCGAGATTTCGGGGACGTGATCGGCGAGGATGAGCGCTGATGGCGAACTCGATCCTCTATCCGGAAGTGCGCCGCCTGCTCGACGCCGGCGCTCAGCTCGTCGACGTCCTGCCGGAGGCCGAGCACCGCGAGGAACACCTGCCCGGCGCGGTCAGCATCCCGCTCAAGAAGCTCGACGCCGAGACGACGGCGGACCTGGACAGGCGCAAGGCGATCGTCGTCTACTGCTGGGATGCCATCTGAGACCTCAGTCCGCGAGCCGCGTGCCGGCTCGAAGCGCTCGGGTTCTCCGAGGTCTACGACTACATGCCGGGCAAGGCCGACTGGCTTGCGCATGGCCTGCCGACCGAGGGGGAGGAGGCTGACACGCCGCGCGCTCTCGGCCTGGTCGTCGATGACGTCGTCACCTGTGCGCTCGGCGAGCGGGTGACCGAGGTGCGCGAGCGCGTCGAGGCCTCGCGCTATCGCTTCGCGTTCGTCGTCTCCAATAGCCGGGTCGTGCTCGGCCGCCTGCGACGCGCGGCACTCGAAGGCGACGGAGACCTGACGGCCGAAGCCGTCATGGAACCGGGGCCCTCGACGATCCGTCCGGACACTGAACTCGAGCCGCTCGCGGAGCGGATGCGCAAGAACGAGCTCACGTGTCTGCCGGTCACGACTCCCGAGGGCGAGCTGCTCGGCCTCGTTCGCCGCAACGACGTGGAGGCGGCGCTGGCGTCAGGGCAGCCTCGACGCGACGGGGCGTCAGGACTACCTTGACGCGAACGCGACCACGACCGGTGACGCCAGGACGCCGGGCCGCTTGAAGATCACCCGCGTCAAGCCAAAGCCAGCCACTGTAGGCCGGCATCTTTGAGAAGAGCCTTAAAGCCGGCCTAGAGATAGACCTCGTCGAGATAGCACCAGCGCCAGTCCTCGCCGGGCTGGAAGGACTGGACGATCGGGTGGCCGATGGCAAACGCGTGTGCGCGGGCATGCCGGTTGGGTGAGGAGTCGCAACATCCGACGTGCCCGCACGTCAAGCAGAGGCGCAGGTGGACCCACGGCGAGCCGATCTTCAGGCACTCCTCGCATCCCTGAGGGGTGCGCGGCGTAACCGGCTGGATCATCGTGACGTGTGGGCAGGGGACGACGCTCATGCCGGCTAGCCGGTGCCGCCCTCGCGCTGCGACTCGGCGCGGCGGCGCAGGCGGTCCCAGATGCGGTCGAGCTCGTCCGTGATGTGCCGGAGGCGGCCGGCTTCTTCCTCGGTCCGCTCGCGGGCAGGAATCGCCAGCAGCGCGGCCTCCTCGCCGATCAAGCCCTCGATGCGGGCGAACAGCGCGATCTCCTCGTCCGGCTCGTCGTTCGGGGTGCCCGGCAGGTCCCAGCCTGGGAAGACAGACATGCCGTTGTCGATAGGACGGTCGGCCTTGCCATCAACCCATCCGCGGCCAATCGGCACGCTGGACGGCGACGAACACCGACACCACAAGAGTGACGCACCGGTTCAATCGAGGCGCTCGACGCGCGTGACACGGCGGCACGCGCCACGGGCGTGATGCTCAGGCGGCTCGGTGCGTCGTCACTCGGTCCTGACGCTTCAGACGCCGGCCTCCACGGGCTCGCGGTCGGCCGCCTGATCCTGACCCGGTGGCCGCCACGTCACGACCAGCTCGTCGTTCTCGGCGTCGACCACGATCGTCGACCCGTCGGGGATCTGGCCCGCCAGCAGCGCGCGGCCGATCCGGGTCTCGACGTCGCGCTGGATGAAGCGCCGTAGCGGGCGCGCGCCGTAGACGGGGTCGTAGCCCTGGCGTGCGATCAGCTCGCGCCCAGCCTCGGTCAGCTCGACCTCCAGGCGGCGGTCGGCCAGCCGGCGGCGAACGTCCTCGATCTGCAGGTCGACGATCTGCTCGATCTCTCGGAGCGTCAGCGGCTTGAACAGCACGATCTCGTCGACGCGGTTCAGGAACTCGGGCCGGAAGTGGCCGCGCAGCTCCGCCATGACGCGGTCGCGCGCGCCGGGTTCGATCTCGCCGTCGCTGCTCGCGCCCTCGAGCAGGTGCAGCGACCCGATGTTCGAGGTCATGATGATCACCGTGTTGCGGAAGTCGACCGTCCGCCCCTGGGCGTCGGTCAGGCGTCCGTCGTCGAGGATCTGGAGCAAGGCGTTGAACACGTCCGGGTGTGCCTTCTCGATCTCGTCGAATAGCACCACCGAGTAGGGCTTGCGCCGCACTGCCTCGGTCAGCTGCCCGCCCTCCTCGTAGCCGACGTATCCGGGTGGAGCTCCCATCAGCCGGCTGACCGTGTGGCGCTCCTGGTACTCGGACATGTCGAGCCGGACGATGTTGTCCTCGGCGTCGAACAACGCCTCGGCGAGCGCGCGTGACAGCTCGGTCTTCCCGACGCCGGTGGGGCCGAGGAAGATGAACGATCCGATCGGCCGTCGCGGATCCTTGATCCCCGAGCGGGCGCGGATGACGGCGTCGGCCACGAGCCTGACCGCCTCGTCCTGGCCGATGACGCGCTCGTGGAGCACGTCGTCGAGGCGCAGGAGCTTCTCGCGCTCGCCCTCCATGAGGCGCGCGAGCGGAATGCCCGTCCAGCGCGCGACGACCTCGGCGATCTCGTCCTCGGTCACCTCCTCGCGCAGCAGGCGCGTGCCGCCCTGTTTCTCCTCGAGGCGCTCCTCTTCCGCGTGCAGGCGGCGTTCAAGCTCGGGCAGGCGCGAGTGGCGCAGCTCCGCGGCTCGGTTCAGGTCGTACGTGCGCTCCGCTTCGTCGATCTCCCGCCGGACCAGCTCGATCTCCTCGCGCAGCGCCTGGAGCTTGCGGATCGCGTTCCGCTCGGCCTCCCACTGCGCGGTCATCGAATCGGCCTGCGCGCTCAGCTCGCTGAGCTCCTTGCGCAAAGCCTCGAGTCGCTGCTTCGAGGCCTCGTCCTTCTCCTTCTTGAGCGCGGCCTCCTCGATCTCCAGCTGCATCACGCGGCGCGTGATCGCGTCCAGCTCCTGCGGCATCGAATCGATCTCGGTGCGGATGACCGCGCATGCCTCGTCGACCAGGTCGATGGCCTTATCGGGCAGGAAGCGGTCGCTGATGTAGCGCTGCGACAGCATCGCCGCCGCCACCAGCGCGGCGTCCTGGATGCGAACACCGTGGTGGACCTCGAAGCGCTCACGCAGGCCGCGCAGGATCGAGATCGTGTCCTCGACCGACGGCTCGTCCACGACAACGGGCTGGAAGCGCCGCTCGAGCGCAGCGTCCTTCTCCACGTAGCGGCGGTACTCGTTGAGCGTTGTCGCGCCGATGCAGTGCAGCTCGCCGCGCGCGAGCATCGGCTTGAGCATGTTGCCGGCGTCCATCGCGCCCTCGGCGCCGCCGCCGGCGCCGACGACGGTGTGCAGCTCGTCGATGAACAGCAGGATGCCGCCCTCGGATGCCTTGACCTCCTGGAGGACCGCCTTCAGCCGCTCCTCGAACTCGCCGCGGTACTTGGCGCCCGCGACGAGCGAGCCCATATCGAGTGCGAACACCGTCCTGTCGCGCAGGCCCTCCGGCACGTCGCCGCGCACGATCCGCTGGGCCAGGCCCTCGACGATGGCCGTCTTGCCGACGCCCGGATCGCCCACCAGCACGGGGTTGTTCTTCGTCTTCCGCGACAGGATCTGGATCACGCGCCGGATCTCGTTGTCGCGTCCGATCACCGGGTCGAGGCGCCCGCTGCGCGCCTCGGTGACCAGGTCGCGGCCGTACTTCTCGAGCGCCTCGTAGGCGGCCTCCGGCATCGCGCTCGTCACGCGCTGGCTGCCGCGCACGTCGGTGAGCATCTGCAGGAAGCCCTCACGGGTGACGTGATGCTCCTTGAGCAGGCGGCCGGCGGCAGTCTTCGACCCCTGGTCGATCGTCGCGAGCACCAGGTGCTCGACCGAGATGTACTCGTCCTTCAGCCGCTGCGCCTCGCTCTCGGCGTCGTCGAGCAGGAGGGCGAGGTTGCGGCTCATCCGCGCCTCGCCGGTCGCGCCCGAGCCGCTGACGCTCGGCCGCCCCTCGAGGTGGTCCTCGAGCGCGGTATGCAGAGCGGATGTGCTGACCGCCATGCGGTCGAACAGCCGCGGCACCAGCCCGTCGGACTGCTCGAGCAGCGCGAGCAGGAGGTGCTCGACGTCGATCTCGGTGTGCCCGTAGCGCAACGCCTTCGTCTGCGCGTCGTGCAGCGCTTCCTGGGACTTCTGCGTCAGGCGGTTCAGATCCATGAGAGCCTCCGCTCCAGGTCGTCTATTCGTGCCAGCAGCTCAGAGGCGAGGATCGCCCCGGCGTAGTTGAGTCCGAGGTCGCGGCGCAGCCGAACAATCAGCGCGAGCCGCGCGGCGCCATCGGGCGCATCCGGCTCGATCGCACCCAGCCGGATCAGGCGCCGCACCAGGTCCGGGTGGAGGTCGGCGTCGTGCGCAAGCACCTCGATCGCCACGACCCTGACGGCGGTCCCGGGCATCAGCGCTCCTCCCGCGGGTTGAAGTTCGACTTCTCGCCGAGCTCCTCGAAGAGCTTGCGCTCGTCGCGGCTGAGCTTCTTCGGGACCTTGATCGAGACCGTGGCGTAGAGGTCGCCGCCGGGCAGGCCCTGCCCGCGCAGCCTGAGCTTGCGCCCGCAGGACGAGCCGGGGGGCACCTTCACGCGCGAGATGCCGTCGAGCGTCGGAACCTCGACGGTCGCGCCGAGCGCGGCCTCCCAGGGCGCGACAGGGAGGTCCGTGTAGAGGTCGCTGCCCTCGACTCGGAAGCGCTTGTCGGGCTTCAGCCGCACGCGCAGGAACAGGTCCCCTGGAGGCCCGCCGCCCGCGCCGCGGCCGCCTTCGCCGGCCAGGCGAATACGCTGGCCATTGCGCGCACCCGGCGGGATGTTCACCTCGTAGTCGCGGCCGTCGCCCAGCGAGATCTTGCGCCGGCCGCCCCTTGCGGCTTCCTCGAGCGTCAGCTCGAGGGTCGCTTCTTGGTCGCCGCCGCGCGTGGAGAAGCCACCGCCGCCGGCGCCGAAGCCGCCGAAGTCGCCGCCACGACCGCCGCGCATCCGCGACCCGAACAGCCCTTCGAAGAAGTCGCTGAAGTCGGCGCCGTCGCCGAAGTCCACGCGCACGTCGCGGAAGCCTCCGCCGCCGTTGAAGTCGAAGCCCTCGGCGCCCGATACGTCCTGGCCGGCCTTCCAGTTCGCGCCCAGGCGGTCGTACCGTTCCCGCTTCTCGGGATCGCGCAGCACCTCGTAGGCCTCGGAGACCTCCTTGAAGCGATCCTCGGCGTCGGGTTCCTTGTTGACGTCGGGGTGGTACTTGCGCGCGAGCTTGCGGTACGCGCTCTTGATCTCGTCCTGGCTTGCGCCGCGATCGACGCCGAGCACCTCGTAGTAGTCGCGGAAGGCGACGGGCAATCAGTCCTCACGCTCCTTCCGCTGCGCGACGATGACCTGCGCCGGGCGCAGCACCCGGTCGCCCAGTGCGAAGCCCGAGCGCGCCACCTCGGCGATCGTCCCGTCGGGGACCTCGTCGGTCTCGACAACCCCGACCGCCTCGTGGCGCTCGGGGTCAAAGCGCTCGCCCTTCGCTCCGAGGCGCGTCACGCCCTGGCGGGCCAGGACGGCCTCGATTTGGTCGCGCACCGCGAGCAGGCCCACGGCCAGCGTGCTGTCCGGCTCGGCCACGAGCAGGGCGCGCTCGACGCTGTCGACCACGTCGAGCCAGTCCCGCACGATCGCCTCCGCGTTCTCGCCCGAGCGCCGCTCGAGCTCGCGTGCCGACCGCTTGCGGTAGTTGTCGAGGTCGGCGAGGGCCCGCTTCCAGCGGTCCTCCATGGTCGCGAGCTCTGCAGCCAGATCGCGTTGCTGCTCCTCCACCGCTTGCTGTCCGCCGTCCTCACTCACGGGTGAACTCGGCGTCCACGACCTCTTCGTCGTCGCCGGCTCCGTTGCCGGACGCGCCGTCGCCGCCCGGGCTGGAGCCCGCGCCCGCGCCGCTACCGGCGCCGGCTGCCGCCGAGGCAGCGGCGGGCAGGCTGTGCACGACCTGCTGCAGGTCGGCGATCAGCGGGCGCACGGTGTCGAGGCCCGCCTGCTCCTCGATCGCCGTACGGGCCTGCTGGACGAGCTGCTCGGCACGTGCCTTCTCGTGCACCGGGAGGCTCTCCTGTAGATCGTGCATGAGCTGCTCGGCGCGATATGCGAGCGTGTCGAGCTCGTTGCGGGCGTCGATTTCCTCGCGCCGGCGCTTGTCCTCGCTCGCGTGCTCCTGGGCGTCCTGCACCATCCGCTCGATCTCGCCCGGGTCGAGGTTCGTGGTCTCGGTGATCGCCACCTCCTGCTCGGCCCCGGTGTCCTTGTCGCGCGCGGACACGTGCAGGATCCCGTTGGCGTCGATGTCGAAGGTGACCTCGATCTGTGGCACTCCCCGCTGCGCCGGCCTGATGCCCTCGAGCCGGAAGCGCGCAAGCTGGCGGTTGTCCGATGCCAGCTCGCGCTCGCCCTGGAGGACGACGATGTCGACCGCCGTCTGGTTGTCCTCCGCCGTCGAGAACACCTCCGTCCGGCGCGCGGGAATCGTGGTGTTGCGCTCGATGACCTTCGTCATCAGACCGCCCATCGTCTCCAACCCGAGCGACAGCGGTGTGACGTCGAGCAGGACGACGTCCTCGACCTCGCCCTTCAGCACGCCCGCCTGCAGCGCGGCGCCGACGGCGACGACCTCGTCGGGGTTGACCGTCATGTTCGGGTCCTTGCCGCCTGTCATCCGGCGCACGAGGTCCTGAACCGCCGGCATGCGGGTGGAGCCCCCGACCAGGATGACCTCGTCGATGTCGTCGGCGGTCACCTTGGCGTCCGTCAGCGCCTGCTCGACCGGCCCGCGGCAGCGCTCGATCAGATCCTTGGCGAGCTGTTCGAACTTCGCTCGCGTGAGCGAGGTGTTCAAATGCTTCGGGCCCGACGCGTCGGCCGTGACGAACGGCAGGTTGACCTGCGTTGTCGTCGTCGATGACAGCTCGATCTTCGCGCGCTCGGCGGCCTCGTAGAGGCGCTGGAGCGCCTGCGGATCGTTGCGGAGGTCGATGCCTGTGTCGTTCTTGAACTCGTCGGCCAGGAAGTCGACGATCCGCTTGTCGAAGTCGTCGCCGCCAAGGTGGCCGTCGCCACTTGTCGAGCGCACTTCGACTACGCCGTCGCCGACGTCCAGCAGCGAAACGTCGAATGTGCCGCCGCCGAGGTCGAAGACCAGCACCGTCTCCTGTCTCTTCTTGTCGAGCCCGTATGCGAGCGCGGCGGCCGTCGGCTCGTTGATGATCCGCAGGACCTCGAGACCGGCGATCTTGCCGGCGTCCTTGGTGGCCTGCCGCTGCGCGTCGTTGAAGTACGCGGGGACCGTGATGACCGCCTCGGTCACGCGCTCGCCGAGGAACTTGCCGGCGTCGTCGGCCAGCTTGCGCAGCACCTGCGCGGAGATCTCTTCCGGCGCGTACTGCTTGCCCCGCACCTCGAAGCGGACGGCGTCATTCGGGCCGTTGACGACCTTGTAGGAGACGATCTTCGCCTCCTCGTCGACCTCGCCCCACTTGCGGCCGATGAAGCGCTTGGCCGAGTAGATCGTGGCCTCGGGGTTCAGGATCGCCTGGCGCTTGGCGACCTGGCCGACCAGCCGCTGGCCGTCCTCGGTGAAGGCGACGACCGACGGCGTCGTGCGCTGTCCCTCCGCGTTCGGGATGACCTCCACCTGGCCGCCCTCCATCGTGGCGGCGACGACCGAGTTGGTCGTGCCCAGGTCGATTCCGACGGCCTTCGCCATGGTCGCTCCTCCTCAGTTCAGGGTGTCCTGGCTTGGGAGGTAGCCCGCCGGGGGGCCGTATCAAGCCCTCTCGCGCAGCTCTGCCGGAAGGCTGCGGTCATTCGGCACTGGCGCGGGGCGTCAAGCGGCCTATCGAGACGGGGGTGCCCATTCCGAGGGGTATCCGTGAGCGCGACTGAACTTGCTCAGAGCCCGGAGACCCCCGATCTGCTCGGGGCGTTCCCGCGCCTCACCGACGAGCAGATCGGGGCGCTGCTGGAGCATGGCGAGCGACGGCCGGTCAAGGCCGGCGACGTCCTGTTTCGCGAAGGAGACGAGAGCGCGGAGCTCTTTGTGATCCTCTCGGGGCAGCTCGCGATCGTCGAGGGCCATGGCGGCCCTGGCGAGCGCGTAATCGGTGTTCACGGACCGGGCCGCATCCTCGGCGAGCTCAACCTGCTGACCGGACAGGCGTCCCTCACGACCGCCGTCGTCACCGAGCCGGGCGAGGTGCTCGCGCTGCCCGCGGAGACGGTGCGCGACCTCGCCGTCGAGGACCCGCGCTTCGGCGACCTCCTGCTGCGGGTCTGCATGCTGCGCCGCTCGATGCTCACCAAACTCGGCGCCGGTCTGCGCATCATCGGGTCGCGCTACTCGCCCGACACCAGGCGGCTGCGCGACTTCGCTGCGCGCAACCGCATTCCGCACGTCTGGACCGACCTGGAGGACGACGCGTCGGCAGAGGCGCTGCTGCGCGAGCTCGACGTCGCGCCGGAGGACACGCCGATCGTGATCTGGGCTGGCACGCACGTCTTGCGCAATCCGTCGAACGCCGACCTTGGCCGCCTGATCGGGCTTCGGACCAGCGCGCCGCGCGGGAGGGTGTGCGACCTCGTGGTCGTCGGTGCGGGGCCGGCCGGCCTCGCGACCGCCGTTTACGGGGCGTCGGATGGCCTCGACACGATCGTGCTCGACGCCGTCGCGACCGGTGGCCAGGCCGGGACGTCGCCGCGGATCGAGAACTACCTCGGCTTCCCCGAGGGTGTGGCCGGCGCCGACCTCGCGGATCGCGCGCTGATCCAGGCCAGGAAGTTCGGGGCGTCCCTGAGCGTCCCGTCCGAGGCCCTCCGCCTCGAGCAGCGCGGCGACCATCACGTCGTCATGGTCGACGGCGACGAGGAGTTCGAGGGCAGGGCAGTCGTGATCGCGACCGGCGTCCGCTATCGCAAGCTCGACGTCCCGCGGCTCGAGGAATTCGAGCGCACCAACGTCTACTACGCTGCAACCCCGATTGAGGCTCGGCTGTGCCGCGGCGACCCCGTCGCGGTGGTCGGCGGCGGCAACTCGGCCGGCCAGGCCACGGTATTCCTGTCCAAACATGCGCCGCGGGTGCGCCTGATCCTCAGGGAGAACGAGCTGACCGAGCACATGTCGCGCTACCTGGCCGACCGCATCGAGCGCAGCCCGAACGTCGAGGTGATGCCCCACTCCGAGGTGCGCGAGCTGCTCGGACACGAGGAGCTCGAAGGCCTGGTCGTGGAGGACACCGATCGCGGCGAGCGCACGACTGTCGAGGCCCGCGCGCTGTTCGTCTTCACGGGCGCCGATCCCTGCAATGGCTGGCTGGGCGACGAGCTCGCCCTTGACGAGGGTGGCTACGTGCTGACCGGTGCCGCGGCTGGATCCGATCTGCCGCTGCAGACGAGCCGCCCAGGCGTCTTCGCAGCGGGCGACGTCCGCAGTGGATCGGTGCGCCGGGTGGCCGCGGCGGTGGGGGAGGGCGCAATGGCCGTGCGGCTCGTCCACGAGCACCTGCGGCTTGCCTATACGGCGTCTGCGTAGT
>DATBDN010000186.1:0-9950 GCA_036269895.1 Thermoleophilaceae bacterium
GTGGACAGGCGTAGCCCAAGTCGGGCAGCAATTAGAGCGTGGCCCGATCTTCAGGGTCGAGCAGCGAGGTCGCGCGCGTCAGCAGGTTGGCAGCCGCCGGCATGTCGCCGCGCCCGAACGCCTGTCGGCCGGCGATCGCCAGGAGGCTTGCGGCGCGGGTGGCCAGGGCATGATCGGCGTCGGTGAGCGGACCGAGCTCTTCTCGATACCGGTAAGCCTGTTCCAGGTGGTATCCGCCGCGCTCGGCGTGCTCGGCCGTCCCGCCTCCGATCGCTTCCTCGAGCCAGGCGGCGACCTGTTCGTGAAGCGTGGCGCGTCGGCTCTTGGGAATCATTCGGTACGCGGCCTGCTGGATCAGGACATGGCGAAAGCGGAATGTCACGCCCGCGCCAAGCGGCGCGTCGACCGGGGCCAGGAAGTCCTTGTCCACCAACGTCCGGAGATGCCGCGGAGCGAACCGGCGCGCGTCCTCGGACAGGAGCTCGACGACCGCCTGTTCGGCGAACTCCTTCCCCGCTACCGCAGCCGTGTCGAGCGCCGTGCGCTCGCCTGGGCCGAGGCGGTCGAGACGGGCGGCCAGCACCGCCTGGATCGTGGGCGGAAGCAGCACGTCGCCCTCGCCGGCGCTTCCTTCGGCCAGCATCGCGAGCATCTGCTCCAGGAACAGCGGATTGCCCTCCGCCGTTTCGAGCACGCGCGCCCGGGTGCGCTCCGATATTCCCCCGGCGATGTTGTCGATCAGCCGCGAGCTCTCCTCGTGCGGCAGCGGCCCGACCACGAGTGGGGTGAGCTTGCGCTTCTCCTCTCCCCAACCGGGACGCGTCTCGACCAACTCGGGACGCGCCGTGCACAGCAGCAAGATCGGGTGTCGTCCTCGTTCAGTCAGATAGTCGGCGAAGTCGAGCAGGGCTGGCTCGGCCCAGTGGATGTCCTCGATCAGGACCACAAGCGGACGCTCACGTGCGACTGCCTCGAGCAGCCTGCGGAACGCCCAGAAGATCTCCTCCAGGCTGCTCGTGGACTCGGCGCGGCCGATCGCCTCGGCCACGAGCTTCTCGATGAGATCGGCATCGGCCTCGTCCGCGAGGAGCCGGCTGAGCGGGCGCTGGGCCGTCAGGCGTCGCACGATCTCACGCAGCGGCCAGAACGTGATGCCCTGTCCGTATGCGACGCAACGGCCGGCGACGACGGTCGCCTGGTCACGAAGCCGCGACACGAACTCTTCCGCGAGCCTCGTCTTCCCGATGCCCGCCGCGCCGATCAGTGTGATCAGCTGGACTTCGCGCTCGCGCGCTGCGCGCACCAGACCTGCGCGAAGCCTGGCCAGCTCGCGATCACGGCCGATGATCGGCGCCCGCGGGAGTCCCGAGAAAGGCGTCGGCGCAGGCGCGAGTTCAAGCAGGCGCCACGCGCCGACCCGTGCGCCGAGCCGACCCGTGCTGACTGTCGGGCCCAGCAGGTTTCGCGCACGGTCGTCGATAAGGATCTGGTCTGCAGCAGCCGCATCCTCGAGGTCGGCAGCAACCTTGAGAGGCTGCCCGGCGACTGACCGGGCCCCGGCTTCCGATTCGCTCGTCACCACCTCCCCGCTCGCGATGCCGATGCGCGCCGCCGGCTCACCCGGACCCGCAGCGAGCTCGACTGCGGCACGCGCTGCGCGCAGCGCATCGTCCTCGTGCACGCGCGGGACTCCGAACACGCCCACCACCCGATCACCGAGCACGCTCTCGACCGTCCCGCCGTGACGCTGAATCGCTGCCGACGCAACCGCGTGGTGGTGCGCGTCGAGGCGGTCAAGGGACTCGGGATCGACGCCGGCGTCCGTCGAAAGGCCCGCGACCAGGATCGTCACCATCTTCCGCGCCGCACTCGCGGCGGGGCGATACGCGGCCACTGTGGTCGCTGGTTCGCGGCGGCTTTCGAGTGCCGGGTCCTGGCGCAGGATCTGCTCCTGCAAGCGCTGGAGCGCCGGTCCGGGCGCGATCCCGAGCTGCTCGTCGAGCGTCCGGTGCGCCTGCATGTACGCGTCGAGAGCATCCGCCTGCCGGCCGGTGCGGTAGAGGGTGAGCATGAGTTGCACCCGCAGCCGGTCGCGCAGTGGGTGCGCGGTAACGAGCGATTCGAGCTCTGCGATCAGGTCCGCGTGGGCGCCGAGCGCGAGGTCGGCGTCGATTCGCTCCTCCAGCGCGGTGATGCGCAGATCTTCCAGACGCGCGATCTCGGTCTGGGCGAACGGTTCGTAGGTGAAGTCGACCAGCGCAGGTCCACGCCAGATCGCCAGTGCTTCGCGTAGCAGCTTCGCCGCGACCGCCGCCTCGCCCGCCGCCCGCGTCTCAGTCCCCTCGCGTAGAAGCTGCTCGAAGCGCTGCGAATCGACTTGGTCCGCGCTGACGTGGAGCGCATAGCCCGGCGGACGTGTCAGCAGCATCGTCCCCTGCGCACCACGCGCGCGGTCGGGATCGAACAGCTTGCGCAGCTGGGCGACATAGACCTGTACCGCGGCCCTCGCCGTCCCCGGCGGGCTATCCCAGAGCTCCTCTATGAGGCGATCGCTGGACACGATCTCGTTGGCGTTGAGCAACAGGATGGCCAGGACGCCCTTCGGCTTCGCGCCCGTAAGCGGCAGCGGTCGACCCTCGTGGGACACGACGAACGCTCCGAGGATGCTGAAGTCCATCTGCCTCACTGCTGACGCTACCTCTATGCCGCGGTGAGCTCAAAGCAGGTGAGGTTTGGCGGAAATTTGGCGGCCTCGCCCACGCTTCCTTGACTCGGTGGCGCAAACCTGAGGGAATCGGGTCTGCGGACCTGTTGGACGCGCGCCACCTACCCAAGAGGGGACGTCATGTTGCGCCTGAAGTTGCGGAGCCTGTTCGGAGCGGCGATCGCCGCCCTACTGCTCTTGACGGCCGGTGTCAGCACCGCTGCGGCAGCGCAAGGGAAGATCGCCTGGAGCAAGTGCTTCCGCGGCCCATTCCAGTGCGGCACGATGCAGGTGCCCCTCGATTACAGCCAGCAGAACGGGACGAAGATCTCGCTCGCCGTAGTCAAGCTGCCTGCGACCGATCCGGCGCATCGGATCGGGTCGCTGGTGCTCAATCCCGGCGGTCCCGGCGGCTCCGGGGTCGATTACGTCGTCCAGGCGGGGCCGATCCTCTACACGCCCGAGGTACGCGCGCGCTTCGACTTGGTCGGATTTGACCCGCGCGGCGTCGCGCGCAGCACGCCGCTGCGGTGCTTCGGCACGATCAACCAGGCGGTGTCGACCTTCTCGCCGTTTGCATTCCCACTGACGCGTGACGAGCTGTCGCAGTGGATCGCGAGCGACGGGCGACTGGTGAGCGCCTGCGACCGCCGCGGCGGCCGCATCGCCGACCACATGGCGACCGCCGACGTCGCACGCGACATGGATGGCCTCCGCGCTGCCCTCGGCGACACGCAGCTGACTTACGCCGGCGTTTCCTACGGCTCCTACCTCGGCGTCACGTACGCGAACATGTTCCCGGACAAGGTCCGCGCCGTGGTTGTCGACGGGGTGCTGGATCCGATTGCATGGTCGACGGGCCGCGGCGGCGAGGCCGCGACATTGCCGTTCTCCACGCGGGAGCACAGCGACGCCGGCACGCAGGCGACGCTCAACGAGTTCTTCCGCCTGTGCGACGCCGGCGGCGACCGCTGCGCCTTTTCCGGCGGCGCCGCCGTCCGCTACGCGGCTCTCGCTCAGCAACTGTTCGCACATCCCATCTCCGTCACCTTCCCCGACGGCACGTCGGGCACGCTGGGCTACTCGGACCTCATCTCCCTCACGCAGGGTGCGATGTTCGACTCGTCGTCGTGGCCGGACTTGGCAGCGATGCTCGCGGACATCGAGCAGCAGGCGAGCGCCCAGCAAATCGGGGCGCGCGCCGAGCGCTTCCGCGGCCCCTGGGTGTATATGGCGCCGCGCGGCTTTCCGCATTACCGCAACTTCGTAGAAAACTTCGCCGCGATCGCGTGCGCCGACAGCAACAACCCGGCTTCATATGAGGATTGGTGGAACGCCGGTATTGCCGCCGACGCGGCCACTGGCTACTTCGGCCGCCCGTGGACCTGGGCATCGGGCATCTGCGCCGCCTGGGACCACACCGACGCCAACCGCTACATGGGCCCGTTCAACAACCGGACAAGCAACCCGGTCCTCGTGGTCGGAAACCAGTTCGACCCGGCCACGCCGTACCAAGACGCGGTTACCGTTGCGAACCTGCTCCCCAGCTCCGCACTGCTGACTGTGCACGGGTGGGGCCACACGTCGCTGTTCCTCTCGTCGTGCGCCGACGAGGCGATCACGCGCTACCTGGTGGACGTCACCACGCCCCAGCCTGGAACCGTTTGCCAGCAGGACGTTGTGCCCTTCAGCCCGTAAGGCCGGCGTGTACCTTCGGCGCTGTGGGGCTCCTGCTCGAAGAGACGCTTCCGCAGCAACTTGAGCGACGGCGGCGGGCGGTCGCCGAAGCGTGGGACCTGCGCGACGAGCTCGTCTTGATCGGCGCCGGGACGCGGATCCCGATACCGGGGCGCGCCGATCTCACCTATCCGTTCCGGGCACACTCCGAGTACCTCTATCTCACCGACCGCGAGCGCCCTGGCGGCGTGCTCGCGTTCGACCCGGCCGAGGGCTGGGTCGACTTCGTTGTGCCCGTTACGCGCGAGGAGCGGCTCTGGGAGGGTGCCCCTGCCGGGGAGCTCGAGGGCGTTCCCGTCGCTGAGCTCGAAGGCTGGCTCGAGGCGCGCAAGGGTCGACCCGCAGCCTGCCTCGGCGTAGCGGTTACCGGGCTGGTTTCGGACGCCGCGCTCGAGGCGTCCGCCCGCGCTGGGCTGAACCACATCCGCCGCCAGAAGGACGAGCTCGAGCTGGACAGGATGCGCGCCGCCGAGCGCGCAACGAGCGCCGGCTTCGCGGCCGTCGCGCCGCTGCTCGAGCCCGGTCGGAGCGAGCGCGAAGTGCAGATCGAACTCGAGGCGGAGTTCTTCCGGCACGGCGCCGACTGGCTCGCTTTCGACACGATCGTCGGCGGCGGCCCGAACTCGGCGGTGCTCCACTTCCCGCCGAGCGCGCGACAGTTCGCCAACGGCGAGCTCGTGCTCATCGATGCCGGTGGCGAGGTGCGCGGCTACGCGAGCGACATCACGCGCACGTATCCCGTCTCCGCCAGCTTCACGCCCGAGCAAGCGGAGCTGTATGCGATCGTCCTGCGGGCGAATCGCGCCGCCACCGAGCGCTGCGTGACCGGCACGGAGTGGAGGGACGTCCACCGCGCGGCGGGATTCGTGATCGCCGAGGGCCTGGCTGCATTCGGGCTGCTGCGCGGGCAGCCCGACGGACTCGTCGAGAGTGGTGCGGTGAGCGTCTTCTTCCCGCACAGCATCGGCCACATGGTGGGCCTCGGCATCCGCGACGCCGGCGGGGTGCTGCCCGGCCGCGAGCCGCCGGCGGGGTTGCCGCGCCTGCGCTTCGACCTGCCTCTGCTCCCGGGCTTCACCGTGACGATCGAGCCCGGCATCTACTTCGTCCCCGCGCTCCTCGCCGACCGCGATCTGCGCGAGCGCCATCGAGAGGCCATCGACTGGGACCGCGCCGAACGGATGCTCGGGTTCGGCGGCATCCGCATCGAAGACAACGTCCTCGTGACCGAGCATGGCTACGAGGTGCTGACGGAGAACGTGCCGGTCTTCGACTGATCGAGCCGGACGAAGTCGAGCACGAACTCCGGCACGTGATCCGGCGGCCCCGCCTTCGCCGGGAAGTCGAACACTCCGATCATCATCTGCATCGGGTAGTCGGGCGCCTGGCCCACGCTCTTCACGTGCTCGCCGTCGACGAAGAAGTCAACGCGGCCCGGCTGCCAGTCGGCGGCGTAGACGTGGAACTCCGCCACATCGAGCTCGCGGCTGGGCGCTGAGAACTCCTCGGCGAGCGCGGGGTCGCGGAACGCCTTGATTCCCGTGCCGACGGCAGCACCCCTGCCCGCGATCGTCTCGCCGAACACCTCGAAGATGCAGATCTCGCCGCATCGCTGCGGCTCGTCCTCCACTCCGGCCATCCACACCGACGCCATCGAGCGCGGGCTCAGATGCATCCGCGCCCGCACCTCCAGGCGGCCGTAGTGCGGCGTCCACCCCCACTGAGCCGGCTGGAACTCGCGCACGACGAGACCCTCCCGGAACGGCTGCTGCCCGACCGTGGTCCCGACTGGCCCGGAGAAGACAGCCGACTGGATGCCGGAGACCCGCAACGGCGGTTGGTGGTCTTCGGCGCACCAAAGCCCCTGCTCGCGCGGGATCGTCAGGCGAAGCTCGGAGTCCTGCAGCGCGTACGTCGCCGCGCTCTGCGCGCGGGAGCTCCACTGCGGCAGGTAATGCGGCAGCCACACCTGCGTGTCGAGCCCTGGGCCGTCGAAGTCTTCACGGAAGTCCACGCTGGAGGAATACCCCAGCGGCGTATGATCGGTCTGGGAGATCTAGGACATGACTGCGCTCGGCTTTGTGCTGTTGCTCGTGGGCGCCGCCCTCATGGTTGCCGAGGCTCACGCACCCGGCGGGGTCTTCGGCGTGGCTGGTGGCCTTGGGCTGATCGTGGGAGGGATCGTCCTGATCGGTGCGCTGGGGGGTGGCGCGATCCTCGCGATCCCCGTCGCGGCTGGGATCGGGGCCGTCGCCGTCGGCTGGACTGTGGTCGCGACGCGTAAGGCTGCGAGCGCGCGCCGGGGCCGGATTCAGTCCGGCAAGGAAGCGCTGTGCGGCCGGATCGGCGTGGTGCGCCAATGGGACGAGCCTGCCGGCAACGTGTTCGTCGACGGAGCGCTCTGGCGCGCGCAGCACGACTGGGCAGGGCGCGAGCAGTCAACGCTGGAGGAGGGTGATCGGGTGGTGGTAGAGCGCGTGAACGGGCTCACGCTCATGGTCAGGCGTGCCGAGGACTGGGAGCTGGTCGCGTGATCGAAGCAATCGTCATCCTGCTTCTCTGCCTCCTCGGCGCCGCGGTCGTGGTCGGTGCGATGTCGATCCGTGTCCTGCGCGAGTATGAGCGCGCCATCGTCTTCCGGCTCGGTCGCGTCATGAACGAGCGCGGGCCGGGCCTGATCCTCCTGATGCCGGGGGTCGACCGCATGGTCAAGGTCAGCCTGCGCACGGTTACGCTCAGGATCCCCGCCCAGGACGTCATCACGCGCGACAACGTTCCCGCGAAGGTCACGGCGGTCGCCTACTACCGCGTCATCGATGCGGGCAGGTCGGTCCTGGAGATCGAGGACGTGCAGGCTGCCACGTCGCAGATCGCGCAGACGACGCTGCGGTCGGTGCTCGGCAAGGTCGATCTCGATCAGCTGCTGTCCGAGCGCGAGCACCTCAACGAGCACCTTCAGCAGATCATCGACGACCAGACCGAGCCCTGGGGCGTCAAGGTCACGTCGGTCGAGATCAAGGACGTCGAGATCCCGGACCGGATGCAGCACGCAATCGCGCGCCAAGCCGAGGCCGAGCGCGAGCGGCGCGCGAAGGTGATCAACGCAGAGGGTGAGTTCCAGGCGTCCGCGCGACTGACCGACGCCGCCGAAGTCATCAGCCGCAATCCGGTCGCCATCCAGCTGCGCTACCTCCAGACGCTGATCGAGGTGAGCGGCAACCAGAGCTCGACGATCGTCTTCCCGTTGCCGATCGACGTCCTGCAGCCGCTGTTGCGCGAGGCCGAAGGCCGGCTCCCGGTCGAAGCCGGCTCCGGTCAGGAGCGGCTCGAGGAGGCGGCACCGGCGGCGCGGCTTTCACCCGCTTCTCATCAGGCCAAGCGATAGTCGTAGGGATGAAGCGAGTCGGGCACGGCGGCGCCAGCGCCCTCGTTCGCGCGAACACCCTCGAGTCGTTCGACGCGGCTCTGGCCATTGGCGTCGACATGATCGAGTTCGACGTCCGCGGCAATGGACGCGGGGAGCTGGTCCTGGCGCATACTCGCCTCGACCTGCGCCGCCCCGGCTGCCCGCGGCTCGACGATGCGCTGCTGCACCTCAGCGCGCCCCAGTTCGACGAGGTTGCGCTCAACCTGGACCTGAAGACCCCTCGCTGCGAAGCCGCCGTGGTCGATTCGATCGAGCGCTTCGGGTTGCACGACCGCGTCCTCGTCTCCTCGCAGGTGCCGTCGCTTCTGGATCGGGTTCGCGAGCTCGACGCGCGCGTGATGACCGGGATCTCCGTGGGTGGCCGCGCCTCGCGCTGGTGCCGGCGCTGGGGCGACTGGCGGGAGGCGGTCCTCGAGGCGATCGCGGCCGGCCGCTTCAGCTCGCTGATGGCGCAGCACGGGCTGATCGACCCGCACCTGATCCAGGCGGTCAAGGATCGCGGCGCCGAGATCTACGCCTGGACGGTCAACGACCACCGCGCGATCACGCGCCTGGCCGCGCTCGGTGTCGACGGCGTGGTTACCAGCGATCCGCGCCTGTTCACGCTCGCGTCGCTCGACTAGCTCGGCCGCCACGGTCGGCCGTGGTCCCACGCGTGCCAGCCGTCGATCTCGATCACGGCCTGCACGCGCGGCTCGTCGCGGCGCGGGTAGGCATTGCCGGTGTATTGACGCGAGAGGCTGTCGATGCCATCGAGATCGGGGTCGTCCTCGAGCGAGACGACTCGGCCGGTCAACGTCACGTGGCGATACCAGTCGTCGTTGTCGAGGACCGTCAGCGAGACGCGCGGGTCGCGCCGCAGGTGGTCAAGCCGCTTGCGGCTATCGGCCATGTTCACCAGCACGCGTCCGTCCTCCCACAGGTACCAGGTGGGCGCCGTGTGCGGCGCCCCGTCGTCCTCGAGCGTCCCGATCACCGACGGGTTCGGCTGCGCGAGAAAGTCGTCAAGTGCTTGCGGGAGGGGCGGCTTGGGCATGTGGCCGCCCTACCCGTCTGTGTGTGAAGGCAATCAGGGGCCGTTGTTGTGCAGCGCGTCCAGGTAGCCGCCGTAGCCCGATGCCGATGCCCACTCGTCAGCCGATTCGACGGCCGTCCCCTCGCCCCACTCGTTGAACGTGGTCACGAGCTGGAGCGGCGCGTTCGAGGCGACCATGTCGTGAACGTTCTGCTGGTAGCGCGCGAGGTCGCGCGGGAGGACCGGCGTGGCATCGTCCGCCTTGTAGAAGCCGGGACTGATCGCGTACGAGATGCCCGCCTGCGAGTCGGCGGCCTTCGCGGGCGAGTACTGGTGCCAGGCGTCGGGCTGGTTTGCGCAAGTCTTGAAGCCCGGGAAGATCTTCAGCACGATGTAGGCGCGAACGGTCGCGTTGGCCTGCGCCCAGCGGTCGACCATCCCGCAGGCGTCGTTGCCATCGGCATAGACGAAGACGACGAAGCGGCCGTTGATTCGGAAGAACGCCGGGTCGTTGCCGTAATGGTTGCGGATGTAGGCGAGGTCCGATGCGATCGCGTCGACCGTCGGGTCGCCCTGAGCCTCGGCTTCGTAATAGAGCGACCAGCGCACCGGGCTGCCGACCGCGCGGGTTGCCGAGAGCAGATCGGAGACGCGGGCGTCGGTGGGAGTGCCCTGGCCCCACCACGACGAGATGCCGACCTGGATGTGCGCGTAGCTGAACGCCTGAAGGTGCTGCTTGATGACCGATGGGGATGACGAGTCGTAATAGCCGAGCGTCGGGTGGTAGTGCGTGTAGGGGGTGATGCCCTTCTGCCTCCACGTGCCGGAGAACCAGGCGTAGTAGAAGGCGGCGCGCACCGGAAACGTCGGCTGGATGTCGCCGGCCGGCGGGGTACCGGGGTTGCCGCCGGTTGGCGATGAGCCCCCGCCGCCGGATTGCGTGTTCCCGGGCAGCGGCGCGCCCTGTCGGACGACGGTGATGCGCGCGCTCCTGCAGTTGTTGCGCTCGCTCTTCTCGCGCAGCCGGTGGCGCGCGTCGGCGCACGCGCGGACGAACCAGCGGCCGG
>DATBDN010000187.1:0-2331 GCA_036269895.1 Thermoleophilaceae bacterium
GGCTGCTGTTTCCCGAGATGCTTGAGATCCTCGGGGCGCACCGACGCCGTGGGCACACCATCGCGATCGCCTCCTCGGCGCTGGCGTTCCAGGTAGAGCCGATCGCAGCCGAGCTCGGCATCGAGCACATTCTCTGCACGAGGCTCGAGTCGGTCGGCGACATCTACACCGGGCGCGTGGAGGGCCCGATCCTGTGGGGCCCCGGCAAAGCCGACGCCGTACGCGACTTCGCGAATCTCGCAGGGGTCGATCTCGAGCAGAGCTACGCCTACGGAAACGGCGACGAAGACATCGACTTCCTGAGAACAGTCGGACATCCGCGACCGGTGAACCCGAAGCCGCAGTTGGCCGCGCTAGCCGAGCGCGAGGGCTGGCCCGTGCGGCATTTCGGGTCGCGTGGACGGCCGGGTCTGGCCTCGGTCGCGCGAACCGCAGCGGCGTACGGCGGCATGGCAACCGCGTTCGGCGCCGGCTTGGGCGTCGGCCTGCTCACGCACAGCCGTCGCGACGCCGTCAACTTCACGACCTCCGTCGGCTCCGATGTCACGCTGGGCCTGGCGGGCATTCGACTCAACGTGACCGGTGGGCTCAATCTGATCGCGCAGCGACCCGCCGTCTTCATCTTCAACCACCAGAGCATCCTCGATGGCTTCACCCTGATGAAGCTGCTGCGCGAGGACATAACGGGCGTCGCGAAGAAGGAGGTCGCCAGCCAGCCAGGGTTCGGCCAGTTCGCGCGGCTCGCGAACATGGCGTTCGTCGACCGCGCAAACACGGCTCAGGCGAAGGTCGCGCTGGAACCGGTCGTCGAGCGGCTCCGCCAGGGTTACTCGATCGCGATCTCGCCGGAGGGCACGCGCTCGGCCACGCCGGCGGTCGGCCGATTCAAGAAGGGGGCCTTCCACATGGCGATGCAGGGTGGCGTCCCGATCGTTGCGGTCGTGATCCGCAACGCCGGCGAACTGCTATGGCGCGGGTCGAAGGTGATGCGATCGGGCACCGTCGATGTCCACGTTCACGAGCCGATCTCGGTGGCGGATTGGACCCTCGACACGCTCGACGAGCGAATCGCCGAGGTGCGTGCGCTGTTCGTGCGCACCCTGGAGGACTGGCCTACCGGGGAGGTATAGGACGGGTCCTCACCCGCCGGAGTCGCCGCGGGCCCGGCCCATGTACCGCGAGATCGCCTCCGCCCGATTGACGGCATCCAGCTTTCGAAGGATGTGCTTGACGTGGGACTTCACGGTCCCCTCCTTGATGATCAGCCGTTCGGCGATCATTGCGTTCGAAGCGCCCCGAACCATCATCGTCAGCACCTCGGCCTCCCGGGGTGTGAGCAGCTCGTCGATCATCGCCGGGGCAGCCGGCGTCTCCAGCGTCTCGCCGTCGGCGGAAGGCGTACGGTCCTCTGAAACGCGAGCGAGCTCGATCTCGGCGCCTTGGAGGGAGGCCATCGTGTTCTCCGCGAACTCGAATGCCGCGCGGACCTGGCTGCGCTGGGTGCGCATACGCTCGATCAAGACGATGCGCTCGTAGATCCGCCCGAAGTCCTCGGCGAACACACCGAGGATGTCGCGATCCAGCTCGTCCACCGGACGGCCTGTCGGGGAGGGGTCGGCGTACAGCACGCCGACCATCCGGCCGGCGGGAGCGATCGGCGCCGCGACGTAGCACGCGGTCTTGGAGAACTCGATCATCGGCTTGAACGTCCCGGCCGCTGCAAGCGCGTTCTGGACGAGCACGGGGTGTAGCGAAGTCAGCTCTCGCCCCAACGCCTCCGCTGGGAACCGCTGCTCGTTCATCCACTCGACGAACGCCCGCTCGAGCTCGCGGTCATCGGAGAAGTGCGCCATCCACGGGAGCCACGATCCGCCGTCGACGCGAGTGAGCATCGCGCGCGGGAACCCGCAGCTCTGCACCAGCTCTTGACAAACCCGGTCGAGCAGCTGTGCCGAGCTCCCCAGCCGCCGCAGCCGGTCCAGACCGCGCTGCATCTCCTCGAATCTCTGCCCGCGATGCGCGGTCATCTGGCGGTGCAGGTCGTCCCGAAGCTCGAGCGCCCGCAGCGACAGATCGGCCATCGAGCAGGCTTTGGCCCGCTCACGCTTGCCGAGCTGCTCGAGGCGCGTCAGAGCCGCAGAGGCGATCTGCGGCAGTGCGTCGGCCGCGACGGCGAGGGGGGGCTGGTGATCGCCCGCGGCCAGCCGTTGATCGATGTCGAGCAGCTCGCGCGCGTCGGCTAGAAGGCGCTCCGCCCGGGCGGTCAACTGACGCTCCCAGCGCGGTTCTGTGCTCGCGGCGTGTTGCGCGTTCATGCGCCGGCGCGCCGGA
>DATBDN010000188.1:0-3811 GCA_036269895.1 Thermoleophilaceae bacterium
ACCTGGCGTTCGAGCAGCAGGGGTCGGTGGGCGTGCACCCGAACCAGCTGATCCTGGCCGTGCAGCCGAACGAAGGGGTCTCGATGTCGCTGATGGCGAAGATCCCGGGCTCGCGCATGCGCGTGCGGCCGGTGAACATGGAGTTCGCCTACGGCACGTCGTTCATGTCGCAGTCGCCAGAGGCGTACGAGCGCCTGATCCTCGACACGATGCGCGGCGACGCAACGCTGTTCGCGCGCAACGACGAGGTTGAGGCGGCGTGGCGGATCGTCGACCCGATCCTCGAGGCGTGGAGCAAGGACCAGGGGCCCATCCCCCAGTACAAGGCGGGCTCGTCGGGGCCCGAGGAGCAGGACAAGATCCTGCTGGACGGCGACAAGTGGCGGTCGATCTGAGGCGATGACCGCCGCCGCCGCGCAGATCGAAGGCGTCTGGTCGGCCCAGGACACCACGCCGGCCGCCGTCGACGCGGCGCTGCACGAACTGCTCGTCGAGTCGCACACGAAGGAGCGCAACTACGTGCCTGCGCGCGTCCTGAACGTGATCATCGTGGTCGATCGCCAGTTCAAGGGGGAGATCGCGAACCGCCTGGAGCGAGTCGGCCGCTACCACCCGTCGCGCACGATCCTGGTCGCGGTCGAGCCGCACCGCACGACCATGGACGCCTACGCGCAGATAGCCGTCGAGGACGCAGACGGAGGCATCCACGTCGGCACCGAGTCGGTTGAGATCGACGTCGGGCCGAAGCATTTGTCGGCACTGGACACGATCGTCGACCCGCTGCTCGTGCCGGACCTGACGACGGTCGTGTGGGCTCCTCACGGCCACCGCGAGGCGATCGATGCGCTGCGCCGGCTGGTGACGGTGGTGCTGATCGACTCGGCGCAGGAGATGAATGCGACCGAGGCGATCCGGCGGGCCGCCGACGTGGCGCAGGACGCCTACGTGGTCGACCTGGCCTGGCTGCGGTCGACGCCGTGGCGTGAGCGGATCGCGGCCACGTTCGACCCGCCTGCCTGGCGCGCAAGCCTGCGCGAGATCAGCGGAATCAGCGTGACCGCGCGCGACGACTCGGTCGTGGCGGGCGTGCTGCTGCTGGGCTGGCTGTCGTGCCGCCTGGGCTGGGATGCCAGCGAGCTGATCAAGCAGGGCGACGTCTTCATGGGGAGCGCGCACCACAAGCGCCAGGACGTGAAGATCAAGCTCTACACGAAGTCGGACCTGCCGGTGCCAGGCCTTGCCGGCGTCCAGATCGAGACGGCTTCGGGAAGCAGGTTGTCGCTCGACCGCGGTCCTGGCGGGCTACAGGCGAAGCGCACGACCCGCGACGGCCGTGAGTCGTCGTGGGTCGTCCTGGGCGCCTCCCGCGGCGAGTCGGGCATCCTCGGCGAGGGTATCCGCCAGGCGCTGCTCCGCGACCCGACGTACGTGCCGGCGCTGGCTTGTGCCTGCGCCTACCTCGGCACTGTGTGACCAACGTCTCGCCCATCGGGTAGTCAGGTAGTTAGTAACGGTTGCCCGGACCCGTTGTATGGCCGGGAGGCGCACCAGATGGGCACAGCCACGACGGCACCACTGCGCGGGCCTAGCCGCGGCGAGCGGGCGTCCGTCACGCGCTTCATCCGTCGTGCGTTCCGGCTGAACATCGGCGGCGCTCACGGCAGCATCGAGCGCCGCGCGTTCAAGCGCTTCGCCGCCGTGATCCCGATCGCGAACATCTGCGGGTCGATCGACATCTTCCTGTTCCTCTGGTTCGTCGCTCCGCTGCCGGTCGTCGACGACCTCGGCCAGGTGCGGCTGGTCAACGCGGTTGCGTTCGCGATCTGCCTGGTCGTCACGTTCACGATCTGCGGCTCACTCAGCAACAAGTGCGCCGAGCCGATCGCGCGCTGGCTCGACTCCGGCAAGCCGGCCGACCCAGAGATGGTCCGGCGCGTGCTGCGCTTCCCGTTCACCCAGACGATGATCAGCGTCTACGCCTGGAGCGGGTCGGCGGTCGCCTTCGGGATCCTGAACGGGTTCTTCTCGGTCGCGCTCGGCATCCAGATCGGCATCGCGATCCTGCTCGGCGGCATCACGACCTGCGGGATGATGTACCTGCTCGCCGAGAAGGCCTTCCACCCGATCACGGTGCGGGCGCTGTCGGGCACGGTGCCGCGCGAGCCGGCGCAGCCCGGCGTGGATGCGCGCGTCCTGCTGGCGTTCGCCGTCAGCGCCGGCGCGCCGCTCGTGGCGCTGGCGGCGCTCGGTGCAGTCGCGTTGGCCGAGGGTGGCGTTCCGGCTGACAAGCTCGCCATGACCGCGCTGGTCCTCGGCTTGGCCTCGCTCACGTTCGGCTTGGCCGCGATGAAGCTCGTGGCGCGCTCATTCGCGCTGTCGCTGCGAGCGATGCGCCGGGCGCTCGCTCGGGTGGAGCGCGGCGATTTCACGGCCGACGTGCGCATCAACGACGGCAGCGAGCTCGGGATCGTGCAGGCGGGCTTCAACAGCATGGTCGCGGGCCTGCGTGAGCGCGAGAAGCTGCGCGACCTGTTCGGCCGCCACGTCGGTGAGCACGTCGCCAACTCGGCACTCGAGCGCGGGGTCAAGCTGGGCGGCGAGCAGCGCGAGGCGGCGGTGCTGTTCGTCGACCTGATCGGCTCGACGGCGCTGGCGTCGCAGCGCGATCCCGATGAGGTCATGTCGCTGCTGAACCGCTATTTCGGGATCGTGGTGGACGTTGCCCATGCGCATCGCGGCTGGGTCAACAAGTTCGAGGGCGACGGAGCGCTGTGCGTGTTCGGCGCGCCCTACGACATGGAGGACCCGGCGGGGTGCGCATTGTCGGCGGCGCGCGAGATGAACGAGCGGTTGCGCGCGGAGCTGCCCGAGCTCGCAGCGGCCATCGGAGTTTCAGCCGGGCGCGTGGTCGCCGGGAACGTCGGCTCCGCCGAGCGCTTCGAGTTCACGGTCATCGGTGACCCGGTGAACGAGGCAGCCCGCTTGACACAGCTCGCCAAGTCCACCGAGCATCGCCTGCTGGCATCGGCGCCGACGCTCGACCGAGCCGAAAGTCGCGAGCGGCACCGCTGGCGCAACGACGGCGAGACGAAGCTGCGCGGTCGCAACGAGCCAACCCAGCTCGTAATCCCAGTCTCGCTGTAACAAAAGGGGACTGTCCCCTTTGTTACGTTGCGCGGATGCGGCCGGAGGTGCGTATCAGTGACCAGCTGACCGAGGACGCGGCACGGCTCGTATGCGACGCAGCCGAACGCGGCGGGCACTTGGTCATCACGGGCGGCTCGACTCCGAAGGCCGCTTACAACCGAGCGGCTGAGCTTGGTGCCGACTGGTCGCGCGCCGAGATCTGGTTCAGCGACGAGCGCTGCGTGCCGCCGGACCACGAGCACTCGAACTTCCGCATGGCCGACGAGGCGCTGCTGTCGAAGATCGAACCGCTCGGTATTCATCGGATGCAGGGCGAGCGTGGGCCCGGCGACGGCGCGGCCGAGTACGGGAAGGAGCTGGCGGCGGTCTACGGCGACGCTGTGCCGGAGTTCGATCTGATCGTGCTGGGGCTGGGCCCCGACGCCCACTGCGCGTCGCTGTTCCCGAACAACCCGGAGCTCGGGATCAAGGATCGGCCGGTGGCCGGCGTCGAGCAGCCGGGGATGGCGCCGCTGGTGCCGCGCATAACGCTCACGCTCCCTACGCTCAACGCCGGCGCCCGCGTGGTGTTCCTGGTCTCCGGGGAGGAGAAGGCCGAGGCGGTCGCCCGCGCATTCAGCGGGCGATCCGGCCCGGACGCTCCGTCATCGCTGCTGCAGCCCCG
>DATBDN010000189.1:0-18079 GCA_036269895.1 Thermoleophilaceae bacterium
TGCACGAGCCGGACGAGGCCGTCGCCGCGCCGGCGCAGCAGGCCGTCTCGCGAGCCGCCGCCCAGCCGGAACGGCCAGCTCGGCACGGCGACCTCGCGGACGAGGACCGTCAATCCCGCCGCAGCAGGTGGACGTCGATGAGGACTGAGTTGGACGACACGATCTCGCCCAGCGCGCCGCCCTTGCGCTTCCTGCGCGCCGCCCGCCGGGCGCGCGCGCCGCGCACGACGGCGACCGTGGTCACACCGGCCACGAACCCGGTGGCCGCCAGCGCGGCCGCCTGGCGGGCGGGCACGAGCCCCGCGGCGGCGGGACGGTCCTCCACCACGCCGGGCTCGGCCACCACGGGCAGGCCGTCGACGACCTCCTCGTCGATGTCTGAGGCGTCTTCTTCCAGCACGAGCAACGGACCCTAGCGCCCTCGGCGGACGCCCGCGACGAACCCGGTCAGCGTCCGCGCCGCGACGACATGGTCCCGAACACGCGGTCCCAGTAGGGCGCGCTGATCCCGTAGCCGCGCGTGTCGTCCTGGAAGTGGTGGCGCATGTGCAGCTCGCGCAGCCACCTGCCCGCCCGCGTCGCCGGCATGTGGTGGTGCAGGTGGTAGTGGACCATGTCGTAGGCCAGGTAGCCGGCCAGGAAGCCGGCGCCGAAGGCGAACGCCCGGTCGGCGCCCAGGACGAGCCAGAACAGCGCGTAGAAGACCAGCGCCAGCGGGACGGACGCGGCCGGCGGCATGACCAGCCGCAGCGGGTCGTTCGGGTGGTCGTGATGGACGCCGTGGATCATCCAGTGGACCTTCGCGCCCCAGCCGCCCTGCGGCTCCCAATGAAAGATCACGCGGTGGATCCAGTACTCGGACAGGCTCCAGAACAGGTAGCCGCCGAGGGCGAGCAGCAGCGTGTCGATCGTCCCCACCCGATCGAAGCCGAGGTAGAGGAAGACGGCGATCACCGGCAGGAAGATCGCGAGCGGCACGAAGTGATGCACCCGCGAAAAGCGGTCGAGGAGCTCGTTATCGAACATCCGCGGTGACGCGCGGAGCAACTCCGACCGCTTCGACTCCATGTGGAGAAATCTAGCCTTCGGACTGGCGGACGTGCGCGAGCGCGTCCTCACGCGAACCGAAAACGTCGAGAATCTGGCCCAGCCCGGTGATCTCGAGGACCCGCGTGATCCGCGTTCCGCTGCACACGACCGCGAAGCATCCGTGATCGCGTGTCATCCGCCGATGCCCGACGACGAGCGCGTTGAGCATGGTCGTGTCGATGAAGCTGACATTCGTGAGGTCGGCCACCACCCTCCGGATGCCCGAGCGCGCGGCGCTGAAGAAGCTCTCGTTGAACTTCACCGCCGTCGACATGTCGGCGTCGCCGTCGACCGCGATCACGAACGTGCCGGCCTCCGGTGCCTCCTCGCGAAGCGCAAAAGATGCAGTGTGGGTCATCAATGACGCCCTTCCAGTGCGGAATGAATCAGACTGCTGCGCGCGGAGTGCCGACCATACAGGGAAAAAGCCGCTGTTTGCGGTCAGGCTGAGGTCAAAAGTCGATTCGGGGCGACCCCATCACCTGATGTGGCCCCAGCTTCGGGTCGATCCCCTCCCGGTCCGGTAACGGGGCGTCCCCAGCGAAGATGACGTGGCCCCCACAACGGATGCAGCGCCCGAGAGCGCGCAGGCCGTCGACGGCGATCGGTCCGTACCAGGCGAAGCCGCAGGCTTCGCAGCGTGCGAGCGGCTCAGGCTCCTTGTTCAGCGCCCGGCCAACGTGCCGTCGCGCTGCTCGAGCGCGTTCGAGGTTTTCTGCGCGGCCGGGAGCGTCGAGCCGTCGGTGCTTCCCGGCGCCTGTGCATACGGGTAGGTCGTGCCCGCGCCCTCCGGGAAGACGTACGCGTCGCCGTTGTTCGCGACCACGGTGATCAGGCAGCGCGGCGGCACATCCGAGGTCTCGCCGACGTGCACGCGCACCGGCTGATGAGCGATCAGGTTCGCGAAAAAGGTCTGGTTGCCGCGGTTGTTCGCCTGGTTCCAGAGGTTGATGCAGTTGCTGACGGTCGCCTGCGGAGCCTGCGGCGCAGCGGGCTGTGCCGAGGACGTGCTCGTCGTGGTCGTCGTCGTGCCGCCCACGGCGGTCGACGTCGTGGCGGTGGTGGCAGCCGGGGCTGTGGTCCCCGTAGTGGTGGTCGGGCCGACCGTCGCCGCTGTCGTGTTGCTGTCGTCGTTCCCGCCGAAGATCAACAGCGCCGCGAGGAACCCGACCGCCAGTGCAAGGACGGCGACGAGCCAGTTGTTGGCGCCCCTTCGTTCCATCGGCGGCGGACGTTAACCACCCGGTCCAAGATAGGTCGGGACCCTGACGCGCTCCTGGAAGCCCAGCCGGCGGTAGACCGGAAGCCCGGCCGCGGTCGACCAGAGGATCGCCACGTTGTAGCCCATCGCGCGGGCCTCGCGCATCAACGACCATGTGATCGCGCGGCCGATGCCGCGCCCGCGGCGGTTGGCGCGGGTAGCGATGTTGTAGATACCCCCGACGCCTGCGGCGGGCACGAGCGACCCGGTGGCGACCGGCTCCGAGCCGACGTAGGCAAGGTAATTGCGCATCGGGGCGTCGTCGGCCAGGCCACCCTCGAGTATCAGGCCGCGGAACGCGGACGCGGCCGCGCGTGAGAGCTCGAACGCCGGAGCGAACACGCTGAACCATTCGTCGACGAGACGCGTATTCGTGACGCGCGCGACGGTGATCGGCATGCCGGGGTCGAGCGTCTCCAGGCGGCTCAGGTCGGCCGCCATGCCGGGCGGCTCGGTGACCTTCGCGAAGCCGCGGCGCACGAGTTCTGGGGCGACGTCGCCCGGGCCGCTCGCAGGGCCCGCGTACCACGACCACGGCAACCGCCGCACCCGGTACCACTCGCGTGCCTCGTCGACCAGCGCGGGAACCTCGTCGGGCGCGACGGTTGCGCGCAGGACGGGGTTGAAGAGGGGGGACGGTACTCCGGTGGCGACACGTAGCGAGCGCTCGTCGTCGATGACCTCGACGCCGGGCACCGCCGCGAAACCGCGAATGAACTCCCATTGGTTGCGCTCGAGCGCATCGACGATCTCGGGCCCGTCGATTCCGCTCGGGGGCAGTGGGGCGGACATGCCCCGTTCGCCGTTCGGCGTCAGCCCTGGGCGCCGCCGAGAAGCGGTGCGGCCTGCGAGATGCGGCGACCGAGCTGTGCGACCTGCTGGTCGGACAGGTGCTGCGTCGGGATACCGGCCTGCTCGAGCTCGCGCCTTACGGCCGCTATCGCCTGCGAGTGCTCGACCGCCGTGCGGATCTTCATCAGCCCTGGCCTGACCTCGGGGTCGTCGCCTGGGAGGTCGCCGTCGCGCGACGGCTTGAGCAGCCAGCGGTTCAGCGCCTCGGCTTCCTCGAAGGTGAACGCCAACGTGATCTGGCTGGTGGAGCCACGCGGCGGCACCGCCGTCGCGCCGTCGCCCGCGGGCATGGCGTTGACGTTGGTGACCTCGGCGGGCGTGGCAGCGGAGTTCTCCATCTCTGGCGCGAGTGTAACCCGAGGTGGCGGAATTTCCGGGGGATTTCTTGCGTGCATCGTCGCCTTCAAGAGCTCCTCGAAACCAAGTCGCGCAGCGGGCGCGTTCGGGTAGACCACGATGCGCGCCAGCTTGTCGTCGCGGATCGAAACGACCCAGGCCTCGCGTGAGGTGATCGGCTGCTTCGTGAACTCGCCGCGCCCGCGCAGCAGCGTGACCATCAGGACGTGGTCACCGACCTGGCGGCCGTCCTCAGGCTGTACCTCGAGATCCTCGGCAAAGCGCTCGTGGAGGGTCTGAAGCGTGTTTCGAACCGCCTCGCGCCCGCGCACGACATCCAGGTCCTCGAGGCGCGGCGAGGGATGCCACTCGACCTCCGCGTGCAGCAGTTCGACGCAGGCGTCGAGGTCTCCGCTCTTGAACGCGCTCCAGAACCCAAGCCCCACGGCGACGTGATGTTCCTTGGAACGCGACGGTGTCGCGGTGCGAGTAGTCATCAGGTCCACGCGATCGTAGGACGAGGAGCGGTCTGAATTAACCGACCTGAGTAGCCTGCGCGCCGTGATTCGGCTCAGCAACACTCTCAGGTGGCCTGTGCTTGCCGCGACATGCGTCGGTCTGGCGGCATGCGGCAGCGGCGGCGCGAAGACCGCCGACATCCCGAGCAGCTCCGGCGGCACCGGGGCGTCGACGGCCACCGCCACCACGACCGAAACGACCGCGAAGCCGCCGACGTTCGCGAAGCCGACGGCCGAGGTGAAGAAGCTCGCGGACGCGGTCGGGACGGACACCAAGAAGAAGCCGAAGATCCCGAAGCCGTCGGGCAAGCCGCCGAAGCAGCTGATGGTTGTCGACATCGTCAAGGGCAGCGGCGCCGCCGCTCAGGCCAGCGACACGCTGACCGTCGACTACGTGGGCGACTCGTGGTCGACCGGCGAGGAGTTCGATGCGAGCTGGAACAAGGGGCAGCCGTTCCCGGTGACGCTCGGCCAGGGCCAGGTCATCCAGGGCTGGGAGCAGGGCCTCCAGGGGATGAAGAAGGGTGGTCGCAGGCTGCTTGTCATTCCGCCGGAGCTCGGTTACGGGGCCAGCGGCTCCGGCTCGACGATCAAGCCGAACGAGACGCTGATCTTCGTCGTCGACGCGCGCAACAAGTCGTAGGCGTTTCTCCTTTCTGAGCCGGATTCGGGCGCTCCGCGTCGAATCCCCTGGACGTGTCAACGGCCGATCCGGTTGCGACTCACTGCCGCGTCTGCGGCATCGATGCCGGCCTGGGCTTCGGCGAGGGCAAGCCGACGTCTGCCTTCAAGGGCAATCCGGCGAAGCTGTTCGGCTTCGACGCGTGGCTGTTGCGAGGCAACGACGCGCCCGGTCCGTACACGCTCTGCGACGACTGCAGCGCGGGGGCGGCGAAGTGGTACCTGCCGGAGTTCCGGCGCTGGGCGCGGATGGCTGAGACCGCGATCAAGCGCGGGCGCGCGCCGGCCGAGCTCGAGGCCGACGCGCGGCCGTCGTGGACGACAGCGGTGTTCGAGGACGTGCGCCCCGCGCGCTTCATGAAGCAGGTGGTGACCATGCTGCTGGCGATCACGCCGCCTGGCTTCGTGACGAGCGGGCACATCGACCTGGGCGAGTACGCGCGCGACCCGCGCCGGATCGGGCTGCCGCCGCGCTATCAGCTCTATCTGAGCCTGTTCCACGGTCCCTACGCGCGCTTTGTCGGCTACAGCGCCCAGCTCAACCCGGCAACGGGTCACACCGAGCAGCTGATCGAACTCGCCTACCCGCCGTTCTCGTGCGTGTTGAGCCTGGCAGGCGACGCCCCGATCGAGACCACGAACATCACGGGCTTCACGGAGCTCCGCGCGAACGACGTCTGCGATGTCGACCTCGACCTGCTGAACGGCTTCGGCCACACGCCGTATCCGGCGGACCTGCGGCCGCTGGCAGCCGTAGAGCGCGAACGTCGCGACGTCGCCTAATCTGCTGGTGCTGGGAGCGCAATGGACGGCGCTCCTCCGGACTCCAAGCGACCACTACCGATGCGCAGCAGAGCAGCTGACGCCGCAGCCGAGCGGCTGCGTCCGGCCTTCGCGGCAGCTTCCGCGCTGCTCGTGCTGCTGTTGGCTGTCTTCGGCTACGCGCTCGCGCACTCGCAGCACCAGCAGCGCAGTGACATCGACAAGCGCTTCAACGACCGCGCGAAGGTCGCCGCGAGCGTGAACGAATCGCTTTTCGCACTGGCCAGCAGCAGCACTCGGCCTACCGACACCCAGCGCTTCGGCGGGAAGACGGTCGACCAGAAGGCGCTCGACCAGCGCACGGCCGTGCAGCAGCAGTTCTACTCGGCGATCCTCTCGAGCGACCGCCGAGTGCTCGCGAAGTCGGGCACCCCGCCGGCCGATCTGGCATCGCACCCGGTTGTGAAGGAGGCGCTGCGCTCGAAGTCGGCGGTCTACTCGAGCTTGATGAAGGGCCCGAACGGCACGATCTCGATCGAATCGGCGATCGCGTTCCCGACGCCGCACGGCATTCGGCTCGACGTGAGTGACGGCAGGGCCGACGCGCTCGCGCAGTTCCTCAACAGCTTCCTGACGAAGCTGCCGAGCGTCGCGGACGCCAAGTCGTATGTGATCGACAACGCCGGCAAGGTGATCGCCACACCGGGCGCCAAGTCCCGGCCGGGTGTCGGCCTGCCTGACAAGGCTCTCGCGAAGGCAGTCGCTAGCCGGATGCACGGCGACTACGGCGCTGACCGCTACTTCACGTCCGCGGCGATCACCGGCACGCCCTGGCGCATCGTCCTGTCGGCCGCGAAGAGCGACCTCTACTCCAGCGTCGACACCACGCTGTCGTGGCTGATCTTCGGCGCGTTCGTCGTGGTCTCGCTGGTCGGGATGCTGTTGCTGTGGCGCGTGCTGATCGCGAACGCCGAGCTGCAGCGCGCCGACCTGAGCCGTCGCCACGCGCTCGAGATCAATGACAACGTGGTGCAGCGGCTGGTGCTGGCCAAGTACGCGCTCGACCGCGGCGCCACGGAGACAAGTCAGCAAAAGCTCGAAGAGACGCTGCGCGAGACCCAGCAGCTCGTGACCAGCCTGCTCGACGAGCGCGAGATCACGCCGGGCGCGCTGCGCCGTGAGGCGCCGGCCGAGACCGAGGGTCCCCCCGCGCCGTCGTCGATCCCTCAGGATGCGGAGCGATGAGCACCGAGCGCAAGATTCGCGTGGTCCTCGTCGACGACGTGCCGGAGCTACGGCTGCTCGTGCGCCTGACGCTCGAAGACGACCCCGGCATCGAGGTGGTCGGTGAGGCCTGGAACGGCCGCGAGGGTGTGCGCGTGGTGGAGGAGACGAGCCCCGACCTGGTCCTGCTCGACCTGTCGATGCCCGACATGGACGGGCTCGAGGCGATCCCGCTCATGCGGGAGCGGGCGCCGCTGGCGCGCGTGGTCGTCCTGTCCGGCCATGAGGCCGGACGTCTCAGTCTGCAGGCCCTCGGTCAAGGTGCGTCGCGATATGTCAACAAGGCGTCGGGACTCGCGACGATTCCGAAGGTCGTCCACGAAGTGGCTCGGCTCGAGCCGCCGTTCACGGACGAGCGCTTCGGCGTGGTGCGGTCGGCCTGGGAGCTCTTCGTCGAGGGCCAGATCGACCGCGTGCTCGAGAACGCGACCGCCGATGTGCAGTGGCGGCCATACGTGGCGCCCGAGCGAGTGCTGAAGAGCCGCGAGGAGGCCCGTGCCTTCATCGACGAGCTGCTGGCACGCGGGCGGATCGTCGACCCGCGCGCGTATGGAGTGGAGCCACGCAGGGAGGGCCTCGTCGTCCTCGGCACGCTCGAGATCCGCGGGCCGGGCGGCATCGGCGAGACCGAGGTGTTCTGGGCGTTCTGCTTCCAGGACAACCTCGTCTCGATGGCCGCGGGATTCGACTCCCGCGAAGAGGCACTCCAGCGCCTCGCCGAGTGCGCCGCCTGATCAGGCGGCCTCCGCCGCCAGCTTGCGGCGCAGCACGACGATCGTCCCTTCGGACGAGAAGGACAGCTGCACCGCGTCCATCATCGCCTCCATCAGCTTGAGGCCGCGGCCCCGGCCACGGGCGCGCACCTCGCTCCAGCGGCCGGCGTCGCGCACGATCAGCACCACCGTCTGCCCGTCGAGGTGTCCCTCGACCGTGAAGTGGCCGTCCCTGCCGCGGTTGCGCTCGGCGTCGTATGCGTGCTCGATCACGTTCATGCACGCCTCGTTGGCCGCCAGCAGGATCTCCGAGACTTCGACGTCGTCCGCGCCGTTGGCCTCGAGCCAGCCGCGCAACTCGGCACGCGCCCGGCTGAGCTCCTCTGGATTTGCGAGATGGGTCGTGTTCAACCCGCCCCTCGACTCACTCGTCTGAAGCACCAGCAGTGCGACGTCGTCGTCGGCGGCGCCCCGTGGGCGAAGCGCGGCCAGCGCGCGCTCGCACAGCACTTCCGCGGCGGCGGGCATGCCGAGAGCATCGAGCAGCGCACGCTCGCGTTCGGGGAAGTCGACGCCGCGCTCTTCCACCAGCCCGTCCGAGTAGAAACAGAGGGCGTCTCCCGCCTCGAGCGAGAAGCTGCGCTCCTCGAATGTGGACACGCCCGAGGCGCCGACCGGCGGCGACGAGCGCGAGGCGAGTTGCTCTGCGCCGCGTGGCGAGACGCGGATGGGCGGCGGATGGCCGGCGCTGACGAACGCTCCGCTGGTGAGGGTTGCGTCCACGACGGCGTAGATGAGCGTCGCCATCGCGTCGTCGCCCAGGCTGAGCGCGAGGGCATTCAGCTGGCTGACGACGATCGCGGGCGGGCTGCCCTCGAGGGCGTACGCGCGCAGGGCCGTGCGCAGCTGTCCCATCAGCACGGCCGCTTCGGCTCCGTGGCCAGTGACGTCTCCGATCGCAAGACCGAGCTGGCCGTCCGGCAGCACGATCGCGTCGTACCAGTCGCCCCCTACGGCCGGGCCGCCGGACGCCGGGAGGTAGCGCACTGCCAGCTGTCCGTGCGCCAGGTTCGGGACGCCCTGCGGCAGCAGCCCGGTCTGGAGCGCAGCCGCGGTTCGGCGCTCGCGTTCGTAGGCGCCGGCATTGGCGAGCGCGCGTCCGCAGCGCTCGCCGGCCAGCGCGAGCAGCCGCGCCTGCTCCCGCGAGAAGCGCTCCGGCAGGCGCGAGGTGGCGACGAGCACGCCGAGCCGGCGCCCATCCGCCTCGAGCGGGACCGCCACCAGCGAGCGGACGCGCGAGCGCGGGCCGAGCGTGCCGGTGTCGGCATCGGGAATTGCCGGGACGACGAGCGGCTCGTGGGCCGCGAGCACTGCGCCCGTCACACCGGAGTCCTCGATCCGCGTCGAGCGCGCCACCGGCTCGAGCCCGCGGACCGCGGCGAAGCGGGGCTGCGCGCCTCCGCTGCCCTCGACGATCATCGCTCCGGCGTCGGCGTCGATCAGCGCGAGGCTGCGCTCGAGCAGTTCGTCGCGGTCGAGGGTGCCCTGTACCGCGATCGCCGCGTCGGCGACCTCCTGGAGGCGGCCAAGCATCCCCGACAAAGCTTCAGCCTCGGCGCGCGCGGCGCGTGCCCGCAGCAGCTCCGCGCGCTGCGCCTCCACCCGCTTGCGCTCGATCGCGTAGCGCACGGAGCGGCCAAGCACTTCCGGGTCGACGCGGCGCTTGACCAGATAGTCCTGCGCGCCGCGCTCGACTGCGTGCAGCGCGAGCTCCTCGTCCTCGGCGCCGGTCAGCACGACCACGGGGACCTCGGGCATCGCGCTCATGACTGCGTCGATCACGCCGAGGCCGCTCGCGTCCGGCAGTGACAGGTCGACCAGGGCGCAATCGATCACGCGCGTCTCCTCGATCGCCGGCGCGAGCGCTCCGAACGTCACGACCTCCATCTCGTCGCCGCCGAATGCGTCGACGAGCATCTCCTCGACCAGCCACGCGTAGGAGCGGTCATCCTCGATGAGCATCACGCGCAGCGCCGTCGCGCCTTCCGGTGCCGGGCCGATGGGCGTCTGCTCGGTTGTTTCGTCGTCCAACGAGCGCCGACTATGGCACCATCTGGCGCGCCCGGAGGGCAGACCTAGGAACGAGAGGGAACTTGACGGATTCGCCACCAGGCGCCGCCGCAGCAGCCCATCGTGCTAGCCGCGGCGGTGCGCCGATCCGGCGGCTGCTGCCGGTCGTCATCGGGATCGTGGTCGTCCTCGGCGTACTCCGTTTCGCGGGCGAGAAAGCCGGCCTATACGGCAGCGCCGTCGGCACCGCACTTCTCGTCACTGCGATCGTCGCCTTGCTGGTGGGAACGTTTCTCTACGTCGCGCGCGTGGCCGACCAGGCCGAGGACGAGCGCGAGCGTGTCGAGCGGCTGAACGCTGCCGCGGCGCCGGCGCTGGTCGAGCGTGCACAGGCGCTCGAGCGTGCAAACGCCGAGCTGGCCGCGACGACCGCGCGTCTGGAACGCTCGAACGAGGAGCTGCAACGCTTCGCCACCGTCGCGTCGCACGACTTGCGCGAACCTTTGCGCGTCGTGTCCGGCTTCGCGGATCTGCTCGGGCGCCGCTACGGCGATGAGCTCGGCGCCGAAGGCAAGCGCTTCGTGGAGGCGATCACGGGCGGCGTCGCGCGGATGGACGAGATGATCTCCGACCTGCTGGCATACGCCAGGGCTGGGCGCGCGGACCAGCCGTTGGAGCCGGTCGACGCCAACGAGGTGGTCGCCACGGCGGTGGATGCGCTGCAGCGCGCGATCGACGACAGCGGCGCGGCGGTCGAGGTCGAGCCGCTGCCGACCGTGAACGGCAACGAAGCGGCTCTGCGGCAGTTGTTCCAGAACCTGATCGCAAATGCCATCAAGTTCGTCGAGGACGGCCCGCCGCGTGTCCGCGTCTGGGCGGCGGAGGTTCCCGAGGGATGGCGCTTCAGCGTGCGCGACAACGGCATCGGCATCGACCCCGATCAGACGGAGCGCATCTTCGGCATGTTCACCCGCCTGCACCGCCCGGACCGCTACCCGGGGACGGGCGTCGGGCTGGCGCTGTGCCAGCGGATCGTGGATGTCCACGGCGGCCGCATCTGGGTCGAGCCGGCGCCTGGCGGCGGGAGCCAGTTCATGTTCACGATCGCCCGCGCGCCTACGGCTGTGGACGGTCCATCAACTCACGCACCGCGGTCCTGACCTCGCGCAAATTGCCGCCCTTCTCGAGGTAGCGCGCGGCACCGAGCGCGAGCACACGTTCGCGCATGCCGTCGGCATCGAAGCCCGAGTGCACGAGAATCGCCGGCGGCTCGGGCACCGCCAGCATGCGCGTGATCGCCTCGAGCCCGTCGATGCCCGGCATCGCCAGGTCGAGCACCACCACGTTCGGATGCAGCTCCTCGACCAGCCGCACGCCATCGAGGCCGTTGTCCGCCTCGCCAACCACGACGACGTCGTCGTCCTCCTCCAGCTCGTAGCGGAGCAGCTCCCGCAGCATCGCTACGTCGTCGCAGAGGAGGACGCGGATGCGGTCAGCCATGTGACTCGCCCCGCATGGCGCGGATTATGTCCGCGCTATCGGCCGGGCCCCTTCTTGCGTGGCGCCAGGATGCGCAGCGCGCCATCGGCAGCTGCACCGCGGTTGCCCGCGAGGTCCGTCGGCGTCACGCGCAACGTGTAGCTGCCGGCCGTGGACGGCTTCGACCACGTGTAGAAGTGGTTCCCGCGCCCGACCACGGCGCTGGTCGCGAAGACGGTCGCGCCCGTCGTGGCAGTGACGGTCAGGCCGACGCGCGAGATCTTGCTCACCGAGAAGCTCAGCCTCGCGGGCGTGCCGCCGCGGATCGTGCGCGTCACCGGCGTCGCGGTGGGTGGCGTCCTGCGGTAGGTCTTGAAGCGGCTCGCCGTGTCGCAGTAGATGGCGGTGCCGGTCCGCCTGCAGAGGTTCTGCAGGAAGGTCGTGACCAGGTCGTGGTAGTTGAGGTCGGCCTCGTGCGAGCCGTCGTACATCGACCAGGCGCCCGTGTCGTAGCTCGGTAGCACTGCTTGCGCCTCGGCGTCGCCCTGCTGGAAGAGACCGAGGGCGCGCGGGTCGCCTGTGATCTGCGCCACGTCGTAGAGCCCCACGAGTGCCTGGAGGTGAGCGTTGATGACGAGCTCGTTCGGGTTGAACGAGTAGATGAGGTAGAAGGGGCCGCTTGGCGTGTCCTTGCGGACCCCTGCCGGCGGCGGCTGCTCGAACGCCGCCATTGCGGACTGGGCGAGCGCAGTCAGGTTCGCGTCTGCGAGCAGCTGCCCGGCGCGGGCCAGCGCCTGGACCGCGGTGCCCTGGGAGATCGAGCTCGTCCATGGCGGCTTGCCCTTGCCGAACTTGAAGTAGTACTCGAACGCCGGCCAGCCGCCACGGTCGGCGGCGAGCGGCACGAGCTCGTCGACGAGCGCGCGCAGCGCGGCCTTCTTCTTGCCCGACCAGAGCGCGTTGACCTTCCCGAAGTTCGCGAGCATCTGCAGCTCGAGTCCCTGGCCGCGGTAGTACTGCCAGATCACCGGGCTGCCGTCGATGCTCACGCGTGCGCCCGCGGCTGGGATCGAGCCCTGCGTCCACCACGACGTGTTGGCCGCCAGCGTCGCGAACACCGCGTTCAGGCGCGACGGCGTCAGCTGGTGCGACGACGCGATCGCGTCCCCGTTGTCGATCACGGCGCCGAGCTCCGTCTTGCGAGTGCCGGTCAGGCCGGCGTATGCGCGCAGCGTCCTGCGCAGGGCGGCCTGACGCACATCGCGTGTGGGCTGATCGATTGCGCCCTGCGCCAGCAGGTCGTCGATCGCAAGCCGGGTCGCGCGTCCCTTAGGCACGGGCTTCTTCTTCTTGGCGGCGGCAGCGGTGGCGCGGACCCCTGCCGCGGCCGCCGGCGCGCGGTAGCCCGGCAATGTGTCGGGGCCGAGGAAACGCTCCCGGTGGACGCTGACCTTGCCGTGCGCGAGGACGAGCACGGGCTGGAGCTGTCCAACCGGCTTGGCGTCGGCGGACGCAGTGACGAGGCAGACCGCGAACAAGGCCGCGATCGCCGCACCAAGCGACCTCACCGGATCCAGCTCCGATAGTGCCTGACGACCCAATAGCCCGGCCGCGGCTTGCCGTCCGCGCGCACCAGCCCCGCGTCGAAGCGGTTCCCCGAGAAGTCGATGCTCCACTGGTAGAGGTAGATGCGCTTGACGCGCGCGCGGTCGCTGCGCGCGATCGTGAACCCGCGCTTCAATGCGTTTGCGGCTCGCCGCTCGTTGTAAGTCAGGTTGACAGCACCGCTCGCCCTGCGGAAGTACACGATGCCGCCTGTTTCGGTGAGCCAGACCTTGCCCGGAACCTGGCGCAGGAACCAACGCGTCATCCCTGAGCGGCGATTGGTGTCGGTGTAGTTGTGCAGACCCCACAGCAGCGGCCTGCCGTGCGCGTAGCGGCGGAACTGCCTCAGCCAGCGGCTTACCGTGCGCTTCGAGAGGTCGAGTACGTCCGCGCCGGTGACCGTGCAGCGCCTGCAAAAGCGCTTGACGACGTTGTAGTAGAGGGCGGCGGCGCGAGCCCCACCGCGCCAGGGCGCGGTCGGCTGCGTGGGGCTGTTCGCCTCGTTCCACGGCTGGAACAGCCGGATCGACGGGTAGCGCTTGTGGAAGCTACGGAAGGCGTGCGCGTACGCGCGCTGGCTCGGCAGCACGCACGGCTTCTTCGGACAGCGACTTCCCGTGGCGGTGTTGAACGCGACGAGGATCTCGCGGATGCCCGCTGAGTGCGCCGCACTCAGCCACTGCTCGAAACGAGTGCGCTCGCGTCGAACGAGCGCGACGTTCCACGGCGCGACGTAGCGCGTGCGTCGCACGTGAAGCGCTCGGAAGCGGCTGTCCGAGAAGACCGACGGCTTCTGGTCCGCGATCGACACGACGGGCCGCGATGCGGCAGGCGCGGCGGGCGCGGCTGCGGCCGCGCCGGCACAGGTGAGCAGGCAGCAAAAAGCGATCGCGAGTTTGCGCATCCTTTCTCCAAACAACGCCACCTCGCGTTGTTTCGGTCGCCGTCACGAAGCTGACGTGTGCGCGCTTGTGCGCTCCATCACGTAGTGCGGCCCGATCTGCGGCACCTCGAATTCGTCCGAGACGACGCGGAAGCCGCCACGCTCGTAGAAGGCGCGGGCGGCGTTGCGCGCGTTGCACCAGATGCGCGTCCCGTCGTTGGCCAACGCGTGACGGACCAGCGCGTCGAGCACCGCGGCACCGGCGCCGCGGCCGCGGGCGCCGGGAGCGGTGGCCATGCCGCGGATGCGCCACGCACCCGGCCCGCCCTCAGGAGCGACGAAGCCAACCGCGATGAGCGCGCCTTGGAACACGCCGATGGCGAATGCATCCGCCGCCTCGTGCGCGGCAAGCTCGTCGGCCGTCTGATGCGGCCGCAGCACCGACTGCCGCAGTGCACGCGTCTGTGCGATCGGGATCTCTCGTACCACCAGCTCGGACACCGGCATCGACCATAGATTTTGCCGCTGGCGACCGCGTCCGGGCGACAATCAGCCAGTCGTCACAGGCGCACTTGAACGAGCGTCTCGACGTCGGCGAGCAGCGGTGCCATCCCGAGCCGCTCCGCGAGCTCGCGGCTCATCTCCAGGACGGCGGCGAACTCGTCGTGTTCGGCGTCCGCCCGCAGCATCGCCTCCGCCTGCCGGTACCTCGCATAAGCGGCATCGACGACCTGACCCAGCGCTTCAAACGACGTGGCGGCCTCGGCCCACGCCGCCGGATCGCTCGCGCCACGTAGCCGGGTGAGCTCTGCCGCCGCCAACGCGCGCCACGCGGCTACCTGGGGCGGAGCGGGGTTGTCGACGTAGTTGGCGATGAGGCGGTCGAGCCGCGCGAGCAGCGCGACGGCGCGCTCCTCGCTGGCTTCGAGCCCGGCGTCAGCCTCCGCGCAGACGCCGGCCCAGTACATGGGTGCCGTGTAGAAGGCGTACTCGCCCTGCGTGACCCGGGCCAGGGTGTCCGCGACGATGGCGCGAGCGTCTTCGCTCCGCCGCTCGCGCACGGCCAGGCGGCTGAGCGGCACGCTCGCCTCGCTGAGGTACATCGAGCCGCCGTGGGCGGAGATCGTCGAGCTGATGCCGTCGAGCAACTCGTGCGCCAGGGCGAACTCGCCACGCTCCATCGCGATCGTCGCGCGCGTGTCCTTCGCACTCGTCTCGCTCAGCACGTTGGTGCCCGTGGCAAGGATCCGGTCGGTCAGCCGGATCGCGTCGTCCCAGCGATCCAGGTGCGCAAAGCGAGCGGCCGCCTCAGCCTCGAGCAGGTGTCCGGGGTGCCGCTCCAGCCCGAGCTCGCGTGCACGCTCGGCTCCTGCGAGCGCGACCGCAGCCGCCTCCTCGACGCGCCCGCCCTGGTCGAGCGAATCGCCGCCGTTGATGTAGGCCCGCAGGATCTCCTCGGGCAGGTGAATCTCCTCGGCTAGCGCGATCGCCTGGTCCATGAACTCGATCGCCGCGCGCGTGTCGTTGCCGTGGCCGCCGACACAGGCGACGAGCGTGTTGAGGATGTTCGCCTCGACCGCCCGTGCTCCCGTCTCGCGCGCCATCGGCAGCGCGATGTCGCACAGCGCCTTCCCCTCCTCCGGGCGGTCGGACAGCATCAGCACCTGACCCTCGGCCGCGAGTGCTTGCGCCAGGGCGACAGAGGGCGTGGAAGGGAGGACCTCGACCGCTCGCCGGTAAACGGGCAGCGCCTCCTCGCCGTGGCCGGAGATCCACAGGTAACGGCCGAGCCGCTCGAGCGCTCCCGCAGCCGCTTCAGGGTTGGCGGACGCGTCGATTGCGTCGACGACGAGTCGAGCGAGCGCGACAGCGCGGTCGCCGTCGCCGGCGTTGAAAGTGCAGGCGGCGGCGTGGCGCAGCAACTCGATGCGGTCCACGCGCTGCTCCTCGCGCGTCGATTCCCAGAGGTCGACGGCGCGCTCGAAGTGGCGGGCGGCCTCCGCGAATGCGTAGATGCGCTCGCTCTCGAAGCCTGCATCGATCGACGCGCGCAGCGCCCGCGACAAATCGTGCGCGGCGTACCAGTGGTAGGCAAGCTCCGCGGAGACCGTTGCCTCCTCGCCCGCGAGAGCAGGCTCGGCTTCGAGCGCCCGCGCCAGCTCGACGTGCAGCTTCGCGCGCTCGCCCGGCAGGAGGTCGCCATAGACCGCCTCGCGCAGCAGCGCGTGGCGAAACTCGTATGACTGCTCGTCGGCCGACTCGACCAGCACGTGCCCGCCGACGGCTTCGCGAATCGCCTCGAGCAGGTCCGGCTCCGGCAGGTCGACTACCGCCTCGAGCAGGTCGTGTTGTGCGCGTCGGCCGGCGGCGGCCGCGACCCGCGCGACCTCCTGAGCCGTAGGCGGTAGCGCTTCGACCCGCTGGAGCAGTGCGTCGCGCAACGTTGCAGGCAGCGCGTCCGGCGCGTGCGTCTCGCGCACGGCCAGCAGCTCCTCCGTGAAGAGCGGATTGCCCTCCGAACGCGTGTAGATCGCGTCGGCCAGCTCGGCGTCGGCGCGCTCGCCGACGATCCGCTCGAGCTGTTCGCATAGCTCGTCGCGCGACAGTCGCTGAAGGTCCAGGCGCTCGACAGACTGGATCGCCGCCATCTGCACCAGGAACGGGCGCAGCGGGTGACGGCGGTGCAACTCGTCGCTGCGGTAGGTCACGAGGAACAGCAGGCGCTCGTCGCGCAGGCTCCGCGCGATGAACATCAGCAGATCGCGCGTTGAACGATCCGCCCAGTGCAGGTCCTCGATCACGACCACGACGGGTTGTTTCGCCGCGAGTCGCTCGAACACGCCAAGGAGCAGCTCGAACAGCCGCGCCTGGCCGGTCGATCCGAGCGCCAGGCTGTCGGGGCCCATGACCGTGCCGGTCCAGGTGCCGAAGATGCCGTCGACGATCCCTTCCTGGTCATCCCTCGCGAAGCGACGGAGCGCCGAGACGACCGGCGCGAATGGAATCTCTCCTTCGCTCAGCTCGACGCAGTCGCCGTTCAGGACCAGTACGCCCTCGTCGCCGGCTTGCTGTGCGAGCTCAGCCACGATCCGGCTCTTCCCGACACCGGACTCACCCGCCACCAGGACGAGCCCGGGTTGACCATCGGCCGCCCGCTCGAGCGCCGCCCCGAGCGCCTGCAGCTCGCGTGCGCGGCCGACCAGCTCGGGGCTCGTGACGCGGCTTTGCACAGTCCCGAATCCTGAGCGATGCCGCGTCACTCGTGTGTGATGAGTGACGAAAGCAGCCACGCGGTCGTGGCTCCGGATAGCGTGTGCTGGTGCGACGCAAGGCGGCAGAACCGTGGTGACCGCGGACGACATTGGCCGCATCCCGGTGTTTGCCTCGCTCGACGAGCCCGCGCGTCAGCAGCTCGCACGCGCGGCCGCCGACATCACGCTGTTGCCGGGCGAGTACGCAGCGGCCGAGGCCGATGAGCGTGCGCTCTTCGCCGTGCTCGACGGCCAAATCGAGGCCGTCAAGCTCGTCGACGGAATCGAGCGGGTGGTCGGGCAGCGGCATCTCGGCGACCTCTTCGGCGAGGTCCCGATCACCCTCGGCACGGTCTTTCCGGTTGGGTTCCGCGCGGCCGAGCGCTCGCGCGTCCTGCGGATCGCGCCGCACGACTACCACGTCGTCGCGGCCAGCCAGCCGAGCGTCGCGCAGGAGGTCGGCAAGCTGGCTGCGTACCGCATGGGCGGCGCGCACGGGCTTTCGGGGATTGCCGCGGAGCCATCGCCACCGCGCGCGATCGTCGTCGGCCACCGCTGGGATGGCTCGTGCGCGGAGCTACGCCACTTCCTGGATCGCAACCAGATCAGCTTCAAGTGGCTGACCCCGGACGTCCCCGATGCCGAAGACCAGTGGGGTGGGGCACTGCCGCCGGACGAGGACTGGCCGGTCATCCGCGTCATCGACGGGAAGACGGTCGTGCGTCCACGGCTGCGCCGCGTTGCCGAGCTGCTCGGGCTTGGCACCGAGCCGCTGGCATCGGAGTACGACGTGGTGATCGTCGGCGCAGGGCCAGCCGGTCTCGCGGCAGCCGTGTACGGCGCCTCGGAGGGGCTGCGCACGGTGGTGGTGGAGCGCGAGGCGCCCGGCGGGCAGGCCGGCACGTCCTCGCGGATCGAGAACTACCTCGGCTTCCCGTCGGGCCTGTCTGGAGACGAGCTGGCCAGCCGTGCGCTGCAGCAGGCGCGCAGGCTCGGCGCAGAGATCCTCGTGACGCGGTCGATCACGCGGCTGGACGCCGCGAGCCGTCAGCTGCACCTCGACGGCGGTGACGTCCTCAGCGCGCGCACGATCATCCTTGCCTGCGGAGTGACATGGCGCCAGTTGGGGATCGAGGGCTTCGACCGGCTCGCCGGCAAGGGCATCTCCTACGGCGCGGCACGCAGCGAGGCCCGGAATGCGCACGGTTTGGATGTCCACATCGTCGGCGCGGGCAACTCGGCAGGGCAGGCGGCCTTGTTCTTCTCCAATCATGCCCGGAGCGTCACGGTCCTCT
>DATBDN010000190.1:0-5572 GCA_036269895.1 Thermoleophilaceae bacterium
GAACAACAAGCAGGCGCCGGGCTGGGCTGCGGCCGACGACAAGTTCGACTTCGGGCCCGTCTTCCGCTCTCAGATGATCGAGGCGCGCGTGAAGAAGGGCATCTCGGGCGGCCACCGGATGACGCTCCAGGGCCTCGTGCAAGCGATGGACGAGCCGGCGACACAAGACTTGCGCGCGGTGGCACTTATGCCGATCCTGCGGCGCGTGCTTGGGCGCCCGCGCGATGCGGACCTGCGCGGCGCGCTCGACCTGTTGTCGCGCTGGGCGGCGGCCGGCGCCCACCGGCGCGACATGAATCGCGACGGCCACGACGAGGACGCGGCGGCGATCACGCTGATGGACGCGTGGTGGCCCCGGCTCGTAAAGGCGGAGTTCGGCGGCATCGGCACGACCGCCTTCGACCGCCTGAGCGCGGTTCTCCGTCCCGACGACGTGCTGCCCGAGGACCTGCCAGAAGCCCCTGACTACGACGACGGCTGGTGGGGCTTCGTCTCGAAGGATCTGAGGGACCTGGTCGCGCGACGCTCGGTGCGCGGGCGCTGGTCGCGCGTCTACTGCGGCGGTGGTTCTCTCGCGAGCTGCCGCGCGGCGCTGCTCAGTTCCCTGAGCGCCGCGACGAAGGTGAGCGCAGCCTCGCTCTACGGCAAGGGCGACTGCAAGAGCAATCCGGATCCGGCGTGCTCCGACCAGAATCGGCCGACCGTCGCGAGCGCGGTCACCATGCCCCCGTTCCCGTTCCAGAACCGGCCGACCTTCCAGCAGACAGTCGAGATCACCACGGGCCCGGCGACCCCCGCGGCACCGGTGCCGCGCAAGCGGAGCCGGCAGCCCGCTAGGCAGCGGACGCACCGGCGGACTTCGCCGAACTTCACGGGCTGAACGGGGCCGCCAGCCGGAAGGCGGAGAAGAGCCCAGTGTCGGACTCGAACCGACGACCCCCTCCTTACCATGGAGGTGCTCTACCAACTGAGCTAACTGGGCGCAGCGAGGTCGAGGTTAGCGACGCTTCTTGATGCACGGCGTCCAGGGTCTCCCACCCGTTCTCAACCGCTTTCCACCGCTCCACCACCGCCCAGGGAGACGCTGCGGCCGATCGATCGCACCGGGCGATCGGCAGACGCAAGGAGGGTCACGCAGTGATCAGTCAGAACCACCGAATCAGCAAGGCGCTCGTGGTTGCGATGGCGACCGGCGCGGTCGCGCCGGCCGGAGCGTCGGCAATGCTCCCGGCGCCCGATCCGCTACCCCCGCGCCCAGTCGTGATTGTCCGCGATCGCTCCGGCTTCGATTGGGGCGACGCAGGGATCGGCGCTGCGGGAGTGCTCGGGCTGTCGATCCTCGCGGCGGGCGGGATCGTCATCGTCACGCGTCGTGGCCCCCACGGTCCCACGGGCGCAACGAGCTGAGGCAACCGCAATCCCAGGAGTCCAGAAGCCAGTCGCCGCCGCACTCGCGGCGGCGACGGCTTGTCAAGGGACTTTGCTTAGTGGGGGGAGCAGGATTCGAACCTGCGAAGGCATAGCCGCGTGGTTTACAGCCACGTCCATTTGACCGCTCTGGCATCCCCCCATGGGTGTGGCAGGCGATTGTAGAGCGGGCCGTTTACGCCGTCTGGACACGTATCCGTGGGCCTTGAAGCGACCTCGCGTGCTTGGGGCCGCGGGTTACGACGCGTCGCGCAGTCGCTGTGCTTCCGGCAGCGACTCGAGCTTCTTCAGCGTGTTGTTCTCGATCTGGCGGATTCGCTCGCGCGTCACTCCGAACGCGCGGCCCACTTCCTCGAGCGTCCTCGCCTGGTGGCCGTTCAGCCCGAAGCGCATCTCCATCACTTCGCGCTCGCGCTCGGGCAGCGCCTCGAGTGCCTTCCTCACGTTCTGCCGACGCAGGTTCTCCGATGCCAGCTCGAACGGCGACTCGGCCGTCTCGTCCTCGACGAAGTCGCCCAGCGACGAGTCCTCGTCCTCGCCGATCGGCTTCTCGAGCGACACCGGCAGCTGCGCCATCCGCAGGATGTCCTTCACCTCACGGCCGGTCCACTCGAGCTCCTTCGCGATCTCATCCGGCGACGGCTCGCGGCCCATCTCCTGCACGAGTGCGCGCTCTACGTGGACGACCTTGTTCAGCTTCTCAACCATGTGGACGGGAATGCGGATCGTCCGCGCCTTGTCCGCGATTGCGCGCGTGACCGCCTGGCGGATCCACCACGTCGCGTACGTCGAGAACTTGTAGCCGCGGCGGTAGTCGAACTTCTCGACCGCGCGAATCAACCCGAGCGACCCTTCCTGGATCAGGTCGAGGAACGTCAGCCCGCGGCCGAGGTAGTTCTTCGCGATCGACACGACCAGCCGCAGGTTCGCCTCGATCATCTGCTGCTTCGCGTCCATGTCGCCGCGCTCGATGCGCTTCGCGAGCATCACTTCCTGCTCGGCCGTCAACAGGTCGACGCGACCAATCGAGCGCAGGTACAGGCGCAGCGAATCCAGCGACGGCTCGACGGTCAGGTCGAGCTCGACCTTCTTCGGAACCTGGATCTCTCCGCGTGCGTGCGGTTGCGCGTCCTGCGCGTTCGCGCGCGCCTCCTCTTCGGAGACGATCTCGATCCCGTTCTCCAGCAGGTACTGATGCAGGTCGACTACCTGCTCACGCGACGGCTCCACGTCCTCGAGCGGTGCTGCAATCTCCTCCGGCGTCAGGTAACCGCGGTCGCGACCCTCGACTACGACGTTGCGCAATTCGTCGACTTCAGCGAACGGCATCTCCGTCAGCAGGGCCGTCGTCGCCTCGTTCAGCGAATCGCCGTCGAGCTCCTGCGCAGCGTCATCTCCCAGCGTCGGATCCGGCTGTACGAGTAGAGCTCCCTCATCCTTCGCAGCCAACGAATCCCTTCCCCTCCTCTTCGACCGGCGTCAACCCGCCCAATCCCCCCAGCGCGTTCCAATCTACAACCGCGTCAAGGTGACAAGGGCTTTCTTTCGGAGGGCTATCTTCACGAACGTGGACGCGTCGAGAACACCGCTGATCGAGGACGTTCAGTCACGGCGTCCCACCACCCATTTGAGCCTTACGCGCGTTGGGGTAACTGGCGTCGAGAAGGTGGTGCGAATAGGGGTGGAAGGAACCGAGCCGCAACTCTTCTACGCGACGCTCGAGTGCTTCGTCGACCTCAACCCGCGCCAGAAGGGCGCGCACATGTCGCGCTTCGAGGAGACGGTCAACGAAGCGATCGAACACGTTGTCCTGACCGAAGCGTTCAAGGCCGAGACGCTTGCGGCGCACATTGCCGAGCTGGTGCGCGACCGCCAGGAGAGCCTGCGCGCCGAGGTGCACATAACGGCGCGCTACCCCGAGTACAAGGCGACGCCCGCAAGCGGAGTGCCGACACAGGAGATCTACACGCTCCACGGTTCAGCCGCTGCATCGGACAACGGCACGCGCCGGCTCGTCGGCGTGTCCGCGCAGGGCATGACCGCGTGCCCGTGCGCGCAGGAGATGGTCACAGCCGCCTCACGCGAGCGCCTGCAGGCCGACGGATTCACCGACGACGAGATTGAGCGCGTCTTCGAGCGCGTCCCCGTCGCGACCCACAACCAGCGCGGCCTCGGCACTGTCTACGTCGGTTGCCCCGAGACATGCGACCGCGAGATCCACGGCGCGAACCTGCTGCGCATCGTCGAGGAGTCGATGAGCTCGGAGATCTTCGAGCTGATGAAGCGCCCCGACGAGCTTGCCGTCGTCGAGCGCGCGCACCGGCGCCCGCGCTTCGTAGAGGACTGCGTGCGCGAGCAGATCCGGATGGCGCTCGAGGAGTTCGCCGACTTCGGCGATGACACGTTCATCATGGGGCGCCAGGAGAACCTGGAGACGATCCACCAGCACAACGTCGTCGCCGAACGAGCAGGTCTGCTCGGCGAGATGCGCGCCGAGGCCACTGGCGGCGAGCACGCCACCCGCCACGTGACGATGCGCGAGTGGCTCAACGGGTATCCCCCGCCTCAGACATCCGTCCACAGCTAGGTCGCTCACTCCCGTGCTTGCGGGTACGCGCCGATCCCCGACTCATGGCGGACATGAGCCGGGCGAAGGTCAAGCTTTCACAGGACGCTGCAATCGTCCTCAGTCTTGCCGGGACGGCCATGCCCTTCGCGCACTCGCGCGAAGACGAGGCCGAGCGCTGGCTCCGGGTGCTGCGGATGCACGGGCGCGTCGGCGAGGTGCTGCAGGCACTGGGAGTGCCCGAGGCGCCGCTCATGACCCACGCGCGCCCTGCTCCGTCACTGTCCACCGGGCAGCGCGTTGGAGATGCGGTGAACGAGATCTGCCGGCGCGCTGTGCGCCTGGCGAACGTGCGCTCGGCGGACCGGGTAGCCACGCTCGACATCCTGTTCGCCGTCCTGGCGACGTACGGGCCGGCGTTCGACCGCGCGCTCTACGTCCGCGGGACTTCGCGCGACGAGCTGCTCGAACGGCTGGCTTCGACGCCCGTCCGCGCGCTGCGCTGAGCGCGCAGGTTCTCGCGCGCCTCTTCGATCTCGCGGCGCACGTTGAGGAAGTAGTCGACGCCTGAGGCGACCGTCGTCAGGACCATCAACCCGACGAGCACGTTCACCCAGGTTGCATGCGGATCGTTCGCGGCGATCAGCGCCATCACGGCCACAACCTGGGTGACCGTCTTGATCTTCCCGAGGATCGACGCCGGGATGATCGCTCCCTGCTGCGCGGCGGCCACGCGCAGGCTCGAGACGGCGAACTCGCGCGCGATGATCACCATCGCGACCCAGGCGTCCAGCCGGTCGAGGCTGACGAGCGCGATCAGCGCGGCGGTGATCAGCATCTTGTCAGCGATCGGGTCCATGACCTTGCCGAATGTGGTGATGGCCTTGCGCGAGCGCGCGATGTATCCGTCGAGGCCGTCCGTGAGCGCGGCGAGCGCGAACACGATCGCGGCGATCGTGTCGCCGTTCGGGGTGTTCGTCGTCAGCGCGACAACGAGCACGGGCACGAGCAGGATGCGCAGGACGGTGAGGACGTTCGGGACGTTGAGCGGGAACAAGCCCCTACGCACCCTTCGCCACAGGCGCGCCGTGGCGCCGGCGATAGGCCTCGATCTCGATTGCGATCGTCGAGCCGAGCGGGCCCAGCGGCGACACGGCGGCGGCCAGCACCGGCCACGGGAAGACACGGCGCATGCAGCCGATCGCGATCGCGATGCAGAGCGCGATCCAGCCGAACCCGTGGATCCAGCCAAGAGTCTGCTTCAGCTGATCGTCGAAGCCGCCGACCCACACCACGACGAGCGCGCTGAAGATCGTCAGCTCGAAAGCTGAGTACAGGCGAACCGCCTGGAAGTACGACATCCCGCTGGAGGCTAGTGACCTGATTCGAAGGAAGCCGACGATGGGATTCGAACCCATGACCCCCGCTTTACGAGAGCGGTGCTCTGGCCAACTGAGCTACGTCGGCGTGGGGGGCGAGTGTAGCCGTGGCTTCCCTTCTCCTGGGCATGGATCACAAGCTGAAGACTCATGTCGCACGCGGGTTCAGGGAGCGCCTGCTCGGGCTTGCGTGGGCGCG
>DATBDN010000191.1:0-12017 GCA_036269895.1 Thermoleophilaceae bacterium
TGACCGGAGGTTCTCCATGACCACAGTAGGGCTGATCGTTCGATTCGAAGCAAAGGCCGGCAAGGAGGAGGAAGTTGCCGCATTCCTGCGGAGCGCCGTCCCGTTGGTTCAGGCCGAGCCGGCGACGACCGCGTGGTTCGCGGTTCGTATCGACGAGGCGACGTTTGCGATCGTCGACGCGTTCCCCGACGAGGCCGGCCGGCAAGCCCATCTCCAGGGCGCGGTAGCCGCGGCGCTATTCGGCCAGGCTGACGAGCTGCTCGCCGCACCGCCGACCGTCGAGCAGGTCGACGTGCTCGCAGACGTGCTGCCCGCGTGACCTAAGCGCTCTTCTCCCGCAGGTACCGGCGCCATCGCTCCGCCTGCGAGCGCGCACGCCGCGCAGCCTCATTGGCGCGGGCGGCGGCTCGACGCTCCTCCTCGACATCACCGCGCTCGTTGGCCGCGCGCCTCTCGGCCTCGCGCTCGGCAAGAGCGGCGCTGTGCTGGAACGCCTCGGCCGACCTCTCGAACGTCGAGACCAACGCCGCCACGATCGCGTTCGAGCGCTCGGCGAATTCATCTGGGTTCGGGTGCGTCGCCACTCTGGCCGGATGATTGCACCTGGTCGAAGCGGCAGAACGTCCGCAGAGCCTCGGCGAACGTCGCGCTCACGCTCGGCTTCTCAGGGCAGGACACCGCCACGGCGTCGGGGAACGCTTCGACGGCGGCCGCGTACCCCTCTGGCGTGAAGAACACGCAGCCGCGATGCTCTGCCAGCAGCAGTGGCTTTCCGAGAGCGCGGAGGCCCTGTTCGAGCCACTCGCCCATGTCCGCCACGTTCGCGCGCGTGTACGCCTGACCAGTGCCGGCCGGGATCCGCGTCAGCATCTGGTCCGCGAGCTCGTCGCCGTAGTTCCCCTGCGTGATCTGCATGAGATGCCGGATGAACGTGCGGTCGTCGTAGTCCGCCATTCGGCTCCAGGCGAGCCGAACCTCGGCGTTCACGGCCGGCGGTTCGGCGTCAGGGTTGAAGTTGAGGCTGGCATGCCCGAGCGCCAGGCCGTTCACCACCTGGCGGCGGCGGGATGCGAGCTTCACCGCCGCGGCATTCGCGTATTCGTCCGCAACGACGACGCAGCTCGACCAGCCGAGTTCGTCGAGCTTTGTCGCGCCGCGTTCGGCCACGGCGGAGGTATCGCAGGCATCGGCGGCTGCCTCGTCACCTACGCCCGGTGCGTCAAACGACGCGACGTCCGCCCACTCCTCCAGTTGCGGGCGGATCACCCACTCGAGCTCGGTGGATACGGGGACGAGAAGCAGGTGCGGCCGCGCCATCTGCGGCCAAGTATCCGGCAATCGCTACCCCGCTTGGATGCGTCGATAGCGTTCGCGCCCGATGCTGACGCGCGGCAGGGGTGACAAGCCCCTTGCCGCGCCCGCCCGTCAATCGTCCTCAGCGGATCCGCGCTCTGCCATCTTGCGGTGCTGTTCGGCCTTCAGCGAGTCCGGCACCAGACGGCTTCCCCGACCCATCAACTTCGTCTGTAGCGATCTTGGGGTGTCGTCGTCCCCTACCCCGGGGCCGTCGCCGCAAACGGGCCGGGTCCCTCCCGGCGCGTGAAGGCTCTCCACCACGGGTAGCCGCAAGTCGATGCCCGCGTTTCGCAAGCCGAGACCCCAGGTGGTGATCTTCGACGTGAACGAGACGCTGACGGACATGGAGCCGCTGCGGGCGCGGCTCGACGCCGCCGGGGCCGATCCCGCCCTGCTGGAGCTGTGGTTCGCATCGACGCTGCGCGACGGCATCGCGCTGACGGCGGCCGGCGGCTTTGCGACATTCGCGGATGTCGCGACCGCGGCGCTGGCGCGGCTCGCTCCGGAGGCAGACGCGGCAAGCGCCGCCGACGGTCTCAGCGACGCTCAGCCGCAGCCAGACGTTGCCGTCGGCCTGCCCCCACTCGCGGGCGCCGGCTTCCGGATCGCGACGCTGTCGAACGGCAGCCCCAACACCGCTGCGCGGGCGCTCGAGCGGGCGGGCGTGTCGGAGCTCGTCGAGCAGAACTTGTCGGTCGAAGCGGTGGGCCGCTGGAAGCCCGCTCGCGAGCCTTATGCCTATGCCTGCACCGAGTGCGGCGTGGCGCCCGCCCAGGCGATGCTCGTGTCGGTTCACCCGTGGGACGTCGACGGCGCCTCCCGGGCGGGACTGCGCACCTGCTTAGTCGACCGCGACGACGCCGGTTACCCAGCGCTGCTCAGGCAGCCGGACATCGTCGTCGCCTCGCTCGCCGAGCTCCAGGCGAACCTCGACGCGACCTAGACTGATTTCGTGACCTTCGAGTCGGCGAGCGGCAACACCGATCCTCGGCAGGCACGGTCTGCAGCCGCATCGATCGGGCATCACGAGGAACGGCGTGCAACCCGACCGTGGCATCTTGCAACCGGAAGCCTGGCCTGCCCGGACTGCGACGCGCCGGTGGCCCTGGCCACTCCACGCGCCCGCCCTACCGATCCGCTGCAGTGCCCATTCTGCGATCGCGCGGGCGCCCTCCGTGACTTCCTCTCGCTTGCCGCGCCGGCACGCGCACCCCGCGTGCACGTGCTCGTTCGCACGTAGCTCAACCTCCGCCGAGCAGCCCTTGCAGCAAGCCGCCGACCGAGCGCGGGTCCACCCCATGCTCTTGCTTGAAGCGCTTAGCGTCGTCCTTGTCCGCGAGGGCGAGGACGAGTTCCTCTCGCGACGAGCCGAACCGGCAGGCACTGCGGTCGAGCAGGACGAGCGCCCCGCGCTGGAGGAAGCCTGTGATACCGCCGCCGCTAGGCGCTGTGCGGTGGGGATGGCACGGGTCCTGGATCGCGGGCGGCTCGGGCGCCACCGCCCGGTACAGGGCGGCGTATGCCAGCGGCATCCCCACGGCCACCACGCCGCTTACGACGACAACGGTTAGCCGCACGCCCACCAGCATCAGCAGCGCCGCCAGGATTCCAGCGGCGCCCGCGAGGACGAACGACGACCTGAAGGCATTTCCCACCGCCGTCGTAAGCGTGTCGTCGGCGCGCTGCCCGAGCTTGTCGTACGTCACGCGCTCGGCTCCCGTGAAGCGGTGGCGCTGCGCGGCGATCGCGCGCCGCAGGCCGGTTCGCGGCTCGTTCGACTGGACGCCTTTCAACAGCGCCGGTGCGAGCTTGATCTTCTCCTGGGGCGGCAACGACGCGTCGAGCACGAGCGCCACGCCCTGCTCGCGAGCCTTCTCGGTCGCGTTGGTCAACTGGTTCGCGGCAATCGGCGCCGCGATCGCGAGCAGTACGGCGATGCCGGCGTAGCGGATCGTCAGCAGCCGCGCCGCGTCCCTGGGCGTGCGCTCCGGCAGCAGGCCGCCCCCGAACGCCGTCAGCGCGAGCCCCATCCCGCAGCCCGCGACGAGCTGTGGCGGGACCGTCCACCAAAGCGATGCGGTCGGCAGCCAGGCGAGCGCCAGCACACCGCCACCGACCAAGGCCGAGCCGGCGAGCGCTCGAGCCCGCTGGTCGCCCGGAATGCGCGCGCCGACGAGCGCCGCGATCGGGATGACCGTGACCGTGGCCGCGGCGCCGAGCGGGCTCACATTCCAGCCCGCGACGAGCAGCAGGACGAGGAGGAACAGCACCGCACTGAGCGCCGCCGACACCAGGCCCAGCGCCAGCGCCGGGCGCCAAGTGAACTCGGAGGGCTCGTCCACGCGCTCGGACGAGATCTCGGGCGCCCGCGCGGGGCCTGCAAGCACCGCGACCGCGCCGACGAGCGCGATCGGCACCTGGAACACGAAGATCGCGCGCCAGCTGAATGCCTGCGTCAGCGCGCCGCCAATCGCTGGGCCGACGGCTGTCGCGAACACCGCCGCCGCCAGCCAGAGCTCGCGACCGCGGCCCCAGGCGCCGCCCAGCAGCTCGAAGGCGACGACCAGGCCGGCCGCGCCGCCGAGCGCCTGGGCGACGCGCGCGACCAGCAGTACCGGGAGGCTGTCGGCCACCGCGCAAACCACGCTCGCCCCCGCCAGCAGCGCGAACCCGCACGCGCCGACGACGCGCACGGACCCGTGCGACGCCACCCGCTCGAGGGGAAGCAAGGCCACGGCGATGACGAGTGTGTAGATGCCGATCACGGCCGCGACGCCCTCGATCGTCGTGTCGAGCTCGCGCAGGATGTCCGGCAGGGCGAGCGTCACGATCGATGCGTCGGCAAGGGCAAGCCCGGCGGCGACGACGAGCACTGCGCCGCGCAGAGTCATCTGTCGAGCATCGCATCCATGACCGGGAACAGCTACGTCGCGCGCGTCGGTGTAGCGCCAGCTGCTCGCTCCAGCCGCGCCGCCAGCAGCCGTAGGTGCTCGGCCAGTTCCGGAGGCTCGTGCAGGTCGAAGTCGACCCCGAGCATCGCGATTCGCACTGCCAGCCAGCCGAGGTCGTCGTCAGATGTCCTGTACTCGCACGTGCGCGTGTCAATCGGTTTGACGCTGCCCCAGTACGCCGGCACGCGCCTGGCGACCTCCTCCGCGGGCGCGTGCAGCGTCAGCCGTGCCTCGAATCGGCTGTGCGCCGCCGAGATGCTCTGCGCGACGTAAGCCGCCGCGTCCTTCGCCGGCAGCTTCCGCGGCGCGTACCGAACACCGGTCGTGGCCGGCCGAGTCACCCGGTCGATCCGGAACGTCCGCCAGTCCTCACGCCCGCGATCCCATGCCACGAGATACCAGCGCCGCCCGAGGTTGACCAGCGAGTGCGGCTCGACCTCGCGGCGGCTCTCCTGCTCATCGCGGCGCCGGTAGGCGAAGCGCAGGCACTCCGCGTCACGACACGCCGTCGCGATTACCGTTAGGTGCTGCGGATCCACAGTGGGACCACCGGCAGGTAGCGCCACGGTGGCCGCGCCCAGCGCGCTGACACGACGGCGCAGGTGCGATGGCAGGACCTGCTCGAGCTTGACGAGCGCGCGCACCGACGTCTCCTCGATCCCGGCCACCGACGCTCGCGCGGCCGTGCGCAACCCGACTGCGATTGCGATCGCCTCATCGTCGTCCAGCAGCAGCGGCGGCATCGCGGTCCCCGCGCGCAGCCGGTAGCCGCCAGCGGGGCCGGTCAACGACTCGACGGGATATCCGAGCTGACGCAGCCGCTCGACGTCGCGGCGGATCGTCCGGGTGGACACCTCGAGCCGATCCGCCAGCTCGTTGCCCGGCCAGTCGCGGCGCGCCTGCAGCATCGAAAGCAGTTCGAGAAGTCGGCTCGAGGTCTGGCTCATCGGCACCTTTCATGATCTGCCCGATTGCGGACAGATCCTGACCTAAATCCTGTTTAGGGTGCCCCCGACATCAACCGCTCAGGAAGGAGCCATCGAATGCCCGAGCGAGACGGATACCCCGCCGGAGTGCCCTGTTGGGTCGACACGAGCCAGCCCGACCCGGAGGCAGCCGCGAACTTCTACCGCGACCTGTTCGGGTGGGAGGTCGAGAACGCCATGCCGGCCGATTCGCCCATGAAGTACTTCATCGGCCGCATCCGCGGTGGTGACGTCGCCGCCGTTGGGTCGCAGTCCGAGGGCAGCCCGCCGGTCCCGACTTGGAACACCTACATCTGGGTCGACAGCGTCGACGCGACGGCCGAGCAGGTGAAGGCCGCAGGCGGGCAGGTCCTGATGGACCCGATGGACGTCATGGATGCGGGCCGCATGGCCGCGTTCGGCGACCCCGAAGGCGCCGTCTTCTTCGGCTGGCAACCGAAGAACCACAAGGGCTCGCAGGTCGTCAACGAGCACGGGTCGGTGACCAGCAACGACCTCAACACGCGGGACCTCGAGAGTGCAAAGGCCTTCTACGGCGCTGTCTTCGGGTGGACGGTGTTCGGCGGCGGCGGCGGGCTGATGTGGCAGCTGCCGGGCTACGCCGACCATCTCGAGCAGATCAACCCGGGCTTCAAGCAAGGAATAACCGAGGCCGGCGCGCCAGAGGGCTTCGGCGACGTCGTCGCGTTCATCAACCCGATCACCAACGACCAACCCGACATGGGCGCGCATTGGAGCGTGCGGTTCGCCGTCGACGATGCCGATGCGGCGGCGCAAAAGACGACCGAGCTGGGCGGGCAGGTGGTTGTCCCGCCGTTCGACGCGCCGTGGGTCCGCCATACGGTCCTCCAGGACCCCCAGGGCGCGACGTTCACCGCGAGCAAGTTCGTCCCGGAGAACGCGAGCCTCGCGGCGCCGGCCGGCTCGACGGCCGACGCTGCGTAGAGGGGCCGTCGACAGCGACGACCCGGCTGGGCGAGGCGGGAACGGTCACCCGCCTCGCCCACGATGTCGATCGCGGCCGCCTAGGCGCGGTCGCCGTCGGCCTCGGTCCCGACCGCGGCCCGCGCCGGCGTCACCAGGAGCGACTGGAGCCGCCGCGCAGCGTCCAGGTGGTCGCCCGTCCAGATCATCCGGACGCCGGTCGCGCTCGCGACCCCGTTGTCGCTGAGCAGGTCGCGCCCGACCGCCTGAACCAGCCGTCCGTCGGCCGCCGTGTCCATCGGCAGCGGCTCCGGAACTGCGCTGCGGCGGACAAGCCCGGCGGCGAAGTCCTCATACCAGCCGCTCACCCGCTCTGCACTCTCGAGCAGCTCCTGCCGCGCGGCACTGCGGTCGCCATCGGCCGCGCCGGCTCCCTCCCACAGGTCGAGCACCGCGTCACCCGCCAGGCGCAGCCCGGCCACGCCTGTGACCAGACTGGTCACTTCCGCGAGCGACATCGCCTTCGCAGCCCGTTCGCCGAGGTAGACCCGGAACGTGTCGTCGAGGCGTCGCGATGCGGCGGCGGCTCCGGCCGCCTCGTCCACCGGCGCCGCAGAGGAGAGGCCACTCTCGTCACAACGGCCCATGCCGAACTCGACGCTCCGTGTGAGGTAGTGCGCGCTCTGGCGATACGCCTCCGCAAGCGCCCGCCCGAGCGCCGCACCCGCGCCACGCGGCCACAGCAGCAGCCCGACGACCAGGCTCACGCCGCATCCGAGAGCGACGTCCTCGATCCGCACCAGCCCGATTCGCCAGCCCTCCGGCTGCAGGATGTTGAACAGGATCAGCACGGTCAGCGTGAACGCCGCCTGGCCGCTCGCGAAGCCCACCGCCGTCGGTGCAAGCCCCGCCAGCAGCACAACGGGCGGCAGCACGAACCACAGCAGCGTGGTGTCCGTGCCGACGATCTCTACGAGCGCGGCACCGACGACAAAGCCGAGAGCGGTGCCCACAAGAGCGCGCACGATCGTCGCACCGGTGTTCAGCGCGCTCGAGCGCAGCACCGACAGCGCACCCAGCACGACCCAGAAGGCATGGCCGACGCCGGCGAGCTGGGACACAAGCACTGCCGCGCCGAGCCCGATCGCGCCGCGCAGGCTGTTCTGCAGCCACACCGACTGTTGCGCCGCGTGCGAGCCGGCGCGCTCCTGCGCCGCCGACAGCGTCGTCGCCAGCCCCTGCGGCTGGCGGCCAAGCAGCCTGTCGGGCCAGCTACGCCGCTCGGCGGCGGCCGCGAAGTCGACGTTCGTGGCGATCTGCGACGCGACGAAGCCGATCTCCTGCGCACGGAACGACGGATCGAGCGCCGAGACGATCTCGCGCATCGACGGATCCGAATGGATGCGCGGCAGTTCCTCCATCGCCCGCTCCTCGAGGGCCGAGAGCGTGGCAGCGAGCTCCGCCTGCGCCGCCCGCAGCTCACGCGGGTCGCGATCGGGCGACTCCAGGCGGTCGGCAGCGAGCTCGAGCACGTGGGCCACGGCGGCCTTCGCCTCGCACGCGCGCCGGTGGGCTGAGGCCGCGCCGGGAGGTGGCGCCCCATGCGCCACGATCGCATGCAGCCAGCGCAACTCGTCGACCAGCCGCACGACCGTGCGCGCGGGAGTGCTCAAGCCGGTCGGACGGTACGGCGTCGCGAAGAAGACCTCGCTGAGTGTCGTGACCGCATGGTCCGCCTCAACAACCGCCGCATCATGCTGGGCATGCGAGGCGGTGCCGAGGACGTATGCAACATCTGCGCGCAGGCGGGCGGCGAGCGCTCGGCAGGCGACTACCGCGGCATCGCGCAGCGGGTTGCGAGCCGGCGCCGGCCACAACAGCGAAATCGCGAACAAGCTCACGACCGCCGCCAGGCCCCACCCCGCCAGGCGGTCGGGGATCTGCGACGGCGGCGCCTTGATCGACACCGGCAGGATGAACGCGAGCAGCAATGACGTGGTCGCGCCCGCGAGCACCGAGCTCACAACCCCCGCGAACAGCACCGCGAACGCGACAGCCGTCATCGACACCGCCGCGACGAGGGTCGAACGCGACGCGAGCGTGCCCAGGCAAACGAGCACCGCTCCGGCGACGGCGAGTGCCGCCTGCGCCTCCAGTCGCTCCCGGATCGACCCGGCGAAGTCGACCAGCACCAACATCGCGAACGAACCGAACGCGGCGAACGTCGCCAGCGCCGGGTTGCCGATCACCTTGTCGCCGAAGGCGAACGTCGCCGGCATCAGCAGCGCGGCGCGTCCGGCTCGCCGAAGGGCTGTCAAACCAGGGTCGTGATCCCGGAGCCACTTCACGGCGGGAAACCTACGTCAGCTCAGGACGGCGCGCTGGGGCGTCAGCAGGAGCGGTTGAGCCAGCGCCGCCGCGACACCCCGATCCCGAACCAGAGCGAGCCGAAGAACACGCCCGCGCCGATCGCGACGATCGTCCCTGCCACCGAGCCGAAGAGATAGCCGCTCAGCAGCGCGAGGATTCCGGTCATCGCGAACATCAAGCTGGTGATCCCGGTGATCGCCATCCGGTTCGCGACCTCGATCAGGTACGGCTTGTCGCCGCGCCGGAAGATCAGCCTGTGCAGCGCCGTCGGTGCGATCAGCAGGCCTGCCGACGCCGCCGTGGCGAGCAGGATCGCGAAGTAGAGGTAGCGCTCGCCGGGCGCCAGGTGACTGAAGCCCACACTGAACGGCACGATCAGCAGGAACGCGAACAGCACCTGGACGCCGGTGGCGACAACACGAAGCTCTTGGAGAAGCTCGTTCAGGTTGCGGTCGACCCGCTCGAGGTCGGTCTCGTTGCGCAGCGAGGCCGGCTCGTCCACCTCGACGACTGCGCGCCGTTCCATCTGCGCGATCTGCGCCACAAAGTGGCGCTACCCGAAGTCAGAAATTGTTAACGAGCTCCAGCCGCTCCGTCGCGAACGACGCCCAGTCGGCGGGCTGGCCGAGCCCTTCCATGCGCGCCGCGATGCCACCTGCCAGGCCGTCGAGGAATTCGTCGGTGTGGAGAGGGTCGTGATGGAAGAGCAGCACGTGGTCGACGGCCGTACGGTGCGCGAACGCAAGCGTGTCCGAGAGGGCCGAGTGGCCCCAGCCAACGTGGTCCGGGTACTCGTCGTCGGTGTACTGACAGTCGTGAATCAGCAGTGAGGCGCCGCGCGCCAGCTCGAACCCGGAGATCCACTCCTCCTCCAGATCGGCCAGCGGTGCGCCGAGCCCCGGCTCGTGGTCGGGGATGTAGCAGAGCGACGATCCGTCGGCCTCGATCCGGTAGCCGAGCGTCGGCCCGCGGTGGCTGACCGACGCGGCGTGGATCTTCGCCGACCCGATCTGCCACTCGGTCGTCTCAGCCTCCCGGAACGACGGATGGCACGGCAGCTCGCGCACCTCGACCGGCGACAGCGGCGCCGAGATGTAGCGCCCAATCCGGTCCTGGAGCGATGCCTCCGGCGCCGCCGGTCCCCACACGACGATCTCCGAGCGCGGGTTGAACATCGGCGCGAAGAACATGAGCCCCTGTATGTGGTCGAGGTGCAGGTGCGTGAGGAGGATGTCGAGCGGCCGCTCGCCCGCCGAGTCCAGAGCCAGCCCGAGGCTGCGGATGCCAGTCCCGGCGTCGAGCACGAACGCCGTCCCGTCGTCGAGCGTCACCTGCACGCACGACGTGTTGCCGCCGTAGCGCGCCGTCTCCGGGCCCGGGGCTGGGATCGATCCACGCGCTCCCCAGATCTTGACCTTCACGCCGTGGCGCCCGCGCTGACCCAGAAGAACACCATCGCCCCGTGCGAGCCGTCGGTGCCGATCACCGGCACCGCACTGACCTCCACCGGGTGCACGGCGCCGTCGATCGAGCGGATCCGGTGGTGGGCGTGGCCAGGCCGGTTGTGGCGCAGCGCGGTCGTGAGCGGCTGCCGCGCGATCGGGATCGGCTCATTGACCTCGTCGATCGGCCCGAACGTCTCGACCCACTCGGTGGCCGGCATAACGCCCCGCTCCTCGAAGCGCGTGCCGAGGAGCATGCCCGCCGCTTCGTTGTAGAAGACGAGGTCGCCCGGCTTGTTGACCAGGAACGCCGGCGTGGAGAGCGTCGACAGCAGGTTGCGAGCCAGGATCAGCTCAAGCGGCCTCTGAGCGGATCGCTCCACGCTGCTGACTATCCCGCATGCGGTAGTGCAGGTGCACGAAGCCGCTCGCAAAACGCCGTTCGTCCACAAGCTCGAGGTCGAATCGGACGGCCTCGGGCAGCGCCGGGTTGCCGCCGCCGACGACCACCGGTGCCAGGAACAGGTGGTACTCGTCCACGAGTCCCGCTCCGATCGCCGCAGCGGCGAGGTGCGGTCCGCCGACCGAGACATCGTGTTCGGCCGACGCCTTCAGCTCGCGCACGGCATTCGGATCGAAGTCGCGCACGATCCGCGTGCGTGCGCTCGCCGGCGCGTCCAGCGTCGTCGAGTAGACGATCTTCTCGGCCGCGCGCCAGATCTGCGCGTAGTCCTCGACTGCCGCAGACTGACCGTCCGTCTCCATCGTCTCCCAGGCGACCATCACGTCGTACATCCGACGGCCGTACAGGTAGGTGCCGACCATGCGCTCCAGGTCGTTGACGAACGCATGCACCTCCTCGTCAGGCGCGCCCCAGTCGAAGTTGCCGTTCTCGTCCGCGACATAGCCGTCGAGCGAAGCGATCGCCGAGTAGATCAACTTGGCCATCACGACGCCGCGGGCAGACCCGCCTCCGCGCGCAGGTACTGGTGCACGAAGGCAATCGCCATGCTGCCTTCGCCGACGGCCGCGGCAACGCGCTTGACCGGTCCGTAGCGCACGTCGCCGCACGCGAATACGCCGGGCACCGTCGTCTCGAGGAGGTACGGGTCACGCTCGAGCTCCCACTGCCCGGAGGCCGCCACGTCGGGGCCGGTGAGGACGAAGCCGCGGTTGTCGAGCCCGATCTCGGGCGGCAGCCAGCCCGTTTCGGCGTCGGCGCCGATGAAGATGAAGAGACCACCGGAGTCCAGGCGGGTCGTCTCGCCGGTCTCAGAGTTGTGGACGTCGAACCCCATGAGCGACGCGTCGCCGTGTGTGGCCACGACCTCCGACCGGTAAAGCGTGTGGACGTTCGGCCGTGCCGCGATCTGCGCGACGAGGTAGTGCGACATGCTCCTCTCGAGCGCACGGCCGCGACAAAGGATCGTCACCTGCTTCGCGTGGTTCGAGAAGAAGAGGGCAGCCTGCCCGGCCGAGTTCCCAGCGCCGACGATGTGAACGTCGAGGCCGTGGGCGTTGGCCGCCTCGCTGCGTGCCGCGCCGTAGAAGATGCCTTTGCCGGTCAGGCGCTCGCAGCCCTCGACGTCGAGCCGGCGCCATGCCACGCCGCAGGCCAGGATGATCGTCCGCGCGCGCAGCACATCGCCGCCATCCAGATGGACCTGGCGCGTGGCGGCATCGATGCGCGTGATCGATCGCGTGACCAAGATCTCGGCGCCCAGCCTGCGCGCCTGCTGGAGCGCGCGGCTGGCCAGCTCGTCACCAGACACGCCGGACGGGAAGCCGAGGTAGTTCTCGATCCGCGAGCTGGCGGCCGCCTGCCCACCGACGGCCATGGCATCGAGCAGCATGGTCTCGAGCCCCTCCGAGGCACCATAGACGGCTGCCGCGAGCCCGGCCGGCCCGGCCCCGACGACGACGACGTCGTACACCTTGCCCGGCACGTCGTGGAAGGACAGCCCGATGTGCTCCGCCACGAGGCCGGC
>DATBDN010000192.1:0-14239 GCA_036269895.1 Thermoleophilaceae bacterium
CAGCACCGGCCGCCATACGCGGCGTCACCTCCGGCAAGGTCGCAATCGGCAAGGCGCTGCGCCACCACAAGCTGCCCGAGCAGGATCAGATCCGCCGGATCTACACCGAAATCGAGTCGAAGGACGAGCGCCTCGAGCTCAACCTCTACATCGTCGGCGAGGCCGGCGGCGAGGAGGAGGGCGCGATGGCCGAAGGGAGTCAGGAGTCGTGAAGGTCGCTTACTGGCCAGGCTGCGTATCGCGCGGCTTCACCCCCGAGCTGCACGGCTCGGTCGAGAAGGTCGCCCCGATACTGGACCTCGAACTGGTGGAGCTCGACCGCGCCAACTGCTGCGGTGCCGGCGTCATCGCCGAGCACAACCAGGAGCTGGCCGACACGCTGAACGCCCGTACCTTCGCGATGGCACAGAGCGTCGACGGAGCGCTGGGCATGATGAACATCTGCTCGACCTGCCAGGGCGCGCAGTCGGAGTGCCAGGAGCGCCTGGACGCCGACACCGACTACCGCGAACACATCAACAGGCACCTCCAGCCCGAGGACCTCCACTACGAGCGCTCTGGCGCCTGGTGGAACAAGAACTTCATGTGGCTGCTGGTCGAGGAGATCGGGCTCGACAAGCTGCGCGAGCGCGTCGTCCGGCCGCTCGAAGGACTGCGGCTCGCACCGTTCTACGGCTGCTACATCGTCCGCCCGACCAAACGCCTCGGCTACGCCGACCATCCCGAGCGCGACCGCTACATGGAGATGATCATCGAGGCCATCGGCGGTACGCCGGTCCACTACGCGGGCAAGCACAAGTGCTGCGGCTTCCCGGTGATCACGATGGCGAAGGTGACGTCACTGCGCCAGGCAGGTCGCCACATCGCCGACGCGATCGATGCGGATGCCGACTGCATGGTCACCCCGTGCCCGCTCTGCCACCTGAACCTGGACCTGCAGCAGTACGACGCGTCCAAGTACGTGGAGCGCGACCTCGGCCTGCCGGTCCTGCATTTCCCGCAGATGATCGGCTTGGCGCTCGGGCTGGAGCCGAAGGAGCTCGGCATGAACAAGCACGTCGTGAAGACGAGAGACGTGCAGCGCAAGATCGCCCAGCTAGCTGCGGCCTAGCTTCTCCATCACCTTTTCGAATAGTTCGTGCGGCTGCGCGCCGGGGATGAGCACGCGGTCGTCGACCACGAATGCGGGGACGCCGCCCGCTCCCATCTGCATGACGCCCGCTGTCGACGCCTCGATCCGGTCCTGGAACGGGTGCCTCGCGGCGGCGTCCCGGACTTCGTCCGGATCCAGGCCTGCCGCGGCGCCTTCCTGCGCCAGAACCTCTGAGTCCGAGATATCGCGATCCTCTCCCCAGAAGGCGGCCATCAGGCGGTTGTGCAGCTGGGAGTGGACACCGCGCTCGCGCGCCAGCTCAGCCACGTTGAGGGCCGCCCGGGAGTTCGGGATGCGTGTCCGGGGCGCATGCGGCAGGCCCGCATCGTCGAACATGCGCGCCTGGCCTGCCCGCAGATCGCGCCCGTAACGCGCCTCGAGCTCCTCGATCGCGATGCCCTCGGGCGGGTATTCAGGGTGCAGGTCGAAGGGAAGCCACTCGATCTCGGCGCCGTACCGACGCTCCAGCCACGCCGCGCGCTCGGTCGCGACGTAGCAAAAAGGTCATATGTAGTCGGACCAAAGTCGGATCAGGACTGGCATATGTCCGATCTATACCCGATTGTTTCCTTGTCACCGTAAGCGGAGACAACCGCGGTAACGAGATATGCAACACGCGGGCGTCGAAGGACGCATTGCCGGTTCGAGTCCGGCAGCGACGCCCGCGTATCTCGTCTCCTCTAGGACTTGAAATGAAAAGAGCGGGCCCCCACGGCCCGCTCTCTTCTCCTTGGTGCGTACCCCAGTGCCGCCCCGTGGAAGTGAAGTCTCACTCCACTAACGGGACCTGTTCGGGATTTCTTTTGGCGATTTTCCGAGCCACTCGTACGCCTGCTGGCGCTCTTCGAAGACCGGCATCTGGCGGGTCATGTCGACACGCTCGACGTCGGCAAAGCCGCTCTGGGTCGAGCACAGGACCGCCATCTGGCCTCCGAAGTGCGAGAGCCGCCGTTGTGAGCCGAGAATCGCGCCCAGGACAAGGGGATCGACGTGCTCAGAGTCCTGGAGGTCGACCAGCACCCGCTTGCAGCCAGCCGCGACCGCCGCGCTCAACGCCTCGCGAAGGTCGTCTGCTGTGCGCGCGTGTGCCTCGCGCTCCCCCGTGACGACACACATCCCCTGCCCCACGCGCGACGCGTGGAACCGTGTGTTCATTTCACGTAGGGATCCCCTGGCTAGGAGGCGCCTAAACCGTCCAGATACTGACGCGCGACGCGTTTCGGGGCCTGCGTCAGCCACGCCTCGGCGATCACTTCTTCGAGGATCTCGGTATCGATCTCAGGCAGGCGGATCAGCACCGCCGCGTAGCCGTCGAAGTGGGGAATCGTGAAGAAGACCTCTGGGTCGTCGGCCAGCAGCGCCTCCTTGGCGATCAAGTGCTCGACCTTCGCGCCCAGGATCGGGCCGTCCGGCGCGGAATCGCCGAGCGCCTTCAGGTCGCGCTTCCGAAGCGGGCGCTCCCAGACGAACATCTTCTTCTTGACGGTCCACGCGCGATTCCCGCCATATGTGGACCCCCCTACCGCCTCCGGGAGCGCCAGCGCCAGCCGGCTCACGTCCTCCCAGGTGGCCAACGCTACGCGGCGGCCGGCACGCGGACGAGTCCGCGCTGGTGCAGCAGCTCGGCGAGTTGCACCGTGTTGGTCGCGGCTCCCTTGCGCAGGTTGTCGCCGACGATCCACAGGTTCAGGCAGCGCTCGTGCGAGGGGTCGCGGCGCACACGCCCCACGAGGACGTCGTCGCGGCCCTCGACGTCGATCGCCAACGGGTAGATGCCATCACCGGGGTTGTCAACCACCACGACACCCGGCGCCGACGAGAGCAGCTCGCGGCAGGACTCCGGCGACAGCTCTGAGCGCGTCTGTACGTTGACCGACTCCGAGTGGCCGACCAGCACCGGCACGCGTGCGCAGGTGGCCGAGATCCCAATCTCGTCGCGGCCGAGGATCTTGCGCGTCTCGGCCATCATCTTGCGCTCCTCGGTCGTGTAGTCGTCGCCGTCCTTGAACTTCTCCACCTGCGGCAGCACGTTGAACGCGATCCGGTGCGGGTAGACCGACGGCGGCCCGGGACTTTGCTCGTGGAGCAGCATGTGCGCCTGGTCGATCAATTCCTCGACGGCCTTCTGCCCCGTGCCGGAAACCGACTGGTAGGTGGAGATGACGAGCCGCTCGATCCCGGCGGCATCGTCGATCGGCTTGAGCGCGACGACCATCTGCATCGTCGAGCAGTTCGGGTTGGCGACGATGCCCCGGTGCGACGCAATCGCGTCCGGGTTGACCTCGGCGACGACCAGAGGCACGTCGTCGTACATGCGCCAGAAGCTCGAGTTGTCGACAACGACCGCACCGGCTGCCACGAACTTCGGCGCCCACTCCTCGGACACGGTCCCGCCAGCCGAGAAGAGCGCTAGGTCGAACTCCGACAGGTCGACCGAGTCGAGCGCCTCGACGCGGATGGTGCGATCGCCGAACGGAACCTCCTTGCCTGCCGACCGCTCGGAGGCCAGCGCGCGGACCGAGTCGGCGGGGAAGCTGCGCTGGCTCAGGACCTGCAGCATGCGGGTGCCCACGGCACCGGTTGCGCCTACGACCGCGACCCTCACTCCGGCACCTCCGTCCGCTCCGCGACGTCGTCGAGATCGAATGCCGTGTGCAGCGCGCGCACGGCTTCGCCCACGTCGTCCTCGTGGGTCACGCAGGAGATCTTGATCGGCGAGGTCACAATCATCTCGATGTTCACGTTGCAGTCGCCCAGAGTGCGGAATGCCTTCGCCGCGACGCCGGGATGAGTCTTCATTCCAGCTCCGACCAGTGACACCTTGCCGATGTGCTCATCGGTGGCGATCTGGCCGATGCCGAGTTCCTCCTGGATCGACTGGAGCGCTGTCACGGCGGCGTAGAGATCGTCCTTCGGCACTGTGAACGACATGTCGGCGCGGTGGTCCTCCGACACCGGCTTGTTCTGGATGATGTCGTCGACGTTCACGTTCGCGTCGGCCAGTGCGGTGAGCACCTTCCCGGCGACGCCCGGCCGGTCGGGAAGGCTCGTGAGCGTGATACGCGCGTCGCCGAGCGAGTGCGTGACTGCGGTTACCAGCGGTCGTTCCATGGTCTCCTGCTCGTCCAATACGAAGGTACCTGGGCCCTCCTCGAACGAGGAGCGGCAGTGCATGCGCACGGCGTGATTGCGCGCGTACTCGACGGAGCGCAGCTGCAGCACCCCGGCTCCCGACGCCGCCATCTCGAGCATCTCCTCGAACGAGACGACCGGCAGCTTGCGCGCCTGCGGCACGATGCGCGGGTCGGCGCTGAAGACGCCCGGGACGTCGGTGTAGATCTCGCAAACGTCCGCGCCGAGCGCGGCCGCGAGCGCGACCGCGGTCGTGTCCGAGCCGCCGCGGCCGAGCGTCGTCACGTCGGCAGCAGTGGACACTCCCTGGAACCCGGCCACCAGGACGATGTGGCCCTCGTCGAGCGCCGCGCGGATGCGATCGGCGCGCACGTCGAGGATGCGCGCCTTGGTGTGCGAGGTGTCGGTGACGATCCCGGCCTGCGAGCCGGTCAGCGAGATCGCCTTGTGCCCGAGGTCGTTGATGACCATCGCCGCCAGCGCGCACGATTGGCGCTCGCCCGTCGACAGCAGCATGTCCATCTCGCGCGGGTCGGGACGGTCCGAGACCTCCCTCGCCATGTCGATCAGCTCGTCGGTGGTCTTGCCGCGCGCGGAGAGGACGGCGACCACACCGGCACCACTCTCCTTCGCCTTGACGATCCGGCGGGCGGCGCGCTTGATGCGCTCGGCGTCGGCGACGGACGTTCCGCCGAACTTCATTACGACGAGCTGGGCCTCTGACCGACCCGGCTGCGCCGCCACCGCGCTTGCCTGGGCGGGCTGGGCCATGGCGCTCAAAGATAGCTTTCCCGGGGTGCGGCGGCAGCTCGTCGTGACCATCGTGCTCGCTCTGGCCGTCGCGACGGGCATCGTGCGCGTCGGGCGCGGGCTGGCGACGAGCCTAAGGCAGCGCCTGCGCTCGTGTCGAAGCGCTAGTCGGGCGTGGCGACTGCCTCGCTCAGCGACTTCCGGAAGCACGTCGGGCAGAGGTGGTGGTCCGGCGCATCGCGGATCCAGGACGACGGCATGCGCAGGTGCTGCTGCACGATCGCCGCCGGCCCGAGGTCCAGGCGAACCGGGCAGCGGTCACAGTGCAGGACGGATCGTCCGCCTTCTTCGCGTATCACCTGCGTAGCTCTATCCGAAGCGCCGGATGAAGCTGGAGGTGTAGCCCGGTGCGCAGAGCGTGCAGAGGTGGCGATTCTCGCCGGTGGTCATCCAGCCGCTGGGTGAACGGCGCGGGAAGGGGTCGCTCCGCACCGTCACAGGTCCCAGGTCCAGCCGTGCATTGCAGCGGTCGCAACTGATCACCATGCGGCCCGCCACCTCGTTCCTCACACACTGACCCTAACCCCGGAGCGGCCAAATGGCCCATCGGCCATACGTCTAGGGCGTGGACCCCAGGTCGGCGTAGCTGCGGTCAGAGCTGGTGGCGGCCGCGGAACGCCTTGCCGAGCGTGACCTCGTCGGCGTATTCGAGGTCGGCACCCACCGGCAGTCCGCTCGCGAGGCGGGTGACGGCGACGCTCGGCGCGCGCTCGCGCAGCAGGTCCGCGATGTAGAGCGCGGTCGCCTCCCCGGTCGTGGTCGAGTTCGTGGCGATCACGACCTCGCGCACCCCGTTGGAGGTGACACGCCCTACCAGCTCGTCGATGTGCAGGTCGTCCGGGTCTACGCCGTCGATGGGCGACAGTGCGCCGCCGAGCACGTGGTAGCGACCGGCCCACTCGTTCGTGCGCTCGATCGGGATCACGTCGCCCGGCTCCTCGACCACGCAGATGAGCTCCGGGTCACGGCGAGCGTCCTCGCAGATGCGGCACCGGGGGCCGACGGCCAGGTTGAAGCAGATCTCGCACTGGCCGACGGTCTCCTTGACCTCACGGATCGCCTCGGCCAGCGGCAGCACGTCCTCCGGCGGCATGCGCAGGATGTGGAACGCGAGCCGCTGCGCCGTGCGCTGGCCGATCCCGGGCAGGCGCGCGAGCTCGGTGATCAACCGATTGACCGGGGCTGCGTACACGTGTCAGCCCGTCGGCCGGCTCAGGACGAGGTAGATGTGCGCGTCCCCGCCCTCCTGCGGCGTGTACGCGAACAGGTTGGCCGCGGTGAGGCGGTTGATGAAGTCCTGCTGGTTCTGCGACAGCTTCGGCGGCACCGGCGGGCTGCCAGGCAGCGTGGCCGCGAGCGGGCGGTCCAGGCTGGCGCCGACGTCCGAGCGGCGGAAGAACATCGCGTAGCTGGGCTTCTGACCCTTGCGCGGCGGGAGGATCACGACCACCTGGTCGACGTTCTTGATGTAGCGGAACGTGTAGAGCGCCAGCTCGAGCGCCTCACGACGCAGGACGAGGCTGCGTGCAACGGTGGCCTTGCCCTCCTTGATCGAGCAGTTGACGCCCAGGCCGCAGAGGTTGTACAGGACGCCCTTCTCGTCAAGGATCTTGACATTGCCCTGCTGCTCGAGGGCGATCGTGACGGGCAGCCGCGCGAGCTCGAGCGGTCCACCGCGGACACCGACCAGCTGGTTGCCGCTGGGTAGCGTGTAGCGCTGACCGACGTGCTCGGCGATCTGGTTGACGGCCTGCTGGCCGTCGCCGGCGTTCGGCTGCCACGGGGCCCAGGTCACGGCGCCCTGATCCTCGTTCGTGCTCCCGCTCGTGAGCACCAGCACCGTGGCGACGACTGCAGCCAGCGACACGCCGAGCAGCACGCCGAAAATGAGCTGGAAGCGCGACTGGTACGGCGACTCCGTGGCCCCGGCGGACGTCTCGGGCTCCGGCGCCTCGTCGTCCGGGTCTGTGCGAACTAGATCTTCGGCCATGCCTGGGGATCGAGGTAATCGATGTCTGGCTTCTGGATACCCGCGCGATCCAGGCAATCCACTACCTCGTCGCCGTACATCTCCTTGCGCTCCATCAACGTATTCGCGACGTACTCGATGGCGGGCTTGTTCTGGGCCATCGTCTGGTAGGCGGTGAAGTAGGCCTGCCCGAGGATCCTGGCGGCGGTCTGCACCTTCGGGCCGCTGCTGAAGACCTGGCCGACGTCGGCGGAAGCTCGGTTCATGATCTGCATCCCGATCCGCTCGAAGTTCCTCATGACGGCCTCGCGCGCGCGTGGCGCCTCGCGCTTGTTGAGCGGCTGCTCGAACTCGATCGGCTCCGGTCCCATCGCCCACATGCCGACCATGTAGCCGACGCGCGTGGTGGCTGAATGCATGTCGCCGCCGACACCGGTGCTGTTCTGGCCGTAGAAGACCTGCTCAGCCGCCATCGCGCCGAGAATCCAGATCAGCTCGCCTATCTCCTTGTCGCGCCAGGCGCCAAAGCGTTCCTCCTTCTCCGCGGCCTGGTGGTGGCCGAGCGAGGATCCGCGCATCCGGATCGACAGGCGTGTGGAGAGGACGTCCTCGCGGAAGACGTGGCTGGCGATCGCGTGGCCGGCTTCGTGGATGGCCGTCGCGCGCGCATCGTCGACGTGGTACGTGACGCCGACCGCCGTGCCGGACTCGACCGTGGTCATCGCCTCGACGAGATCGCCCCAGTCGAACTCGAGGCGGCCGTCGCTGTGCGCGTATGTGAGGGCCATCGAGCAGACCTGCTCGATCATCGCGGGCGAGTAGCCGTGCGTCATGCGCGCCATCTCGTCGCGCCGCTTGGGCGAGTTGAGCTCGGCTTCGTGCGCGACCTTGGTGATGTAGAGCTGGAAGATGTCCTTGCGGTCTTCCTTGGTCGGCGTGCGGAACCAGATGTGCCGGCCCATGCGGCCCGGCCGGATCAGCGCCGGGTCGAGCACCTCGAGCGGCACGTTCGTGGCACCGACGAAGAAGACCTGCTCGGTCCGCGGCTTGGGACGCCGCAGTCGGAGCGACGCGGAGCCGATCTTCTGCGGGATGATGTAGGTCGCGTCGAGGAAGGTGTTGACCCTGTTCGTCATGAAGCGCTTGCGCCACGGCGGGTCGTCGACGCCGTCCATGACCACCAGCAGCTGGTTGAGCGCCATGCCACCGCCCATGCCCATTCCGCCCGGGAACATGAAGTTCTGCAGACGCGGGAACAGCGGCGGGAGCGTGGCCGACTTGGCCGCCTCGGCGCGCGCCGCGAACAGCCGCTCGCGCCACGCGGGCGTCTCGAGCAGCAGCTCGCCATCCGGGTGGAACGAGCCCATCGGCCCGTAGAACTCGGTGTCGTAGATCGACGCCCGGCTGGTGCGTGACGGGACGCCGCCGAGCGCGTTGCGGCGCATGCCGACGGCGTCGATCTCGTCGATGAAGATGATGCACTGCCCGCCCCACTTGCGCGCGAGCTTCTTCGCCTTGCGCACCAGGAAGCGCACCAGGATGACGTCCATGCCGATGAAGGTCTGGGCGAAGCCCGAGCCCGGGATCGTCACGAACGGCGAGTTGAAGTTCGTCGCGATCGCCTTGGCCAGCATCGTCTTGCCGGTGCCGGGGGCGCCGAGGAACAGCAGGCCGCGCTCGCGCTTGCCGCCCGCCTGCTCGAAGTCCTCGCCCGACTGCCAGAGCGAGATGATCCGGCCGACCTCCGCCTTGGCCTCCGCCTGCCCGCGTACGTCCTCGAGCTTGACGCCCCAGTCGGCATCGCCCGGCTCGTAGCCCTTGACCTGCTGGATGCCGAAGAACAGCAACGGCCCGAACAGGATCAGCAGGTTGATGAAGAACAGCAGCGGCAGCTGCAGCCCCAGCACGAGCAGGGTCGGGCCGAGCACGGCGAACCAGTGGCCCATCGACTTGAACGCGGCGCTCAGCGAAACCGGGTCGCCGTGCAGCCACTGGATGAAGAAGATGACGCCGACGACGATCCCGCCGAAGACGAGCAGCCAGGTCAGGTGCCGGTACTTCGTGCGCCAGTACCACAGACGGCGCTTCGCGATGACGTCTTCGTCGGCCATCCGCTGATCCGCCCCGTAGAGCGACGGCGACGGGATCACCTTCCGTGCGACGACGTCGACCAGGCCGCGGAAGGCGATGACGGCGATGAAGGTCACGACGAGCGCGGCGAGGAAGCCCCAGCCGTTGCGCTGGTAGAGGATCGCGAAGAATGCCGGGCTGGTCAGCAGCGCGACGAACGTGGCGGCGCGCGTGAGCTGTCGCCACTGCACGGCGAGTGCGTTGCGCTGCTCCTCCCGGCGCGCGCGCGGCCCCGCGGGAGCCGCTTGCGGATGCGCTTCCATCTGACCTCAGGGTACCTCCTGAGGCCTATATGCCCACTGAGCGCGGGTCCGAAGTCCGGCTGGAATCAGAGGCCGGGCAGGCCCATGCCGCCGCCGAGGCCGCCGAGGCCTCCGGTGGCCTGATTCATCTTCGAGGCGGCCAGCTCCTGCGCGGAGCGGATCGCCTCGTTCACGGCCGCCAGGACCATGTCCTGGAGCATGTCGACGTCTTCGGGGTCGACCGCCTCCGGATCGATCTTGATCTCCTGGAGCTCCAGGTCGCCGCTCATCTTCACCGAGACCATGCCGCCGCCAACGGTCGCTTCGACGGTCTCGTTCTTCAGGTCTTCCTGGGCCTTGGCCATCTCAGCCTGCATCTGCTGGGCCTGCTTGAGGATGGCGCCGAAGTCGGGTTGCTTGGCCATCAGTTCTCCACGCTTTCGTCTTGGACCTCAACCGCACCGAAGTCGCGCTTGACGGAGTCGATGAGTTCATCAGTGGTGAGGGTCTTTTGCTCCAGTGGCGCCGCGTGCTGGCTGGTCTCGAGGGCGATCACGAGGGTGGCGCCGGTCAGCCCATGAATTGCGCGCTGGATCACGTCGCGCTTCGCCTCTGCCTTCTTGCGGATGAAGTCGGTGTCCGGCGGGAAGCCGATGACCAACCGACCGTTCTCGAGCGCGATTGGATGCGTCTCGGCGAGCGCGGCGCCGAGCATCGGGTCCTCGCCGGTCGCCTCGAGCACGGCCGGCCAGAGGCGGACGATCGTTTCGAGCTCCACCTCCGCCTGTGTCGCAGGCTCCGCCACTGCCTCCACGGCTGGCGCTGTCGCCGGCGCCGCTAGCGCACGAGTCTGTTTCGGCGATTGAGGAGGACTGGATGACGGGGGTGAATCCGCCGGCGCCGCGGTGACTGCTTCGCCCTGGATACGGCGCTCGAGCTGCTCGATCCGGAACATCAGCGCCTGCAGCGACAGGTCCGACGACGGCTGGGACGCCTTCAGGAGTGCCATCTCCAGCTGGATGCGCGGCTCGGAACCGTCCTTCACCGCCGCGATGGCCGCTGCCAGCAGGTCGATTGCGCGCAGGATCTCCGCCTGGTTCAGCCGCGATGCCTGCGCCGACAGCCGGTCGGTGTGCTCGGACGTGACGGCGAACGACTCGGGCACCTCGCCCAGCGTCTGCACCACGAACAGGTGGCGCAAATGCGCCGCCAGGTCGCGCATGAACTGCACGTAGTCACGCCCGGAGTTCGCGAGCCGCTGCACGGTCGTGAGCGCGCCCTTGGGGTCGCGCTCCGCGATCGCCTCGGCGGCGTCAAGGATCAGCTCGGCGTCGGCGACGCCCAGCACCTCGAGCACGTCGTCGAGCTTCACGTCCTTGCCGCCGTAGGTGACCAACTGCTCGAGGTGGCCGAGGGCGTCGCGGAACGAGCCCGTCGCGGCGCGGGCGATCATGTGCACCGCGGGCTCGGGGATCTGGATGCCCTCCTGCTTCGCCACCCGGTCGAGCACGCTCGAGATCTGCTCCAGCGACGGACGGTGGAAGTCGAAGCGGTGGCAGCGATCGACGATCGTGGCCGGGACCTTGTGCGCCTCAGTCGTGGCGAGCACGAAGACGACGTGCTCCGGCGGCTCCTCGAGCGTCTTCAGGAACGCGTTCCACGCCGCGGGCGAGAGCATGTGCGCCTCGTCGAGGATGAACACACGGCGGCCGCCGCTCATCGGAGCGAGCGCGACGTTCTCGCGCAGGGCGCGGATGTCGTCGACCGAGTTGTTCGACGCCGCGTCCATTTCGACGACGTCGAGCGAGGTGCCGGCCATGATCGCCCGGCAGTTCGGATCGGCCGGGTCGAAGTCTGTCTTCGGCCCGTCGGTGGCGTTCAGCGCGCAGGCCAAGAGCTTCGCCATCGACGTCTTTCCGGTCCCGCGTGAGCCGACGAACAGGTAGGCGTGATGCACCTTCTCGAGCTCGATCGCGTTGCGCAGGGTGCGCACGATGTGCTCCTGCCCGACTACCTGGTCGAAGGTGCGGGGGCGGTGGCGGCGATACAGCGAGAGCACGGGTCGAGCCATCCTAGCCTCGCTGGCGGGTAGCTTCCGCGCCAATGTTCCGGGGGCGCGGCGCGCTTTTCGATTGGCTGGCCGCTGGCGTGATCGGGGCGCTCGTCTTCGCCTGGTTCGGCCACGCGTTCCTCAACTACGACACGTTCTACGCGCTTGTCTGGGGCAGCGACCTGGCCCATGGGCGCACCCCGGACTACACGGTTGCGGTCGCCCCCACGCCGCACCCGCTCGCGCAGCTGGTCGGAATCGTCCTGAGCCCGCTCGGCGCCGATGCGGAGGGCGCGATGCTGGCGATCGGCCTGCTCGCGCTCGGAATGCTCGTCGTGGGGCTCTTCCGTCTCGGACAGGAGCTGTTCGGGGTCTGGGCCGGGCTGCTCGCGGCCGCGATCATCGTCACGCGCGTGCCGATCCTCAACTACGGGATCCGCGGCTACGTCGACCTGCCGACGGTCGCGTTCGTCGTGTGGGCGCTCGTGCTCGAAGTGCGGAAGCCATACCGCGGCACGCCGGTGCTGATCCTGTTCGGGCTGGCCGGCCTGCTGCGCCCCGAGGCATGGCTCTATGCCGCTGCCTACTGGTTCTGGCTCGTCACGACCGCGCCCGATCGCGGCCACCGGCTGCGCTGGACGCTGCTGGCTGCAGCCGCGCCCCTCATCTGGCTTGGCTCCGACCTCCTGATCACGGGGAACCCGCTGCATTCGCTGACCGGCACGCATGACCTGGCGGCGCAGCTGAACCGCAAGACGGGCATCACCGCCGTCCCGGAGGTGGCGCCGCGCCGCCTCGGCGAGATCCTCCGGCTGCCGGAGCTGCTGGCGGCGGTGGTCGGTGTCGCGTTCACGGTCAAGTGGGCCCGCGACAAGGCGCACATGCCGCTCGTGATTGCGCTGCTGAACGGGCTGGCGTTCGTGGCATTCGCGATCGCCGGGCTGCCGCTGCTGGGCCGCTACCTGTTCGTCGCCGCGGCGATGCTGGCGCTGTTCGCGGGAGCGGGTGCGCTCGGCTGGTTGTCGCTGCCGCCGGGGCATCCGGGGCGGCGCATCTGGACCACGGTCGGGATCGCGGCACTGGCCGCGATCGTGCTCTTCTTCCCGCTCCAGCAGATCGACCGCTTGGACGTATTGAAGGATGACATCGCCGCCCGCGACCAGATCCAGGCGGACCTGCGCGACCTGGTCCAGCGCCCCGACGTGGAGGCACGCCTACGCGCGTGTGCGCGCGTATATGTCCCGACCCACCGCCCGGTACCGCTGATAGCGCTCTACGCCGATTTGACCCCCACGAAGGTCGTCGCCCCCACCGGACGAGCGACCGGCTGTGTCGTCGCCCCTGTCAACAGGCGCGTTGCGCAGCTGGCAGTGCTCGACCCGAACGAGCCGGCGACGGCGCGCGGATTGGTGATCAGGAGCCGAGTGCAGCGGAACCGCTCGTGGCAGTTCGCCCCGCGCGCGACGATCGTGGGCGGCGACTGAGCCCGGAAATGAAAGAGCCGGGCGGCCTGCACGCCGCCCGGCTCAGTCGGGGACTTCTCTTGGACTCACTTGAGGAGGAACTTGATGATTCCCCCCGTCCTTAAGACGCACCTCAGTCCTGTCTAAAAGTTCTGTAGGTGGACCGTGCACCCAGCGTCGAAGCCGGTTCCCGGGCGTTCCCGCCGGTCTCAGGCTCCGGCCAGGCTCACCCGTGGCGCCTGATCGCGACTGCTTAAGGCTGCTTCCTCCCGGATCTGACCTGGTTCACAGACGACCAGCGCACGGGACCTGGCCATCGACGCCTTCGACCGGCGTACTGGCCCCGAGAGCCAAACCCCTCGACCGGGAATTCAGCCCCGCTAGAGCGGATTGCGGGTGCAGGGCACCGCTACCTCCCCGCCTAGCACGGTCCGCCGTGAAGGCTAGCGACGGCGAACACTTCTTTCAGACGCTCATTTGACGGACGCCTTACACCAGCCTTAGGCAGCCCCGCCTACCTTTAGAACTGTGAAGGGACCACGTCACCTATGGACCGGCGATTGGCGGAACGCCTCGAATGAAAACGACGAGGCGCTGGCGGAGCATGCGCGCCTGGCGCCCCCGTCCGAGGATCCGCTCGAAGAGCCGGCGAGCACCAGCAACTCCACCACCGCCGTCGCGACCGAGGAGCGCCCGAGCCGACTGCGCAGCGCGCCGTTCGCGATCGGCCTCGCGATCGCGATCCTGGCCGCGGGCGGCTTGTTCGCAAGCTCGCTGATCGGCGGCAACGACAACACGAGCAGCAACCAGAGCGCTCAGGCTCCCGACGCGCTGCCGTCGGTCGGCTCCAAGCCGCTCCACCCGCGCAAGGGCGAGACGCTCGCGGGCGCGATCTACGACGCCGCCAGCCCCGCCGTGGTCTCGATCCGCACGAGCGAGGGCTCGGGCACCGGCTTCCTGATCGACAACCAAGGCACGATCGTGACCAACGACCACGTTGTCACGAGCAACCACCGCGTGATCGTCCGCTTCGGCCGCGACGGCGGCCAGGTCGACGCCGACGTGCTCGGCACCGATCCGTCGAGCGACCTCGCGGTCGTGTCGATACCCAAGAGCGCGATCCCGAAGGGCGCCAAGCCGCTGCAGTTCGCCGACTCGCGCAACGTGCGCGTGGGCGACACGGTGCTGGCGATCGGCAACCCGTTCGACCTCGACCGCACGGCGACCGAAGGCATCGTCTCCGCGCTCGGCCGCGACATCGAGTCGCCGAACCACTACACGATCAACAAC
>DATBDN010000193.1:0-1515 GCA_036269895.1 Thermoleophilaceae bacterium
GCCTCGACCAGCTCGACGGTCTCCTCCGCCGGCTCGACCGCGACGTCGCAGCCGACGACCGACGCGCCCTCGCGTGCGAAGGCCAGGGCGGTCGCGCGGCCCATGCTGCCGCCCGTGCCCGTGACGACGCACACCTTCTCGGCGAGCCTCCCGGACACGTCAGTGTGCGGCTGCCGCGAGATAGCCCGCGGCGGCCTGCTTCTCTTCCTCGGCAACGCCGACCTGGTCGGTGTGGTTACCGACCTCGTTGAAGTACCAGTAGATGACACCGAGCGCGGCTTCGCGGAGCGGGCCACCCCAGTCGCGGAACGCCTCGGTCACGACGGCCAGCGCGGTGGTCGGCACTGCGCCGGCGTATGCCAGCCGCTCGATGCTCGTCCGGTGCGCGACCTCGGAGCGGCCCCCGACGGCGTCGGCGACATACAGCACGTCGTATCCGTTCTTCAGCGCCTCGACGGTGGCGAACGCGAGACAGATCTCGGTGTGCAGCGCGCCGATGATCAGCCGCTTGCGTCCGGTCGCCTCGATCGCCTCGCGGAAGCCGTCGTCCTCGAACGCGTTCATCGACGTCCTGTCGATCGGGTCGATCCCGTCGAGCTCCTCGAGGATCGAGGGGATCGTCGGTCCGTTGAAGCCCAGCTCGACGCCGACGGTCGAGAGCACGATCGGCATGTCGTACGCCTTGGCCGTCTTCGCGAGCATCCGGGCATGGAGCTCCACCAGGTCCGCGTCCGTCTCCGAGCGGATGACGTCCATCATCGTGGGCTGGTAGTCGATCAGTACCAGCGCGCAGTCCTCCGCTTTCCAGACGCCTAGATCGCTTGCCATCTTCGTCTCCTTTGGTCAGGGGTGAACCTGGGCGCCGTAGCCCAGGTCGAGCCGGATCGACTGCATCACCTGGAACGCCACGTCCTCCGTGAAGACGTCGGCCGCCGCGAGGACGCCGGTGTACTTCTCGATCACGGGCGCGGCCGTCGTTGCGGCGCACTCGTCGAGGTAGCCCTTGAGCGCCGCCCAGAAGTTCCCGCCGTACTTGACGAAGTAGGGCGTCGGGTCGACCGTGTCGATCGCGTTGCGGGAGCTCTCGGAGATGTCCGCCATGTACTGCTGGTGGAGGGCGAGGTCGTCCCGCGTACCGAGGCGGCCCATGTGGCCGCCGATGAAGTGCGTCCACTGGTAGCCGAGTGCGGTCGCCGGCGCCTCGAGGTAGCCCGGGATGTCCTCGCTCAGGTTGGACTGGTAGATCGGCACCCAGCCCGGATTGACGATGTCGACCAGCATCATCGTGTCGTGCTCGGGCAGGTGGATGAAGATGTTGTCCGGCGAGTGATTCGAGCCGTGCCAGGCCAGGTTGATGTGCTCCCCGCCGATCACCAGGCTGGTGTGGTCCTGGAAGGTCTCCTCGTTCGGCGGCCTCGCCGGGTCGTTGTCGCGCAACAGTAAGTTGCGCGTCTCCTCGTGCCCGATCCGCGCCGCGTTCTTGTCGAACAGCGACGCCGCGCCGACGTGGTCGGA
>DATBDN010000194.1:0-15759 GCA_036269895.1 Thermoleophilaceae bacterium
TGTAGGCGGCCTGCCCGGACGTGAGCTTGGTCAGCTTCGCGCCGAGCGCCTCGACGTGGACGCGCGCGACCTTCTCGTCGAGGTGCTTGGGCAGCACGTAGACCTGGTTCTTGTAGTCGCCGTTCTCGGCGAAGAGCTCGACCTGCGCCATCACCTGGTTAGTGAACGAGTTCGACATCACGAAGCTCGGGTGACCGGTCGCGTTGCCGAGGTTCAGCAGCCGGCCTTCCGACAGCACGATGATCGCGTGGCCGTCCGAGAAGACCCACTCGTCGACCTGCGGCTTGATGTTGACGCGCTTGATGCCCGGCAGCTGCTCGAGGCCGGCCATCTCGATCTCGTTGTCGAAGTGGCCGATGTTGCCCACGATCGCCTGGTGCTTCATCCGGCTCATGTGCTCGGCAGTGATGATGTCCCGGTTGCCGGTGGCCGTGACGAAGATGTCGGCCGTCTCGACGACGTCTTCGAGCGTCTGCACCTCGTAGCCCTGCATCAGGGCCTGGAGCGCGCAGATCGGGTCGATCTCGGTGATGACGACGCGGGCCCCCTGCCCTCGCAGCGACTCGGCACAGCCCTTGCCGACGTCGCCGAAGCCGCAGATGACGGCGACCTTGCCGGCGATCATCACGTCGGTCGCGCGGTTGATGCCGTCGATCAGCGAATGCCGGCAGCCGTAGAGGTTGTCGAACTTCGACTTCGTGACCGAGTCGTTGACGTTGATCGCCGGGAACGGAAGCTCGCCGCGCGACTGCATCTGGTAGAGGCGGTGGACGCCGGTCGTGGTCTCCTCGGTGACACCCTTGATCTCGGCGGCAGCGCGCGTCCACTTCTGCGGGTCCGCGTCGAGCGAACGCTGGACCAGCGACAGGAAAACCTTGAACTCGGCCGACTCCGCCTGCTCGGGATCGGGCACGGCACCCGCGCGCTCGAACTCGGCGCCCTTGAGCACCAGCATGGTCGCGTCGCCGCCGTCGTCGAGGATCATGTTCGGGCCGGCGTGGCCGGGCCACGTGAGCATCTGCTCGGTGCACCACCAGTACTCCTCGAGCGTCTCGCCCTTCCAGGCAAAGACCGGAATCCCGGTGGCCGCGATCGCCGCGGCAGCGTGGTCCTGCGTGGAGAAGATGTTGCAGGACGCCCAGCGCACCTCGGCGCCTAGCTCCACGAGCGTCTCGATCAGCACCGCGGTCTGAACCGTCATGTGCAGCGATCCCGAGATGCGCGCGCCCTTCAGCGGCTTCTGCGCGCCGTACTCCTTGCGCATCGCCATCAGTCCCGGCATCTCGTGCTCGGCGAGCCTGATCTCCTTGCGGCCGAAGTCCGCGAGGCCGACGTCGGCGACCTTGTAGTCGGTGGTCTCGGTGATGGTGGTCATTCGATCTCCTATGTGGGGGCGAGAAGTCTCTGGTGCTTCTGCTGTTCGTAGTCGAGCCAGTCGGACGCATTCACGTCCGCCGGCCGTTCCGCCTTTTCAGTAAGCCAGCCGCCTACCGCATCCTCGAGATCGGTCTCGTCGCGCATGCGCTTGGCAAACGCGATGTCCGACGGCCCAAGGCCGTGCCGGTCGAGCAGGTCGCGCAATGTGCGCACACGCTGCAGCTCTCCAGCGCCGTAGATCCGGTAGCCGGCGCGGTTGCGGGGCGGCTCGATCAGGCCCACAGTCTCGAGGTAGCGCAGCATCCGCGGCGACCATCCGGTCGTCTCAGCCGCCTCGTTGATCGTGAGCCCGTCCATCGAGCGGCCGACCTTACCACAAGTGTGTCAAGGTACCCCGCGCCCCCTTTGGGGGTGAAAAGCACCCTCCGTTTGGGGGTGAAATACCACCACCCAAAGCGTAGCCCGATCGCCCCACAGATGGGGTATGTTCGGATGCAGATAGGCGGGTCACGGATGGCCAGCCGAGCTAACGACCAAGACATTGACTGCGAATCAGTCTCCAGTCGGCGATGCATGGATGAGCATCGCGCGATTTGGCACCGATCTGGGAGCTCCACTAGCCGTCTACGTGGCGTGCGACGACGAGTCCGCCGGCGCCGCCGTCGTGCAGGCGCTGGAGCGCGAGGGGCTGAACCTGGCGGCCGAATGCGGGCCGCTCGCGGAGCTCGAAAGCGGGTCTGCAGACGACTTCCAGATCATCGTCGTGCTCGAGTCGGAAGACTTGGCGCAGGCGAGTGAGCCGTACAACGACCTGCGCGCCTCGGTGCCGGATGCGGTCATCGTCGTCGTCTGCTCCCCCAGCCGCAGGCGGCCTCAGAGCTTGCTTTGGTCGGGTGTCGACGCGATCGTGGTGGAGCCGGGAGCCGACGCCGTCGTCGGCCCGACGGTGCGTGCGGCGCTCGCCGGCTACCTGGTGTTGCCGCGCTCACTGCGGGCTGCCGTGCAGCCGCCACCGCTGACGACCCGCGAGCGACAGTTGCTCGCACTCGTCGTCGAGGGTCTCAGCAACCGCGAGATCGCCGAGCGCCTCTACCTCGCCGAGAGCACCGTCAAGCGGCACCTGTCCTCGATCTTCCGGCGGCTCGGTGTGCGCTCGCGGCGCGAAGCCGTGGCGACGATGCTGGCCACTCCCCGCGGGGACGACGACTAGATGGAGCTCATCCGTCACCAGGGACAGGAGCCGTTCGCGCCCGGAGGCTTCTTGAGTGACCTGTTCGACGCTCTGCCAACGGGCGTTCTCGTTCTCTCCGCGGACCATCGGATCATCACGTGGAACCCGGCGCTCGAACCGCTGCTGGGCGGCGAGGCGCTGCGCGCGGCGTCGACTTGCTGCGAGCTGCTCGGCTGCGGCGACGACGGCCACATGTGCATCGGCGAGCTTGCGCTGGCGCAGAGCTGCGAGGCGCAGGAGTACGCGCTGGACGTACCGGGGCGGCCACAGAACGTCGTGGTCACGCCGAAAATGGTCGGCCGCTGCCGCAGCCGCATGGTCCTCCTCCAGTTCCGCGTGGCGACCGAACGCGGCGAAGTCGCGCCGGTCCCGGAGGCAGCGCCGGCGGGTGCCGGGACGCTGCGGATCAGGACGCTTGGCCGGACCGTCGTCGAGGCCGCCGACGGTGAGCTGAACGGAGGCTGGCTGGACCGCCGCACCGGAAATCTTCTGAAGTACCTGATCGCCCACCGCCGCGCGCCCGTCCACGCCGACGCGATCGCTGACGCGCTGTGGCCGGGCGCCCGCACCGACCCGGCCAACACCGTTCGCCACTTCGTGCACGGCCTGCGCGAAAAGCTCGAGCCGAACCGCGGCCGCTACGCGCGATCGGAGTTCGTGCTCGCGCGCAACGGCGGCTACCAGCTCAACCCCGAGCGCGTCACCGTCGACGTCGACGAGTTCGAGCAGCACGCGGAACAAGGCTTTGACGCACTCGACGCCGGTGATCTGGAGCGAGGCGTCGAGCACCTCGAGGCTGCCATGGAGATCTACCGCGGCGACTTCCTTTCCGACGAGCGCTACGAGGACTGGGCGATAGCCGAGCGCGAGCGCCTTCTGGACCTCGCATGCCAAGTCCTGCGCGCGCTTCCCCCGCTCGTGCCCGAGGCGAAGGCCGCCGATTACCTCGAGCGGCTCGCGGAGATGGAGCCGCTCGACGCGGACGTCCAGCGTGAGCTGATTGCCACGTGGCTGCGTCAGGGGCGCCGCACGCGCGCGATGAGGCGCTACCGCACCCTGCAGTCGCGGCTGATGCGCGAGTTCGGCGAGCGGGTCACCTTCGACCTGCCCGGGCTCGGCAACGACGCCGCGGGTTAGCTGCGTGTTTGTCCGGCGCATGTTCGGACCGAGCGACCAAAAAAACCGCTGCTCTTCGCCGTTAAGACGACAAGGGTTTGGCGCGCCGGTGATCCGAACGGCCGACCTTCCCAACTACTCCTATGGAAATCGGCATCGGATCAAAACCTGGGCAGCCGCGGGAGCGGCTGCTGATCCAGATTCTCGACGCGTTCGGGAGCGGCGTCCTCGTCGTCTCGGACTCGGGCCAGGTGCTCATGTGGAACCGGGCGGCCGTCGATGTCGCAGGCGCCGCCGTCGAATCGGCAACGCGCTGCTGCGACCTCCTCGGCTGCCGAAGACCGGGGACCGCGCTGGCCGGAGGCTGCCTCACGGAGCTCGCGCTCGCCCGCGGCAGCCGGCACCCCGAGCTCGTCCTGGAGGTGCCCACGGCAGCCGGCCGGCAGATCGCGGTCGTGGCGAATCCGTTCGCGGGCGCAAGTGGCCGTGCGGTGCTGTTCGAGCTGCGGCCGGCGCAGGCAGCAGCCGCGCCCGTGCCTCCCGAAACGATCCGGATCCGGACGCTGGGAGAGACCGTCCTCGAAACGCCCTCGGGTGAGACGCGCGGTGGCTGGCTGGACCAGCGCACCGGCAAGCTCTTGAAGTTCCTGGTGGTGCGCCGCTTCAGGGCGGTGCCGGTTGATTCGATCGCAGAGGCGATGTGGCCGCACGGCGGGTCCGACGCGAAGAACACGGTGCGCCACTTCATCCACTCGCTACGCCAGAAGCTCGAGCCCGGACGGCGGCGCTACGGCCGTTCCGAGTTCGTGTTGGCGCGTAGGGGCGGCTACCAGCTGAACCCGCAGAACGTGGACGTGGATGCCGACGAATTCGAGCGCAAGACACAGGAGGGATTCACTTCCCTGCACGCAGATGATCAGGCAAAGGCGGCCGATGATCTCCGCGCGGCGCTTGACCTCTACCAGGGCCCCTTCCTGGCCGAAGACCATCTGGAGGAGTGGACGATCGCCGAGCGGGAGCGGCTACGCGATGTGGCGGGCGGCGCACTGCGGGCGATGACCGACCTGGCCGACGACCCTGAGGAGGCGACCGGCTATCTCGAGCTGCTGGCAGCGATGGAACCGCTCGACGTGGAGGTTCAGCGCGACCTGATCGCCGCCTGGCTGCGCGGCGGGCGGCGCGGCAAGGCGATCCGGCACTATCGCGCGCTGCAGTCGCGCATGATGCGGGAGCTCGGTGAGCGCGTGACGCTCGACTTCGCCGAGCTCAGCCGTCCCGTTCGCTGAGGCGCTGCTTCAGGCTCTCGATCTCCCGGACCGGTGTCGGATCCTTGCCGCGCAGGATCGCGAGATATACGGACACCAGGTCGCCCAGCAACACCAGCGACATCACTTGCGCAGTCGTGCTCTCGCCACGCCCCTCCACACGTAGCGACTCGAGTCCCGCTGAGGCCATCACCTCTGCGGTCACGTCGAAGCGCGCGCCCATGCGCTCGTGCTCCCCATTCGTCTCGAGGACGACGGCGACCAACGAATCCTCGGCGTGGTGCCAGCCGACGACCTCGTTGTGATGCGCCTCCGGCAGATCGCCGAAGAAGGCAGGCACCTTCGCGTTCTCGTTGAACTGGGCTCGCCAGCGCCGCGCGGGCGCGACGGTCGTCTGTCCGCCGTAGACGACTGGAATGCGTCCCACGAGCACTCGAGCGATCTGCTTCGCCTGCGAGTCGGCCGCCTCTGGCCCCCACTCGGTGACGAGCCGCCCAGCCACGTCGGCCGCCTCTTCGATCTCCTCGCGCATCGGCGGCGCGGCCCCCGCGAGCTCGACGCACTGCAGGGTCGCGACGGTCATGTAGACGACCGCGGCACGCGGCTGCATGCCCGACGGGATCCCGACGACCGGCACGTTGGCGGCCGCGCGCGCACCCGCGGCGAGCTTGCCGCCGGTCGTGACGGTGACCCGTCCGGCGCCGACCGCGCCTGCCTGCTCGAAGCAGTGGAGCGTCTCCTCGGTGTTGCCGGAATAGCTTGCGCAGACGACCAGCGTGTCCGGTCCTACCCAGGCGGGCAGCTCGTAGCCGCGGATGGTCGTGATCGGCGCGAGCGCGCGAGTGCCGACGGCCGCCGCTGCAAGGTCCGCGCCGATCGCCGAGCCGCCCATGCCACAGACCACCACTCCGCGCGCGAAGTCGCCGCGCTTGATGCCGGCTGACTCCGTGCGCCAGAGAGCGTCGCCGTACTGATGCGGCTGAGCCAGCACGTCGCCGAGCATCCCGGCGGGATCCGCGGCCGCAATCGCGTCAGGCGAGAACGGGTCGGCGCTCACGCGCCGCCGGGGGCCTCGGGCGTGGCTTCGCCGGAGTTCGGCGCAGCGGCAGTCTGACCTGGTGCCGCCGCGCCGGGATCAACCTTCGCGCCCGGTTCGAGCGTCGCGTCGTTCTCGAGCACGGCGCCGGCGCCGATCACCGCGTCCTGCATGGCAACGCGATCGCCGATGCGTGCACCCGCGCCGATGATCGACTCGCGGATGATCGCGTCGCTGCCCACGACGACGCGGTCGTGGAGAACGGAGCGCTCGACAGCCGTGTCCGGGCCGATGCTGCAGTGCCTGCCGACCACCGACTGCGGGCCGACGTGGGCGCCGCTCGTTACCGATCCCTCGTAGACAAGCGAGCCGGTTTGGTCGCGCTCGGCCAGGGTCGACTCGACGCGGCCGGCGAGCAGGTCCCAGGTCGACTCGAGGTACCGCTCAGGCGTGCCGATGTCGATCCAGTAGCCGTCGGCCGGCCAGCCGTAGAGACCGTTGCCGACCATCTGCGGGAAGACCTCGCGCTCGAACGACACCGCGCGCCCGGCCGGGATCAGGTCCACCACGGACCGCTCGAGCACGTAGGCGCCGGCGTTGATGCGGTTGGTGGGCGCCGGCCCTGGCTGCTTCTCGCGGAACTCGAGCACCTCGCCGGCCTCGTTCGTGGGGACGACGCCGTAGCTCGCCACGTTCTCGACCTCGATCAGCGCGAGTGTGCCGGCGGCGCCGGTGTGCTCGTGCTGGGCAAGCTCCGCGGTCAGGTCCATGTCGGTGAGCACATCGCCGTTGAGGACGAAGAACCGGTCGGCGAGGATTCCCTCGTCCGCGGCCAGCCGGACAGGCCCCGCCGTGCCGAGCGGCTCGTCCTCGTGCATGTAGCGCAGTCGCATGCCGCTCTGGATGTCGCCGAGCACCTCGTGGACGGCGTCGGAGAGGTAGCCGAGCGACAGCAGCGCCTCGTCCACGCCGTGGCTGTGCAGCCAGTCGAGCATGAAGGCGAGGAATGGCCGTCCGGCGAGTGGCAGCACCGGCTTCGGCGTCGTCAACGTGAGCGGCCGCAGCCGCGTGCCTTCGCCCCCCGCCAGGACCAGCGCCTGCATCAGCTCGGGACCGGCTCCGCGACGTCGGACGAGCGACCGACACCTTCGTATGTGAAGCCGGCGGCCGCCAGGCCGTCACGGTCGAGGAAGTTGCGACCGTCGACGACGAGCGGGTTGGCCATCCGCTCCTTGACCTCACCGGTCCAGTCCAGCTGGGCGAACTCGGGCCACTCGGTCACGAGCACAGCGCCGTGGGCGCCATCGAGTGCGTCGAGCGCCGACGGGCACAACTTGGCGCCACCTAGCATCTCCGAGGCGCGCTCCATCGCGACGGGGTCGTAGACGCGCACGTGGGCGCCCTCGCTCTGCAGGCGCGCCGCCAGCACGAGCGCAGTCGCTTCGCGGATGTCGTCGGTGTTCGGCTTGAACGCGAGTCCGAGCAGAGCAATCTCCTTCCCAACCAGGGAGCCGAGGTGCTTTTGCAGCTTGCCTACGACGCGCCGCTTCTGCAACTCATTTACCTCGATCACGGCGGTCAGGAGCTGGAAGTGGTAACCGGAGTTGCCGGCAAGCTGTTTGAGCGCCGACACGTCTTTCGGAAAGCATGAACCGCCGTAACCGCTGCCGGCGCGGAGGAACTGTGGCCCGATGCGCGAGTCGAGCCCCATGCCGCGCGCGACCTCCTCGACGTCGGCGCCGAGCTCCTCCGACACGTTTGCGATCTCGTTGATGAAGGAGATCTTGGTCGCGAGGAACGCGTTCGAGGCAAGCTTGATCATCTCGGCTGAGGCGACGTCCGTCCGGACCATCGGCGCATCGAGCGGCTCATAGAGCGCCTCCACGCGGTCGCCGAACTCGGCGTCCTCGGTGCCCGCGCCAACCACCACCCGATCGGGCTTTTGGAAGTCCGCGATTGCCGAGCCCTCCTTGAGGAACTCGGGGTTGGACGTGTAGCCCATGTGCTTGAGGCTGCGCTTGATCGAGCGCCCGGTGCCGACCGGCACGGTCGACTTCATGATCAGCGCGTGCGACTCGAGGTCGCCGATCTCGTTCACGACCTTCATCACGCGCGAGAGGTCGGCGTCGCCGGAGTAGCTCGGCGGCGTGTCGACGCAGCAGAACAGCAGCTCCGCGTTCTGCACGACGTCGTCCATGTCGAGCGTCCAGTGCAGGCGCTCGGAGTTCTTGGTGATGAGCTCCGACAGGCCCGGCTCGTAAATCGGCACCTCGCCGCGCGAGAGGGTGTCGATCTTGGCCTGCACCACGTCGCGCACCCAGACGTCGTGTCCGAGGTCTGCGAAACACGCTGCGGTGACGAGGCCGACCCAGCCCGCCCCAATTACGCCGAGAGTTTCACGATCTCCCATAGACGGCGCGTCAGCCTAGCGAGGCCAGACCCGCTCAGAGGTGCCGCGTGGACGCCGCGATCGACAGCATCTGCCGGTTCGAGACCGTCTGCAGCAGGGTGTTCGAGATCCAATAGACCGAGTGGCCGTCCTCCCAGGCGACCATCCTGATCCGTGAGCCGTCCGGGTAGACGTTGAACTTGCGGCCGTGGATCGTCCGCGGGTAGTGCGGCTGATCGAGGATCGGCGCGTCCCTGTAGGTCGTGCCCTGAAGCCCGTAGTACTCGCCGACGAAGTTCTTCTTGATGACGATGCGGTAGGCGGAGTAATGCTTCTTTCCGCCCGTCTCGATCGTGTAGACGCTCGGCGGGCCCACCGTCAGCGACCCCTTCACGCGCCTCGTCGGGTAGTAGACCGGGAAGACGTGGACGTGGGCGTTCACGGCCTGGAGCGCCTGGTCGCGGAACGGCGCGGACGCTGACTCGAGGCCAATGTCCTCTCGGCGCTGGCGCCGGCGCGCCTGCTTGCTCTTCGGCCGCAGCACGCCCTTCGGCCCGCTCGAGCCCTGGACCCCGAGGAACTGCGTGACGACCTTGTGGACGACGCCCCGCCGCGCGTAGACGTAGCTCGGGCCGATCTTCGCGTGGAAGTGGACCTCCTGAATCGGCTTGTTGGCCGAGAAGACCGCGAGCTTGAGCAAGCGCAGGATGCCGCTGCGCGAGTTCAGGTCGGAGCTCGTGTAGTCCGAGAAGATGTGGAGCAGCTTGTTGCGGTCGTCGAGCAGCCCGAAAGCGCCGACCTGGGCCTTGATGTCGCGCAGGAAATCCTGCTGGCGCGTGGCACGAACCAGGTCGTTGTCCTCGTGGCGGTAGCGCACGTACGCGAGCGCATCCTGGCCGCAGAGACGCTGGTAGCCGGCGCCGATGTCGATCTTCGAGTACACGTCGGTCTGGTTGTAATAACGCCGGTCGACATCGACGTAGATGCAGCCAAGCGAGTTCACGGCCTTCGAGAAGCCGTGGAAGTCGACGTTGATGACGTGATTGATCTTCAGCCGGGGATCGAGGCCTCGGATGGTGCGTACGGTCAGTCGCGCGCCGCCCTTCGAGTAGGCCGCGTTCAGCTTGTCGGTCCCGTGCCCGGGGATGTGGACCTTGAGGTCGCGGGGCAGCGACAGCAGCGCAGTCGCGCGCTTCGACGGGTCGAGCCGCACGAGGATCATCGTGTCGGACAGCGGCGGGCCGATCGCGCCGCTGCGCACGTCGACCGCCTTCTTGGAGCGCTTGTCGGAGCCCATCAGCAGGATCGTCTGTGGCTTGCCGGCGTCGGCGTCGGTGATGACGCCGGTCAGGTTGATGTGCTTCGTGTGCTGGAACGCCGCAACGACCTTGTCGACCTCGTGCCAGCCCGCCACCGCGGTGGCCGACGCCGAGGCCAGGACGATGATCAGCGCGCCCAGCAAAAAGCGCTTGAAGACACCAGGGCCTGCGTAGCTCTCAGGCAACGCGCAACTGCGGGGCGTCCTTGGCCCGCCGTTCGCCTACGAGATGGACGAAGTCCACGAGTGCCTGGCGATAACGCACTAGTGACGACACTGATACCCATTCTTCGGGCCCGTGATGACCGGCTCCTTCCGGTCCGAACTCGACGCCAGGGACGCCCGACTCGAGCCAGGCGGTGATGTCTGAGGCGCCGTCACGGCCGACCGAGATGCGCTCGGCGCGGTTTCCGGCACTGGCCGCCTCGGCGAGCAAGGCGACGAATGGGTCGGTGCGCGGGACCACGACCGGGTCGCGGCGGAAGATGACTTCCACGGCCGTGTCGGGGATGGCCTGAATTTCGGTGAGGATCTCGTCGGCGTCCTGACCCGGGAGGTAGCGAATGTCGACGTCGATCACGCAGTGCTCGGGAACCTTGTTCGGCACGTCGCCGCCCGAGACGCGGCCGAGGTTGATCGACGGGCGGTCGAACATCTCCGAGGACTCGCGCGAGAACGGCAACGTCTCGATCGCGCGAAACACGTCGATCGCCTTCAGCACGGCATTGTCGCCCAGCCACGGGGTCGAGCTGTGCGCGGCGCGCCCGTGGACCTCGATGCGCATCGCCAGGACGCCCTTGGCCTCGACGCCAATATGCAGGTTGGTCGGCTCCCCGGTGATCGCGAAGCTTCCCCCGAGGCCCCGCTTGACGACGCCGTCGGTGGCTCGCTCGTCGAGTTCCTCGGACTCCTCATCGGGGACGCACACAAGCCTCACGCGCACCCGTTCCTGGCGCTCGACATCCTTGAGCGCGCACATCATCGCCGCCAGCGCGCCCTTCATGTCGTATGCGCCGCGGCCGAACAGCTTGTCGCCGTCGATCCGCGGATCGAACTGCTCGTCGCGTCCGGGGACCACATCGAGATGGCCGTGGAAGACAACGCACGGAAGGTCCTGGCGCGCCGGTCCGACCTCGGCCACCAGCACCGGCAGCCCGTTGTGATCGTGGTGCAGGACTTCGATGTCGCGGGATTCAAGCCAACCCTTGACGAATCCTGCCGCCGCGACGAGTTCCTCGGGGCGCGAGGTGTCGTAGGAGATCAGGCGCTCTGCCAGGATCCGCTCGTCGACCATCCCGAACGGCTACGAGCCTTCGGCGATGACAAGGAAGCGCTCCAGCCGGCGCTTGTCGCGCTCTGCCACCCGACGGCGCTCTGAGTCGTCCTCGGCCTGCTCGAGCTCGCGCTCGGCCTGTTGAAGGCGATCGCGCAGCTCGCCGGCGTTGAGCTCGTTCGGGGAATGGGCCTCCTCCACGAGGATCAGCGCGCGGTTGTTGGCCATCTGCAGGTAGCCCTCGGCCTGCGCGAAGCTGACGACCTCCGATTCGGTCTTGTACAGACGCAGCTCGGTCGGATCGAGCATCGCCAGCAGCGGCGCGTGATGAGCCAGGATTCCGATCGAGCCGACCGTGGTGCGCGTCGAGACCATCTCGACCTCGTCGTTGAAAACCTCACCCTCCGGAGTCAGGACCTCGACGGGGAACTTCTCGTGGGCCACTACTCGTCGCCGCCCTGGCCCTCGTCAGCCTTCGCGTCCTTCTCAGCATCCGCGTTCTCCTCGGCATCCGCGTCCCCCTCGGACTGCTTCTCGTCGCCGGCGCTGTCGCCGCGCGCCTCTTTGACGACGTCGTCGATCGTGCCCTTCAGGAAGAACGCGCGCTCGGGCAGGTCGTCGTGCTTTCCCTCGAGGATCTCCTTGAAACCGCGGATCGACTCCTCGACCGGGACGAACACGCCCGGGGTGCCGGTGAACTGCTCGGCAACGAAGAACGGCTGGGACAGGAAGCGCTCGAGCTTGCGCGCCCGGTTGACCGTCAGCCGGTCCTCGTCGGACAGCTCCTCGATTCCGAGGATCGCGATGATGTCCTGGAGGTCGCGATAGCGCTGCAGGACCTGCTTGACCTCGTTGGCCACGTTGAAGTGCTCCTCGCCGAGGATCTCTGCCTTGAGGATCGTCGACGTCGAGTCCAGCGGGTCAACCGCAGGGTAGATGCCCTTCTCGGCGATCGACCGCGACAGCGTCGTGGTCGCGTTGAGGTGCGCGAACGCGGACGCCGGTGCCGGGTCGGTGAGGTCGTCGGCGGGCACGTAGATCGCCTGGATCGACGTGACCGAGCCGCTGCGCGTGGAGGTGATCCGCTCCTGCAGCTCGCCCATCTCGGACTCGAGCGTCGGCTGGTAACCCACCTGCGAGGGCATCCGGCCCAGCAGCGCGGACACCTCGGAGCCGGCCTGGACGAACCGGAAGATGTTGTCGATGAACAGGAGCACGTCCTGTTCTTCCTTGTCGCGGAAGTACTCCGCCATCGTCAGGCCCGAGAGGGCCACGCGCATACGGGCTCCGGGCGGCTCGTTCATCTGCCCGAACACGAGCATGGTCTTGTCGAGCACGCCCGATTCCTTCATCTCGAGCCACAGGTCGTTGCCCTCGCGGGACCGCTCTCCGACGCCGCAGAACGCCGAAAGGCCGCCGTGCTCCTGGGCAAGGTTGTGGATCAGCTCCTGGATGATCACGGTCTTGCCGACGCCGGCGCCGCCGAACAGACCGACCTTGCCGCCCTTGGCGTAGGGCGCCAGCAGGTCGATCACCTTGATCCCGGTCTCGAACATCTCGGTCGTCGGCGTCAGTGCCTCGATCGTGGGCGCCTCGCGGTGGATCGGCCAGCGCTCGACGTCGTCGGCGAGCGGTTCGCCCAGGTCGATCGGCTCGCCGAGCAGGTTGAAGATGCGACCGAGTGTCTCGCGCCCGACCGGGACGGTGATCGGCGCACCGGTGTCGATCACCTCGGTGCCGCGCGCCAGGCCGTCGGTGGTGTCCATCGCGACTGCGCGGACGCGGTCGTCGCCTAGGTGCTGCTGGACCTCGCAGATGAGCCACTCGTCCACCGCCGCGGCGGTGTCGATGTCCTCCTCGGCGCGCGCGGCCTCGGGTCGGCGGATCTTGATCGCGTGGTAGATCTCGGGCAGCTTGTCGGGGAACACGGCCTCGATCACGACGCCCTGGACCTCTTCGACCCGGCCGACGTTCTCGGTGCGCTCCCCTTCGGCCTGCTGGGTTTCTGCTGTGGTTGCCATTTGTCTCCTAGGTTAGTGTCCCCGCGGGCAGACCGGAGCTATCCGGAAAGCCCTTCAGCACCGCCGACGACCTCCAAGATCTCCTGCGTGATCTCGGCCTGGCGGGCCCGGTTCATCTCGAGCGTAAGGTCCTCGATCAACGTGCGCGCGTTCTCGGACGCGTTGCGCATCGCGGTCATCCGCGCGCCGTGCTCGGACGCGGTCGACTCGAGCAACGCGCGGTAGATCGAAATCTCCACGTAGTCGGGCACGAGGCGCTTGAGGATCTCCTCGGGGTCAGGCTCGTACTCGACCAGCGCCCGCGGTCCGGAGTGCTTCTCCTCGTCCTGCTCGTCCTCGTCGCCCTCGTCGAGCACGGTCGCCTGCTGCAGCGGCAGCAGCGTCTCGCGCCGCACAACCTGGTTGATCGGCGAGATGTAGCCGTTGTAGAAGATCTCCACCTGGTCGACCTCCCCGTCGACGTAGGCGGCGATCAGGCGCTCGGCGATGCGTCTGGCGTCCGCGTACGAGGGCCGGTCGGTGAAGCCGGTAAAGCTGGCGGCCGCGTCCAGCCCGCGAAACGTCAATGACGATGCCGGGCGGCGGCCCGATGCGAAGTACACCGGCTTGTGACCCTGTGAATCGTGCTCGCGCCCGGCCGCAACGCCGCGCCGGACGATGTTGGAGTTGAACGCGCCCGCAAGGCCGCGGTCGCCGGCGATCAGCAGCAGGCCGACGCTCGACACGTTCTCGCGTTCGTCCAGGATCGGCAGGTTCGGGACGTTGCCGGCCGCCTCGGCCGCCTGGCGGGTCATCCGGCGGATCGCCGAGGCGTATGGGCGTAGCGCCTCGATCCGCTGCTCGGCGCGGCGCAGCCGCGCGGCGGCGACCAGTTGCATCGCGCCGGTGATCTTCTGGATGTTCTTGACCGCGCCGATGCGGTTTCGAACGTCTCGCTGGGTAGCGGGCATCGACTGCTCGACAGGATCCGGCTATGCCGGGGCTCCCGCCTCCTCCTTCTCGGTTTCGGACTCCTCCTGGTCCTCCTCGCCATCGTCGCTGCCCGTCGCGCGGTCCTCGCGACGCTCGCGATCGGCGTCGTCGCCGCCCTCGTCGAGCGGGTGGCCCTCCTCGTCGAGGTCGAAGCCGAAGTCCTCCGCAAACTGATTCACGGCCTTCTCGACCTGCCCCTGGGTGTCGTCGCTCCAGTCGCCCTCGGCGATCTTCTGCAGCAGCTCTGGCTCGTTGCCGCGCACCGAATCGGTGAGGTCGGCCAGGAAGCGCTCCACCTTGTCGACGACGATGCGATCCAGGTAGCCGTTGGTGGCCGCGTAGATCTGGATCACCTGGTCCTCGACGGCGATCGGGTGGCGCTCTGCCTGGTTGAGCGTCCTGACGAGCCGCTCGCCGCGAGCCAGGGTCCGCTGAGTCTCGGGGTCGAGCTCTGAGCCGAACTGCGAGAAGGCCTCGAGCTCGCGGTACTGGGAGAGCTCGAGCTTGAGGCGGCCGGCGACCCTGCGCATCGGCGTGATCTGGGCGTTGCCGCCAACGCGCGAGACCGAGATCCCGACGTTGATGGCCGGGCGCACGCCCGAGTAGAACAGCTTCGGCTCCAGGAAGATCTGGCCGTCGGTGATCGAGATCACGTTCGTCGGGATGTACGCCGACACGTCTCCAGCCTGGGTCTCGATCACGGGCAGCGCCGTCAGCGAGCCGCCGCCGGGGAGCTTGTCGCCGGTACGCGGGTCGACGAGATCCTCCGACAGCTTGACGGCGCGCTCGAGCAGGCGCGAGTGCAGGTAGAAGACGTCGCCCGGATACGCCTCACGCCCCGGCGGACGGCGGAGCAGCAGCGACATCTGGCGGTAGGCGTAGGCGTGCTTGGTGAGGTCGTCGTAGATCGCCAGCGCGGCCTTGCCGTTGTAGAGGAAGTACTCGCCCATCGCGCAACCCGCGTACGGCGCCAGGAACTTGATCGGCGCGGCCTCGTCGGCTGCCGCCATGACGATGATCGTGTTGTCCAGCGCGCCGGCGTCCTCGAGCGTGTTGGCAAGCTGCACGACCGTCGCCTTGCGCTGCCCGATCGCGACGTACACGCAGACCAGGTCGCGATCTTTGTTGTTGATGATCGTGTCGATCGCGATCGCCGTCTTTCCGGTCTGGCGATCGCCGATGATCAGCTCGCGCTGGCCCCGGCCGATCGGGATCATCGAGTCGATCGCCTTGAGCCCGGTTAGCATCGGCTCCTTGACCGGCTGGCGCTGAACGACGCCCGGCGCCTTGTGCTCGGCGGGCCGGGTCTCGGTCGCGTCGATCTCGCCCTTGCCATCGAGCGGGTTGCCGAGCGGATCGACGATCCGGCCGAGCAGCCCCTCGCCGACGGGGATGTCGAGCAGTCGCTTGGTCCGCCGCACGGTGTCGCCCTCGGAGATCCGCTCCCACTCGCCGAACAGCACCACGCCGACGTTGTCGGACTCCAGGTTCAACGCCAGGCCCGTGACTCCGTGGGGCAGATCGAGCATCTCGAACGACATGCAGTTCTCGAGTCCGTGGACGCGAGCGATGCCGTCTGCCACCGACAGCACGGTCCCGACCTCTGTCAGGTCGGCGCTGGAGGTGTCGAGGCCCTCGATACGGCTCTTGAGGATGGAAGTGATCTCGTCTGGCTTGATCTGCATTAAGTGGCTCCTTGGCGCTGCGGTGACTCCCTACCCACGCGCGACTTGCTTGCGAAGTTGATTGAGACGGTTGCGG
>DATBDN010000195.1:0-16475 GCA_036269895.1 Thermoleophilaceae bacterium
TGTTGAGCATCCGGCGCGGAGTCGTCATGGCCCCCACCGTCACAGCAACATCTGAGAACGGCCTGAACACGCAGGAGCAGTCGTGGCTCTAACGTCGCAGCCCGTGCTTGGGCTGATCTACGACGTGCACGGGAACCTCGAAGCGCTCGAGGCCGTCCTCGCCGACGCAGGCGAGGCCGGCATCGGGCGCTTCCTGCTTGGCGGGGACTATGCGCTGTTCGGGCTGCGCCCGGCCGAGACGGTCGCGCGACTGCGCGAGCTCGATGCTCAGATGATCCGCGGCAACGTCGATCGGTGGACGGCGCATCCGCACGACGCGCCCGACGATGCCGTGCTCCAGGCCGCGATCGTCGAGTGCCGCGAGCAGCTGGGCGACCGCGTGGTGGCCGACCTGGATGCGCTGCCGGAGTGGCTGACCGACGAGGGCCGCGTCCGCTTCACACATGGGTCGCCAATCTCCGACGTCCGCAGTTTCGCCCCGGAGCCCCAGGACGAGGACGAGGAGCTCCTGGGGGGCCACGGCGAGCCGCTTCAGGTGTTCGGGCACACCCACATCCCGTTCGAGCGCGAGGGCCCGGGCGGCGTGCGCCTGGTGAATCCCGGCAGCGTCGGCATGCCGATGGACGGCGATCAGCGCGCGTCGTGGGCGATCCTGCACGACGACGGGCGGATCGAGCACCGGCGCGTGGCCTACGACTGGACGGCGGTCGTGGTCGGCCTGCGCGAGACCGGCGCCCCCTGGGCGGAGCGCAGCGCGCGTCGCATCGAGGGCGCGCAGTTCGTCGGATGATGGTTTTCACAACTCATTCACAACTTTGTCCGGCAAATCGGGCAGCATGCTTGGCATGCCACGTCTGTCACAGGTCCTCGCGCCGCGAGGCCGCGAGTTTTTCGACCTCTTCGAGGAGGCCGGCGGCAACATCCAGCGCGCCACCGACCTGCTCGACCAGATGCTCCGGGACTATCCGGAGCGCCGGGACCTCGCGCGCGAGATCCTGATATGCGAGCAGGAGGGCGACCGGATCACCCACGACGTGATCCACGCGCTCAACAACACGTTCGTCACGCCGATCGACCGCGAGGACATCCTGGATCTGGTCTCGGCCCTCGACGACATCGTCGACTTCGTCGAGGAGGTGGCCGACTACCTGGGCCTCTACAAGATCGAGGCGCCGATGGAGCAGGCACAGCGCCTGGCGCGCGTCCTTGCCCAAGCCGGCCGCACACTGGCCGCGGGGATGCCCCGCCTGCGCAACTTCGAGGACATGTCGCACTTCACCGTCGAGGTCAACCGGCTCGAGAACGAGGGCGACCGTCTTGGCCGCGAAGCCGTTGCGTCGCTGTTCGAGGAGGGGATCGACCCGCTGATCGTGATCCGCTGGAAGGACATCTACGAGCGGCTCGAGGAGGCGATCGATGCCTGCGAGAAGGCGGCCTACATTCTCGAGGGCATCTCTACGAAGAACGCCTGACCGCCTTCCATGCACAACGACACAATCCTCGTAATAGTCGTCGCGACTGCGCTCGCGTTCGACTACACGAACGGGTTCCATGACACCGCGAACGCGATCGCGACGATGGTCTCGACGCGCGCGATGGCCCCGCGGGTCGCCGTGCTCTACTCGGCGCTGCTCAACTTCGCCGGCGCGTTCATCTCGCTGAACGTCGCCGCGACGGTCGCGAAGGACTTCGTCGATCCGACGGTCGTGACTCCAGAAGTCGTCTTCGGCGGCCTGATCGGAGCCATCATCTGGAACCTGGCGACGTGGTACTTCGGGTTGCCGTCGAGCTCCTCGCATGCCCTCATCGGCGGAGTCATCGGTGCAGTGATCGTCGCCGCCGGCACCGGTGCGGTGTCTGGCTCGGCAGTGGTTTCGAAGTTGTTGATTCCCGCTCTGATTGCACCGGTGCTGGCGTTCGTGGTGGCCGGGCTGGCAATCACGATCGCATACCGGATCGTGGGCCACCTGAGACCGGGGCCGGCCACTCGAGGCTACCGGCTGGGACAGGTCCTCTCGGGCGGCCTGCTCTCGCTGGCGCACGGCACGAACGACGCTCAGAAGACGATGGGCGTGATCACGCTCGCGCTGATTGCGAACGGAAACCTCGGAGCGAACGCCACGACGCCTACCTGGGTGATCGCATCCGCGGCGACGGCGATGGCGCTCGGCACCTACAGCGGAGGCTGGCGGATCATCAAGACGGTCGGCACGCGCATCATCAAGATGGACAGCGCGCAAGGCTTCTCGGCTCAGGGCAGCGGCGCCGCCGTGATCCTGGCCGCGTCGCACTTCGGCTATCCGCTCTCGACCACGCACGTGATCTCGGGCGGTGTCATGGGCGCGGGTGCTGCGAAGCGGTTGTCGGCCGTGCGCTGGGGCGTCGCGGGGAACATGGTCGGCGCGTGGCTCGTGACGTTGCCGGCCGCAGGCGCGATGGGCGGGATCGCTTACGGCATCACCCAGGTCTTCGGTGAAAACAACGCGGCCGGGCCGATCCTCGTCCTTGTCTTGCTCCTCGGCGCGGTCGGGTTCGCGTTCTCGCGACGGTTACGCCGACCCAGGCCGAGTTCGGTCGTGCCCGCGGGGGCTGAGGCGTGACGCTCGCGATGGTCGTCGACTGGGGCGCGCTCGGCAAGGTCGTCCTCTACTCGTTCGTCGCCGGCATCGGTTTAACCACGGTGCTGTCGTTCGGCATCGTCGGCCTCGTGCGCTTCGACGACACCCGCCGGGGAACACGAGCGGGCAGCAGGGTCGGCTACGCCGCGCTCGCGCTCGTGTCGGGACTGATCATCGCGGTCGCAGTGGTCGAGGCGATCATCATCATGGCCCAGAAGTAAGCGCGAGCAGTCGCTCCAGATCCGAGTCATCAGACCATGCGCCGACCGAGGCGCGCACGACCCCGCGGCCCGGCAGGTTGCGGATCACCACGCCCGCGGACGCCGCGCGCTCGACGAACTCCTCGGGATCGTCCGTCCCGAACGACACGAGCGTGGACTCCCCCCGGGTCGCGACGTCGAGCCCACGCTCGCGTAGACGGTCCGCGAGCTGCGCCGCCAGCGCCGGCCCGCGCGCCAGCACCTCGTCCCAGCCCGTCTGCTCGAACACCTCGAACGCCGCGACCGCCCAGGCGCCGTCGTGGGGAGCGGGGAAGCCGAGGTCGAAGCGGGTTGCGCCCTCCGCGAGCGGCAGCTCCTCGGCGCGCCGCCCGTCCGCCAGGGACTGGTAACCGGGCCACGGCGCGCCGAGGCGCTCGATCCAGTCCTCATGGACGTAGAGGAAGCCGCTCTGGTCGGGTCCGCAGAGCCACTTCTGCCCGGCAGCCGCGTAGAACGCGCAGCCGAGCTCAGCGGGGTCCACGGGGATCGCGCCGAGACCCTGGGCGCCATCCAAGAGCACCGGCACCCCGGTCGCGGACAGGGCGGCGGTATCGACGACCTGCCCGGTGATCCAGGAGACATGCGAGCAGGCGATCAGCTTGGTCGCCGGCGTGACGGCGTTCGCGATCTCGGCGAACGGCGCGAATCTGACATCGACGCCCGCCTCGGCCGCCAATGCGGCCAGCGGCGCGAGCAGGCCCGGATGCTCCTCGTCGGTTGTCACGACCTGATCGCCACGGCCCAGGCGCAGGCCGCGCAGCACCAGGTTCATGCCATCGGTCGTGGAGTGCGTCAGGGCGATCTCGCCGGGCGGGCAGCCCATCAGCCACGCGGCGCGCCGCCGCAGGTCCTCGCGGACCTGCATCACGTGCTCGAAGTGCGGCTTGCCGGCGCGCCCTGCCACGGCCTGGGCGGCGACCGACGCCGCCGCAGCCTCGGCAGCGCGCCGCGGGACCGGCCCGTCGGTGCCGGCGTTCAGGTACGCAATCCGGTCGAGCACCGGGAACTCCGCGCGAAGGTTCACGGGCGGCGACTCTAGATAGGGTCGGCGCCGTGCTGCTCGAACGATCGCTTCACCCACAGTTCGTGTCGAACACCTACCTGGTCGCGGGCGAGGCAGGTGGTGACGGCGTGCTGATCGACGCCGGTGGCCCGATGGAGCCGCTGTACGACGCGGTCGACAAGCACGGGGTGAACGTCACGCATCTGCTGCTGACGCACCACCACCACGACCACGTGGCGGAGGCGGCCGAGGTGAAGGAGCGCTACGGCTGCGAGACGGTCGCACACCCGATCGAGGCGGAGCTGATCGGCGACGGTGTCGTCGACCGCACGATCGAGCCGGGGACGAAGATCACCTCCGGCGGCGTCTCGTTCGAGGCGCTCCACACGCCCGGCCACACGGCCGGGATGCTGTCTTTCTTCACGGGGGACGCCGTGTTCACGGGCGACACCCTGTTCAAGGGGTCGGTCGGCGGCGTGCGCGCGCCGGGATCGAGCGGTTTCGCCGACCTCGAGCACTCGATCATGGACGTGCTGATGGAGCTTCCCCCCGAGACGATCATCTATCCCGGGCACACCGACTCGACGACCATCGCCCAGGAGTGGGACGAGAACCTCTTCATCCGGCTCTGGCGCGGCCTGGACGAGGAGGGCAGCGAGAAGTGCAGCGTCGGCGGCCAGGAGGCGACGCTCGTCCTATGGGCGCCGGACTACGACGGCGGCCACAAGGCGTGGGTGCGCTGGGCCGACGGACGCGACGACATCGTCCCCGGCAGTCAGGTCGAGCGCAGGTAGTCCACTCGATCCACCTGGACGGCAACTATTGCCGCCTATGTGGCACGAGTGGCTTCGCGGGCGGATTCCGAGGGTGGCGGTGGGGCGGTCGGACGCACACGCATGAAGCGCGCCACCCGCTCGGGCAGCCACCAGTTCCATTTGCCGAGCAGGCGCATCACGGCCGGCACGAGGATCGTCCTGACGATCGTCGCGTCGAGGAAGATCGCCGCCGACAGGCCGAGGCCGAACATCTGGAGCCCGACGAAGCGGCCCGCGGTGAAGCCCGCGAAGGCGGCGATCATGATGATCGCGGCCGCCGTGATGATGCGCCCGGTGTGCTGGAGCCCGCTGGCCACGGCGTGTTCGTTGTCGTGCGAGCGGTCCCACTCCTCGCGCATGCGAGAGAGGAGGAAGACCTCGTAGTCCATCGACAACCCGAACAGCATCGCGAAGAGGAAGATCGGGATCCACGCCTCGATCTGCGGAGACTGCTGCCAGCCGACGATCGAGCCCCAGTGGTGCTGGAAGGCCAGCACGAGCACGCCATAGGTTGCCGCGACGGACAGCAGGTTCATCAGCACGGCCTTGAGAGGCAGGAGCAGTGAGCGGAAGGCGCGCAAGAGGATCAGGTAGGTGAGGATGAGCACCGCTGCGACGAGCCACGGGAACGCGCTGTAGGCGATATCGATGAAGTCGACGCCGAACGCTGGAGCGCCGGTGAGCCAGGTTCGGTTCTGCGGCACGCCGCTCGCCGGCACGTACGTGTCGCGGATTCGGTGCACGAGATCCTGTGCCGCCTTCGTGCCTGTGTCGCTGTGGCCTGCAGCGCGTACCTGGTAGTAGCGCCCGGTGCGGTCGACAAGGTTGTTGCGGCGCGCCTCAGCGGGCGGCAGCCCCGCGGGCGCGATCACCGTCCGCTTGTCGATCTCGTGGTCGGCACGCAGCGAGACAACGAGCTTGCGCTGCGCCGCCTGAGCGGCCGGTGTGAATGCGCCGCGCGGCCGTTGGGTGTCGACCACGATCTGGTTCGGCGCCAGGCTGCCCGGCCCGAGCGTGCGCTCGAGCAACGCGAGGCCTTCGGTGGCCTCGGTCGTCTTCGGAACCCCGCGGTTGTCGCCGCCTGTCAGCTGCAGCTGGAAGGCGGGGATGATCAGGGCGAACATCACGGCGAGTCCCGCGACGAGGTAGGGGATCGGCCGTCGCATGATCGAGCGCGCGAGTCTCGCCCAGGCGCCGTGGTCGGTGTCCTGCCGCTTCTCGAGCACGCGTTTCGGCACTACTCGCAGCCGGTTGACCTTGGTGCCCATCACAGCCAGCAGGGCCGGCAGCAGCGTCAGGCAAGCCGCGATCGACACCAGCGGCACCAGCACGCCGCCGACGCCCATCGATTGCATGAACGGAAGCGGCATGAACACGAGCAGGCCGAGCCCGAGCGCGACCGTCATCCCGGAGAAGACCGTCGCCCGGCCGGCGGTGGCCATCGTCGTCAGCAGCGCCTCGTGCGGCTCCTTGCCGGAGTGCAGTTCCTCGCGGAAGCGGAAGACGACAAGCATCGAGTAGTCGATCGCGATCGCGAAGCCGATCAGCGTCACGATGTTCTGGACGTAGATAGCCATGTCCAGGAAGTGCGCCGCGATCCAGACAAGCCCGAGTGTCGTTGTGATCGTGGAGAGCGCGAACACCAGCGGCACAGCGATCGCGCCGAGGGTCCCGAGCATGAAGGCCAGGACGACCAGGGCGATCGGGACGGCGATCGACTCGCCTCGCTGCAGATCCTTGTTGTACAGCGGCTGCTCGTCGTGGTCGATCGCAGGCGCGCCCGTCAGGTAGAAGGTCACCCCCGGGATGTGGCCGATCGCCCTGCGCACCTTCGGCGTGGCGTCGGATGCGTCCTTGTACTCGAGCGGTGTATTGAGGTCGGCGATCAGAAGGTTGGGGCCGATCGCGCGAACCTCGCCGGCGCTGCCGCGCACCGGCTTCGCGCCGCGGTCAGCCGCGAACTGGGTCGCGCGCTTCAGCGAGGCAGCGCTGACGCCCGGCTCCTTGACCACCACGAGGATGTAGCCCTGGCCCTGCTGGCCGAAGCGATCCTTGAGGATGTTGAAGCCCTTTTCCGCCTCCGAGCCGGGTAGCGAGAAGCGGTTGCTCAGAAGCCCGGAAAGGCCGGAAGCGGCGGCCCCGGCGACCACTACGCAGACGACCCAAGCGAGCAGCAGTCGCTTTCGATGTGCGATTACGAAGCGAGTCCAGCGGACCATCTCGGGGTCAGCCGGACCCTAATTCATCGCGCTTGTGCGATGTGGGTCATCGACCACACACCGGCCATTGCCCGGGTCCGGCCTGCGCATACAGCGCTGCCGCACGTCGTGCCTGCTCTGAAATCGGCGCGGCGGCCGGGTCGCCTTGGCCTCCGACGCTTGCCCAGGCTGCATACGTCATCTGGAAGGCACCGCGGTAACGGCCGCCGCCGCCGACGGCCTGCGGGTTGCCGCCCGATTCGCAGGCCGCGATCGCTGCCAGATAGCTAGGAATCGCGCTCGGGCTGCTGTCCGCCTGCGCAGTCCGCGCTGCGGCGAGGCGCCGAGCGTGATGGGCGCGCTGGTGTGCGATCAGCGACTTGTCGATCGCCGCCGTCTGCGCCAGTTGCTGTTCCTTGTACGGATGAGCGGCCAGCGCGACGCCCGGCGTCGCCAGCGTGGAGAGTGCTACTGCAATTGCTCGACGCATGAATGGGGGACCGTAGGTGCAATGCCCGCGTGCGTCTGTGAGCAATCGGCGTTTAGATTTGCGGCAGGTGAAAAGCGGCCTTCAGAGGATTCAGCCCGGCCGCCGCTCGCTCGGCGATTACGCCGAGGTCGCAGGAGACGAGACGATCGAGGGCATTCGCGACCTCGCGGAGTCGCTTGCCGGCATGCGCGTGATCCATGTCTCGGCGGCCGCGCCGCGCAACGGCTGCCCCGAGCTCCTGCGGGCACTGCTGCCGCTCGCGACCGACGCCGGGCTCGACGTCGAGTGGCGCGTGGTCTACGGATCAGCGCCATTCGGCGACGTGGCGCGCGACCTCTACGACGGGCTGCAGGGCGCCGAGACGGCGATCGCGCCCTCGACTTGGAGCGAGTACCTCGACGGCATCGCGGCCGGGATCGGCAACCTGCGCGAGGACTGCGACGTGCTCGTGATCCACGACCCGGCGGCGCTTGGCCTGCTGACGCAGGACGACGGCGGGGCGCGCGTGGTCTGGCGCTGCCACGTCGACGCGTCGGAGCCCGAGCCGGCCACCTGGGACCGGCTGGTGCCGTTGCTGGACGGGTGCGACTGGGGCGTCTTCGCCTACGACGGCTTCTGGCCGCCGAACCTGGGTGGTGACGTGCGCGCGATCGCGCCGGCGATCGACCCGCTCGGCCCCAAGCACATGGACATGCCGCTGCGGCTGGCTGGTCACGTGCTGCGCTCGCTTGGCATCGACCTGACCCGGCCGCTGGCCTGCCACGTCTCGCGCCTGGACCGCTGGAAGGACCCACACGGCGTCATCGACGCGTTCGCGCAAGCGCGATCGGGCGCGCCGGAGCTGCAGCTGGTGCTCGTGGGCGCGCTCCCGGGTGAGGGCCCCGACGACTTCCGTATCGCCCGCGAGGTGGCCGACTACGCCGCCGGCATCGACGACGTGCGCGTCATGACTAGTTACACGGGCGTGGGGGAGGTCGAGGTCGGCGCGCTGCAGCGCGTCGCACGCGTGTCCCTGCAGCGCTCGCTGCGCGAGGGCTTCGGCCTGGCCGCCTCCGAGGCGCTGTGGAAGCGCACGCCGGTCGTCGCCTTTCCCGGCGGTGCGATCGCGACCCAGGTCGAGGACGGCACGAGCGGCTACCTCGTTGGCGACACGCAGGAGATGGCAGCCCGCCTGCAGGAGCTCGTGCATGATCCCGGGCTGGCGATCGAGCTCGGGATCGCGGGGCGCAGCCGGGTGCAGGAGCGCTTCCTCGTCACGCGCCTGCTGGAGGACGAGCTGCGATTGCTCGCATCGGTTTCCGGCACCGCTACTTTCACCTCGTGACAGCCGAACTGCCGAACGGGGACCGCCTGGAGCTGCCGGACGGAGCCACCGGTCTCGACGCCGCCCGCGCGATCGGCGAAGGCCTCGCGCGCGCGGCGATCGCGATCGAGGTGGACGGCGAGATCCGCGACCTCGGCCGGCCGCTGCCCGACGGGGGCGGCGATGCGGCGAAGATCCGGATCCTGACCGAGCGCGATCCTGAGGCGCTCGATGTGATCCGCCACGACGCGGCCCACGTGTTGGCCACTGCTGTCAAGGAGCTTTACCCAGGGGTGAAGATCTCGATCGGCCCCCCGATCGCCGACGGCTTCTACTACGACTTCGACTTCCCTGACGGCGTCAAGGTCGGCGAGGACGACCTGGCGCGCATCGAGCAGAAGATGCGCGAGCACATCAAGGCCGACGAGAAGTTCGAGCGCGCGGACGTCTCCTCCGCCGAGGCGCTCGAGCGCTTTCGCGGCGAGCACGAGGACTACAAGGTCGAGCTGATCGAGGATCTCGGCGCAGACACCGTCTCGCTGTACCGCAACGACGGCTTCACCGATCTGTGTCGCGGGCCGCACGGCCCAGGGACCAAGCGGATCAAGGCCCTCAAGCTGACATCCGTCGCGGGCGCCTACTGGCGCGGCGACTCCAACCGCCCGATGCTCACGCGCATCTACGGCACCGCCTTCTTCTCGAAGGACCAGCTCGAGGAGCACCTCAAGCGCATCGAGGAGGCGAAGGCGCGCGACCACCGCAAGCTGGGTCGCGAGCTCGGCCTGTTCGACTTCGATCCGGTCTCGCCGGGGGCGACCTTCTGGACACCCAAGGGCACCGTCCTGTTCAACCAGCTGGTGGCGCTGAACCGTCAGATGCAGGAGGAGCGCGGCTACGTCGAGGTCAAGACGCCGCAGCTCTACGAATCGACGCTCTGGGAGACCTCCGGCCACTGGGGCAAGTACAAGGAGAACATCTTCGTCACCCCGTACGAAGAGCGCGAGTTCGGCCTCAAGCCGATGAACTGCCCCGGCCACTGCAAGCTCTACAGCCTGCAGCGCTGGAGCTACCGCGACCTGCCGTTCCGCTGCGCTGAGCCGGGGCTGCTCCACCGGCGCGAGCCGTCGGGCACGCTGCACGGGCTGCTGCGCGTGCGCCACTTCGTCCAGGACGACGCCCACATCTTCTGCCGCGAGGACCAGGTCAAGGATGAGGTCGAGGCGTGCATGGCGTTCGCGCACGACATCTATGACCTGTTCGGCTTTCCCGTGCACGTCGAGCTGTCGACCCGGCCCGACCCGGACGAGCGCCTTGGCGACGACGCGTTCTGGGACAAGACGGAGGGGATGCTGCGCGACGCCCTCGACTCCGGCGGCCACGAGTACACGATTGCCGAAGGCGAGGGCGCCTTCTACGCGCCGAAGATCGACCTGCACATGACGGACTCGCTCGGCCGCTCGTGGCAGCTGGGGACGGTGCAGCTCGACTACAACATGCCGGAGCGCTTCGGCCTCGTCTATACCGGCGCCGACAACGCCGAGCACATGCCGGTGATGATCCACCGAGCGCTGTTCGGATCGTTCGAGCGCTTCATCGGGATCCTGCTCGAGCACACCGCCGGCGAGCTGCCGTTCTGGCTGGCACCGGTTCAGGTGACGGTGCTACCGGTGGCGGATCGCCATCTCGACGATGCCGCGGGCGTCGCCGCGCAGCTGCGGGATGGCGGTCTGCGAGTGGATATCGACGACCGCACCGAGTCGCTCGGAAAGAAGATCCGAGCCGCGGAGCTGCTCAAGACGCCGTACATGCTGATCGTGGGTGATCAGTACGCCGAAAAGGGTGAAGTTGGGCTGCGCCGCCACCGCGAGGGCGACATCGGATCGATGCCTCTCAAAGAGGTTGTTGACCGCCTCTCCGCTGCTACTCTGGACCGCGAATGACGTTTCCCTACATCGCGCCGGCTGCCTTTTGATCCCTAGCCGGGTTCCCGCCTAGTGCCGATCCCGAGGAAGTTCGATCGGCGCCCGCCTGAGCGGGACGAGACGCGAATCAACGAGATGATCCGGGTGCCGCAGGTGCGCCTGATCGGTGACGACGGGACCCAGGTGGGCGTTGTTTCGCGCGACGAAGCGCTCGCCTACGCGCGTCAGCGCGATCTCGACCTGGTCGAGGTTGCCGCGGATGCTCGCCCGCCGGTCTGCCGGGTGCTCGACTACTCGAAGTGGAAGTACGAGCAGGAGCAGAAGCAGAAGGCCGCCCGCAAGCACCAGAAGCAGGTGCACGTGCGCGAGATCAAGCTGCGCCCGAAGATCGCGACCAACGACTACGAGACGAAGAAGGGCCACGTGCGGCGCTTCCTCGACTCCGACAACAAGGTCAAGGTCACGATCATGTTCCGCGGTCGCGAGATGACGCATCCGGAGCGCGGCGAGGCACTGCTGATGCGGCTGGCCGAGGACGTCCAGGACCTCGGCGTCATCGAGCAGCGGCCCAACCAGGATGGCCGCAACATGACGATGATGCTTGGCCCGGTGAAGAAGAAGGACGCGCCCGCGCACAAGGGCGACGGCGACGGCGGCCAGGCGGAAGCGCCTGCACCGGCCGAAGCCACGGCACAGGCCTAGCTACACTCTCTCGCCGCATGCCGAAGATGAAGACCCATTCGGGCGCCAAGAAGCGCTTCAAGCTCACCAAGGGTGGGAAGGGCAAGAAGGCCCTGGCTCGGCATGCCGGAAAGACCCACATCCTGCAGAAGAAGAGCCCGAAGCGGAAGCGCCAGATGGACCGCCCGGTCGCCGTGGCTCAGCAGGACGTACCGCGTGTGAAGGCGCTGCTCGGCAAATGAGGGTCAAGCGCTCCGTCCACGCGCGCAAGAAGCGGCGCGAAGTCCTCGACCGGACCAAGGGGTACCGCGGCGAGGCCAATCACAACTACAAGAGGGCGAAGGAAGCCCTCATCAAGGCGGAGACCTACGCCTACCGTGATCGCCGCAACCGCAAGCGCGACTTCCGTCGCCTGTGGATCACCCGCATCAACGCTGCCGCGAAGATGAATGGGATGAGCTACTCGCAGTTCATGCACGGGCTCAAGCTGGCCCGCGTCGAGCTGGACCGCAAGGTCCTGGCCGACATCGCCGTGCGCGATCCCGAGACGTTCCGCCGATTCGCCGAGACAGCCCGGGAGGCCGCGGCCGCTTAGCGAACCGCAGCACCAGCAGGATCTCCCGGGCGCCCCAAGAGGCGCCCTTTTTCGTTCTTTGATCACATCCGCCGACAACCCGAAGCTCAAGCAGATCCGCAAGCTCCAGACGAAGCGGGAGCGCGCGCGGACGCGCTTGTTCGTGGCGGAGGGAGAGGACCTGGTCGAGGCGGCGGACGCAGTCGGCCTCGAGCCCGAAATGCTGCTCGCCGCCGATTCCGCGGATCCGCGCGCGACCGCCGTCGAGCCGAAGCTGCTGCACGCGGCATCCGCGCTTGGATCCGGCTCCCGCTTGATCGCGGTCTATCGGCAAAAGTGGAGTCAGCCGGGCGGCGACGTCTCGGTGTACCTGCACGGCGTCGGCGACCCGGGCAACGTCGGGACGATCATCCGCTCCGCTCACGCCTTCGCTGACGGACCGGTGATCCTCGGGCCGGGCTGCGCTGACCCGTACTCGCCGAAGGCCGTCCGCGCGTCCATGGGATCGATCTTCGCGCGGCCACCGGCGCGCGCACGCTTCGAACGCCTTCCCGGCACGCGAGTTGCATTCGTCGCCGGCGCGGCAGCGGACTACGAAGCCGACCGGCCGGTCGTGCTCTGCTTCGGCTCCGAACGCGGTGGTCTGCCGGATGGGGCGGAACTGACTGCCGGAATCCCCATGCGGGCGGGGCTCGATTCGCTGAACGTCGCGATGGCGGCGACCGTCGCCATGTACGAGCAATTTAGGATGGCCCGCCATGGCTGATCTGGACTCGCTGCGCGCCGAAGCAGAGGCGGCTATCGCTGCTGCGCCCGGCTCGGCCGAGCTCGAGGAGCTGCGCGTCCGCTACGTGGGCCGCAAGTCCGAGCTGACCCAGACGCTGCGCTCGATCGGCGAGCTGCCACCCGAGCAGCGTGGGCCGGTCGGCAAGCAGGCGAACCAGGTGCGCGCAGCGCTGGAGTCGCTGCTCGACTCGCGCGCGACGGAGCTCCAGGACGCCGAGCTCGAGCGGCGCCTGGTCGAGGACCGCGTCGACGTCACGTTGCCCGGCGATCCGCCGGAGCCGGTTGGCGCGCTCCACCTGATCAGCCAGACGCGGCGCGAGATCGAGGACTTCTTCGTCGGCATGGGGTTCCTGGTCGAGCACGGCCCCGAGGTCGAGTGGGACTACTACAACTTCACGGCGCTCAACTACCCCCCGGGTCACCCGGCGCGGATGCTGCAGGACACGTTCTATTTCTCCGACGACGTGCTGTTGCGCACGCACACCTCGCCGATGCAGGTGCGCGTTATGGAGCGCCACGAGCCACCGATCTACTACGTCTTCACGGGCAAGACCTATCGCCGCGACAACGACGCGACGCACACGCCGATGTTCCACCAGTGCGAAGGGCTCGCGATCGACGAGGACCTGACGCTCGGCGACCTCCAGGGCGTGCTCTTGGCGTTCGCGCGCTCGATGTTCGGACCCGAGCGCGCAGTTCGGCTGCGGCCGCACTTCTTCCCCTTCACGGAGCCGTCGATCGAGTGCGACGTGTCGTGCTTCCAGTGCGGTGGGTCCGGGCTGTTGCCCGACGGCTCGCGCGACCCGCTGTGCAAGGGCGAGGGCTGGCTCGAGATCCTCGGCGCCGGGATGGTCGACCCGAACGTGCTTGGCTTCGTCGCCGACAACGGCTACGACCCGGAGCGCGTGCAGGGTTGGGCGTGGGGCATGGGCATCGAGCGCATCGCGATGCTCAAGCACAGCGTCACGGACCTGCGCATGTTCTTCGACAACGATCTGCGCTTCGCGGAGCAGTTCCGATGAGGGCGGCGTACAACTGGCTCGAGTCGTACTGCCGGTCGGGGCTGTCGGCTGCCGATCTGGCTGACCGGCTGACAATGACCGGCACGAAGGTCGAGGCGCTCCACCGCATCGGCGTCGGCGACGCGTCGGAGTTCGTGATCGGGCGCGTGGTCTCGGCCGAGCGTCATCCGGATGCCGACCGCCTGACGGTCTGCGAGGTCGACGTCGGCGGCTCGACTTCCACGATCGTCTGCGGCGCGCCGAACGTCGCGGCCGGCCAAACGGTTGCCGTGGCGAAGCCGGGAGCGATCATGCCCGACGGCACGCAGCTGGGGCGAGCGAAGCTGCGCGGGGTCGAATCCGCCGGGATGATCCTGGCCGAGGACGAGGTCGGGATCTCGGAGGACCACAAGGAGATCATGGTCCTGGCGAATGGCGCGGCACCGGGGGAAGCGCTGGTGGAGCACCTGCCGATCGCAGACGAGGTGCTGGAGCTGGAGATCACCCCTAACCGCCCTGATTGCCTTGGCATCTATGGCGTGGCGCGCGAGGTGCATGCAATCACCGCTCAGCCGCTCGCCCAGGACCCGACCGACGCCGATGCCGAGCCGTCGGGTGACGACCAGGCCGAGGACCACGTGGCGATCGACATCGACCCCGAGATCTGCCTGCGCTTCACGGCGCGCGTGTTCGAGGACGTGAAGATCGGGCCGTCGCCGCTCTGGCTCAAGCAGCGCCTGACGGCGGCCGGGCAGCGGCCGATCAGCAACGTCGTCGACATCACGAACTACGTGATGCTCCTGACGGGACAGCCGCTACACGCGTTCGACCTGGACGAGGTGCGCGGCAACCAGATCATCGTGCGCCGTGCCGCACCGGGCGAGCGGATGCGCACGCTCGACGGCGTCGAGCGCGAGTTCGACTCCGAGATGGCGCTTGTTTGCGACGCCGAGGGCCCCTCGGGCATTGGCGGAATCATGGGCGGCGAGATCTCCGAGGTGTCGGACAAGACGACGCGCGTGCTGATGGAGGCGGCGACGTGGGTCGGATCGAACATCCTCGAGACCTCGAAGAAACTGCAGCTGCGCACGGAGGCGAGCGGGCGCTTCGAGAAGCAGCTCCACCCGGAGCTCGGGATGGCGGCGCAGCGGCTCGCGGCGCGGCTCATGGTTGAGCTCTGCGGCGCGCGGCTCGTCCCCGGGACGATCGACGTCTACCCCGAGCCGACGTCAGCGACCCGGGTTCGCCTGCGGCTGGCTCGGGTCCGACGGCTGACCGGCGTCGACGTTCCGCCCGACGAGGCGCGCGCGATCCTGGAGCGGCTCGGCTTCGAGATCCGGGACGTGACTGCCGGCGCATCCGCCGAGTGGGAAGTGACCGTGCCGTACTGGCGCGAGGGAGACGTCTATCGCGAGCCGGATCTGATCGAGGAGATCGCCCGCGTCTACGGACTCGAGAAGGTGCCGACGACGATGCCGGCGCGCCGCGAGGCGATCGGGCGACTTACCAAAGAGCAGCAGCTCGTACGGCGCGTCGAGGACGAGCTGCGCGACCGGGGTCTGTACGAGGTAATCGCCTGGAGCTTCACCTCACCCGACACGCTCGCGAAGCTGCGACTGGGCGAGCTGCCGGCACTGCGGCTCGCGAACGCGATGAGCGAGGACCAGAGCGTGATGCGGCCGCTGCTGCTGCCGGGCCTGCTCGACGCCGCTCGCTACAACCACGCGCGCGGGCGATCGGACATCGCACTGTTCGAGTCTGCGCACGTGTACCGGCCGTCGGTCGCGCTCGAGGCGCACATGGATCCCGATCGCAGCCCGCAGGGCTCGTTCCCGGCGATGGAGCGCCACCACCTGGGAGCGCTCTTGACCGGGCGCGGAGTGCGTGGCTGGCGCACACCAGCGGCGCCGGTGGACTTCTTCCGTGTCAAGGGTCTTGTCCAGGCAATCCTCGAATCATCCGGCGTCGAGTGGTGGGCCGAGGCGGGCGAGCGGCCGTTTCTCCATCCTGGCCGCTCGGCGTCGATCGTGGCGGGAGCCGAGGAACGTAAGCTCGGCTGGATCGGCGAGCTGCATCCACTGGTCGCACGTGAGTGGGACCTGGAGAACGCGGCGGCGTTCGAGCTCGACCTCGAACTGCTGGCGGAGCTGGCGCCCGGACCGGCCCAGTTCGTGCCGGTGTCGGCGTTCCCGCCGGTGATACAGGACATCGCCGTGGTCGTGCCGGAGGAAGTGCCGGCCGGCGATGTCGAGGCAGCGATAGCCGACGGCGGGGGAGAGCTGCTGACCGGGATCCAGCTGTTCGACGTCTACCGCGGCGACCAGATCGGAGCGGGGAACAAATCGCTGGCAATCCGGCTGGAGTTCCAGGCACCCGACCGCACGCTCACGGACGACGAAGTCGCGGGCGTACGGGCGCTGATCGAAGACCGCCTGGCCGAGCTAGGAGGCCGGCTCCGTGCGTAACAAACGGGATCAGAGCACTTATGTAACAGCGCCGGGAGCGGTTGGATGACCCGCACCGCCGTCATCGGCGCCACCGGCTACGCCGGCGCACTCGCCGCGGCGATCGTGCATTCGCATCCGTCGCTCGAGCTCACCGCCGTCACCGGCCGCTCGGATGTGGGCATGCCGCACTACGAGCTCTACGCGCGCTACCGCGTGCCGCTCGAGCTCGAGGAATTCGACGCGGACGCGGTTGCCGCGCGCGCCGACGCTGCGCTCGTCGCCTATCCGCACAAGGCGGCCGCGCCCGCGGTTCGCGCGCTCCACGAACGTGGCCTGAAAGTGGTCGACCTGTCGGCGGACTTCCGCCTCGACCGCGA
>DATBDN010000196.1:0-10820 GCA_036269895.1 Thermoleophilaceae bacterium
CTGGGAACAGACCCCTGCTACCCGACCGCGCCTCAGGCGCTGACGCTGCCCGGGACCTACCTCCTCCACCGTTCGGCCGCGACGCCGTCGGCGATCAACCTTCCGTTGCTGCCCTACGGTTGCTTTGCGCCAAGTGGTGGCGACGGCCCCGAGCCCGACAGCCTCGGATCCCAGCAGCCATCGACCGCTCGGCCCTGCAACACCCCCTGAGGGGGAGTCGAAACCTCCCCCGGGGAGGTGCCCAGCGAATCGAACAGTCGTACGGTGCTAAGCAATGAACATGACGGCAAATGGACGCGTCGCCCTGGTCACGGGCGGCGCACGCGGCATCGGCGCGGCGATCGCGCGAGCCCTCGCAGAAGACGGATTGGCGATCGTGGTCGCCGACCTGCGCTTGGAAGAAGCCCAGGCGACGGCATCCGCAATAACGGAGGCCGGTGGCAAGGCGCTCGCGATCGATGTCGACATCACCAGCTCTGACAGCGTGGCGGCAGGCCTGGCCGCAGCCCAGGACGGTCTCGGTCCGATCGACGTGTTGGTCAACAACGCGGGCTGGGACGACCTCAAGCCGTTCCTGCAGACCGACGAGGAGTTCTGGGACCGCGTGCTCGAGGTCAACTTCAAGGGGGCGCTGCGCCTGACGCACGGCGTCCTGCCCGGGATGGTCGAGCGCGGGTGGGGCCGGATCATCAACATCGGTTCCGACGCCGGACGCGTGGGCTCGTCGCTCGAGTCCGTGTACTCGGGCGCCAAGGGCGGCATCATCGCCTTCACCAAGACCGTCGCGCGTGAGGTCGCGCGCAAGGGCGTGACGGCCAACGTCGTCTGCCCCGGCCCGACTGACACGCCGTTCCTGCAAGAGATCGTCGCCAGGCAGGGGGACGCGGACAAAGTCATCGGCGCGATGGTCTCGGGCGTCCCGATGAAACGCCTCGCGAAGCCCGACGAGATCGCATCGGCGGTCCGGTTCTTCGCCCGCGACGACGCGGGCTACGTGACGGGGCAGACACTGTCCGTGTCCGGCGGCCTGACGATGGCCTGACAGCGAAAGGGTTCTGATGCTCGACGACCTGACCGACGTGACCTACGAGATCGACGCGGGCCTCGCGTGGATCACGATCAACCGGCCCGACCGCTTCAATTCGTTCCGCGCGAAGACCGTGGATGAGCTGATCGCCTGCTTCAAGCACGCGTGGGCGAGTCCCGAGGTGGGCGTCGTCTGCCTCACCGGCGCCGGCGACCGCGCGTTCAGCACGGGCGGCGACCAGAAGCAGCGCGCCGAGACCGGCGACTACGGGCCATCGGCGACCGGCCTGTTCGAGGTCGACACGCTGCACCGGACGATGCGCGAGATCCCGAAGCCGGTGATTGCTGCGGTCAACGGATTCGCCATCGGCGGCGGCCACGTCCTGCACGTGCTCTGCGACCTCTCGATCGCCGCCGACAACGCGGTCTTCGGCCAGGTCGGCCCGAAGGTCGGCTCGTTCGACGCCGGGTTCGGGACGGGCTACCTGGCCCGCGTGATCGGCGAGAAGCGCATGCGCGAGATCTGGTTTCTCTGCCGCCAGTACGACGCCCAGCAGGCGCTCGAATGGGGCCTCGTGAACAAGGTCGTGCCGGCGGGCGAGCTGCGCGACGAGGTACGCCGCTGGGCCGACGAGATCCTGCGCCTCTCCCCCACCGCCCTGAAGGTGCTCAAGCAGTCGATGAACGTGGACACCGAGCACTTCGCGGGCGTCGGCCAGATGGCGTTCTCGAGCCTTGTCATGTTCACCGACACCGACGAGGCGCGAGAAGGGATCGCCGCCTTCAACGAGAAGCGCGCGCCCGACTTCGCGCCCTACCGCGCCAACACGTAGTCAGCGCCCCGTGAAGGCTGGACGCCGCTTCGCGGCAAAGGCGGCGAGCCCCTCGCGCGCATCCGGCGTCGCGGCCATGCGGGCGAGCGCCTGCGCCTCGAGCTCGAGCTGGGTCTCGAGCGGCTGGTCGCCCGCCGACAGGAGGAGCCGCCGGATCTCTCCCAGCGCGCGCGTCGGACCCGCCGCGAGCTGCGCCGCGAGCTCGGTCGCCCGCGCCTCGAGCGCGTCGGCGTCCACGACCTCGTCCGCCAGACCCGCCGCGAGCGCCGCGCCGGCGTCGAGCGTCTCGTCGAGGAGCAGGAAGCGCCGCGCGCCCTGCGGGCCGAGGCGGCGCGTCAGCGTGACCGAGGCGCCTGCGTCGCAGCTGTAGCCGATGCCGGCATACGCGGCGACGAATCGCGCCGCGCTGCTCGCGACCACGAAGTCGCAGCCCGCGACGAACGCCGTCATGCCGCCGGCGCAGATGCCGTGCACGGCCGCGACGATCGGCGGGTCCATGCGCTGCAGCCGCGCGATCGCCATGTGCAGGCCGGACGTCCAGACCTTGATCGCGCGCGGCAGGTGGTCGTTCGCGCTCAGGAACGAGGCGATGTCGCCGCCGTAGCTGAACGCTTTGCCCTCGGCGGCGACCACGACGGCGCGGACGTCGCGGCGCTCGCTCAGCTCGACCGAGACCTCGTTGATCTCGCCGCAGAACGTGCCGTCGATTGGATTGCCGCGCTCGGCCTGGGTGAACGTCAGCCGGGCAATCCCGTCGCGGACGTCAAGACGCATCGCCTCCATCACATCACCGCCTTTCGGATCAGGTCCAGCGCCTCGGGGTTCTCAGCGCCCGAGAGGTCTCCCGGGTCGGCGCCGATGGCCGCCGCACGGATCGCGCGGCGCAGGATCTTGGCCGTCCGGGTTCGCGGCAGCGCGTCCACGCGCATCACCCGGCCCGGCGTGAAGGGCTTGCCGAGCCGGCGGCCGACCTCCGCGCGCAGCTCGTCCGAGACGTCGACCCCCGCGGCATCGGCGGGGGTCCAGAAGCACCAGATCGCCTCCCCCTTCTGCTCGTCCGGGACGCCTACGGCGGCGGCCTCCGCCACCGCAGGATGCGCGACCAGCGCGCTCTCCACCTCCGCGGGCCCGACCCGCTTGCCTGCGACGTTGATCGCCTCGTCAGAGCGGCCGAAGAGGAACCACTGGCCGTCTGCGTCGACCATCGCCCAGTCGCCGTGGCGCCACGTGCCGGGGTACATCGACCAGTACGACTCGATGTAGCGCTCGGGGTCACGCCACACCCCGCGCGTCATCGCGGGCCACGGCTGTCGGCACACGAGCTCTCCGAGTTGTCCGCGCACCGAGTCGCCGCCAGGGCCGAAGACATCGACGTCCATGCCCAAGGACGGCCCGCCCAGCGAGCAGGGCTTGATGGGCTCGACCACGAACGGCGCCAGGAACGAGCCGCCGACCTCGGTGCCGCCCGAGAAGTTGATGATCGGGACGCGGCCCTTGCCGACGGTGTCGCTGAGCCACACGTACGGGTCCTCGTTCCACGGCTCGCCGGTCGATCCGAAGACCCGCAGCGACGACAGGTCGCAGGCGGCTGGGAGCTCGTCGCCGTGGGGCTTGAGCGCGCGGATCAGCGTCGGCGAGACGCCGAGCATCGTCACTTGCCGCCGCTCGACGATCTCCCACAGCCGGCCCGGACCCGGCGTGTCGGGCGCGCCCTCGTATAGCAGCAGCGTCGCGCCGACGGCATGGGTCCCGAACGTGCTCAGCGGGCCCATCACCCATCCCATGTCCGTGACCCAGAAGAACACATCGCCCTGGCGGACGTCGAACTCGTAGGCAACCTCCGAGGCGACCTTGACCAGGAAGCCGGCGTGGGTGTGCACCGCGCCCTTGGGCTTACCCGTGGTCCCCGACGTGTAGCCCAGCAGCAGCGGATCCTCCGCGCTCGTTGGCTCGGCCCGGACAGGCCCGTGGACGGGCAGCGCGAACTGCTCCCAGGTGACGTCGAGCGAGCCGCGGGCCGGGTTCTCACCCCCGGCGCGCTCGGCCACGACGACCGTCGTGACCGAAGGGCAGTCCGCGAGCGCCGCGTCGAGGACGCGCTTCATCGGCGCCCGTGACCCGCGCCGCCACGCCCAGTCCGTGGTGAACACGAGCTTGACCTGTGCGTCCTGCAGGCGCGCGGCGATGGCGTCCGGCGCAAAGCCGGAGAACAGCGGCAGGTACAGCGCGCCGACCTTGGCGATGGCGTACGCGGCGATCACCGCCTCGGGCGTCATCGGCAGGAACACCGCGACCGCGTCGCCCTTCGCGATCCCAGTGGCGCGCAGGCCCGCGGCACAGCGATCGACGGCTGTGCCGAGCTCCGCATAGGTGAGCGTGGTGACGGCGCCCGTCTCGTCCTCGTGGATCACCGCCGGCGCATCCGGCGTCTCCTCGCGCCAGCGATCGACACATGCCGTCGCGACGTTGAGGCGGCCGTCGATGAACCAGGTGGTCCACTCGATCCCCCGCGAGCTGTCGCGCACGGCGGTGTAGGGCTCGTCGAACGGGATCTCCAGGTCGCGCACGACCAGGTCCCAGAACCAGTCGATGTCCTGCGTCGACCGCGCTCGCAGCTCGTCGATCGTCTGCACGCCGGCGGCCTGCATCAGCCGCGTGACGTTCGCCTCCGCAATCCGCTCCGGCGTGGGCTCCCATGCGTATCCGTTGGAGTTCATATCGCCAGCACCAGCTTCCCGGTGTGCTCGCGACGCTCCATCACTGCGTGCGCCTCGCCAGCGCGGTCGAGCGGGAGAACCCGGTCCACGACGGGGCGCCAGGCCGGCGCCGCCTCCACCGTCCGCAGCAGCGCCGCGAAGTCGCGCGGGCTGCCCATCGTCGTCCCCAGGATCGTGTGCTGGCCGAAGTAGAACCGGCGCACGTCGACCTCGGCCGAGGCCGAGCCCGTCGCGCCGAAGCTCACGAGGCGCCCGCCCGGGCGCAGCGTCGCCAGCGCGTCGGACCAGGTGCTGCCGACCGAGTCGATGACGAGGTCCACGCCTTCGCCGCCCGTGAGCATGCGGACGTCTTCGGGCCAGCCCTCGGCGGTGTAGAGCGCGCCGCCCGCGGCACCGAGCTCGCGCGCCCGGTCCAGCTTCTCGAGCGACGAGGAGGTGACCAGCACGCGCGCGCCGGCCATCACGGCGAGCCCGATGGCAATGGTGGCCACGCCGCCGCCCGCCCCCAGGACGAGCACGGTCTCGCCGCCGCGCAGGCCTCCGCGGGAGAACAGCGCCCGATGTGCGGTCAGCCCGGCCAGCGGCAACGCCGCGGCGTCGGCCCAGCTCCAGCCGCGGGGCTTGGGGAACAGGTTCTCCTCCGGCACAGCGACGAGCTCGGCGTACGTGCCGTCGACGTAGTCGCCGAGGATCTGCCACGACGCCCCGGGCGCGCGTTCGTCCACGCCCCAGTCCAAGGAGGGCAGGATCACGACCTCCTCGCCCGTGTCGCGGCGCACGCCCGCTCCGTCCGAGCCGATCACGTGCGGCAGCGGGACGTCGTACTGCCCTCCCCGCACAAGGCAGTCGTGCCAGTTGAGCGCTGCCGCGCGCAGCTCCACGACCGCGCGCCCGTCGACCGCCTCGGGGTCGGGGCGCGCGCCGAACCGCAGCACCTCGGGCCCGCCGAACTCGTGCAGGGCGACCGCTTGCAAGCTGCTCAGCCCCTGGGCAGCCCGAGCACGCGCTCGGCCACGATGTTGCGCTGGATGAAGGTCGTGCCGCCCGCGATCGAGGTGCCGCGGGCCTGGTAGGCGAGGCGCAGCCAGTGCGCGGCCGCGGCCTCGTCGTCTGGCTCGAGCGAGCCGGCCAGCCCATGCTGCGCCACGGCGAAGTCCGCCATGTCCTCCAGCAGCGGGCACGACATCAGCTTGCCCAGCGACGCCGCCGGTCCCGGGGTCCCGGCAGCCATGGCGCTCAGTGCCCGCAGCCCGTTGAGCCGGTACACACGCGTGCGCGCGTAGAGGTCCGCGAGCTCGCGACGCACGAGCGGGTCGGCGCCGCGTCCGCTTTCGCGCACCGTCTCGAGCAGGTCGTTGAACAGACGTTGCATGTTCACCCGGCCCGTCGCGAGCACCACGCGCTCGTAGCCCAGCGTCGCCATCGCGATCTTCCAGCCGCCGTCGACCGGCCCGAGGACCAGCTCGTCGGGGACATACGCGCCGTCGAGGAAGACCTCGTTGAACTCCGCCTCTCCGAGGATGTGCCGCAGCGGGCGAACGGTCACGCCCTCCTGGTCCATCGGCAGGATGAAGTACGTGATGCCGCCGTGTCGCGGGCCGCCTGTCCGGGCCAGGAGCATCCCGTAGTCCGACACCTGCGCCCGGCTGGTCCACACCTTCTGGCCGCTGATCCGCCAACCGTCGCCATCGCGCTCGGCGCGAGCCTCGATGGCCGCGAGATCCGACCCCGCGGCCGGCTCGGAGAACAGCTGGCACCACACGTGCTCGCCCGCCAGGATCGGTGGCAGCAGGCGCTCCTTCTGCTCTTCGGTGCCGAAGTCGATGATCGTGGGACCCGCGAGCCCCTCCCCCAACGTGTTGAGCCGGTCCGGCGCGCCGGCGCGGTCGTACTCCTCCAGGAAGATCGCCTGCTGCACCAGCGACGCCTCCTGCCCGCCGTACCTAAGTGGCCAGGCCAGGCCGGCATACCCGGCGGCGTGAAGCTGCTGCTGCCACGCGCGCCAATAGGGCAGGCGTTCGACGATCGTGGCCGGCTCGAGGCCAGGAAGCACGGCGACTGCCTCCTCCAGCCAGCCGCGCACCTGCGCGCGGTACGCGGCGTCCTCCGGGCTGTCGCGGAAGTCCATGCGGCCGGTTATACGGTCCGCGTGAGCCCCTGACACCCCCTCCTGCCCCTTCGGGGAGAGCAAATGGGCTCGCGAGGGTGATTGCCGGGCACCAACCGGCCGCGATCCTTGCCTCCATGAGCTCGCCTCGCCGACGCAGTGTCACAAAGACCCACGATCGCATCGGACAGCTCGGGTGGGAGCCCACGCACCACAAGCCGTCCAGCTTCTATCCCACGGAGTACACCTTCCCCAAGAAGGCGAAGGACCCCATGAAGCAGATCATGCGGGAGTACCTTCCGATGCAGCTCGAGAAGGACGAGCGCATGTACGGCGGGTTCGACGCCGCCGTGCGGGCCAACATGGCCGACAAGGCGGAGCGCCGCTGGCTCGAGGTCCTCAAGCCGTTCGTCCACACCACGACGTACATCGAGGGCTGCGCGGGCCGCGTCATGAGCATGCTCATGGACACGGTCCCGAACGACGAGCTGCTCAATGGCTACCACGTCCAGTTCCTCGACGAGCTGCGCCACATCGGCATGCAGCAGAGCCTGGGCCGCTGGTACGCCAAGCACGCGCCCGAGCCCGAGGGCTGGGCGATGGGGGCCAAGTACTACGCCGGCAGCCCGCTCACGAAGGCCGGCTACAACATGGGCACGCACTCGATCGTCGGCGACCCGGTGGCGTGCGGGCTGACGATGATGGGCGTGCTCGAGACGGCGTTCACCAACATCGCGTTCGTCGCGCTTCCCGACGTCGCGGCGCGCAACGGGGACTTCACGCTGCCCACGACGTACTCCTCGGCGCAGTCCGACGAAGCGCGCCACATCTCCAACGGCTACGCGACGATGATGACGCTGCTGCAGGAGGACGGCAACATCCCGCTGATCCAGCGTGACCTGGCGGCGGGCTGGTGGGCCGTGCACGCGTTCATCGACCCGTTCGCGGGCGTGCTCATGGAGTACTTCTCCAAGGACCGCTCGGACACCGAGTCCTACCTGGACAAGTGGAACCGCTGGGTCAACGACGACTACTACCGGTCCTACATCGAGCAGCTCGGCAAACTCGGGCTCGACATGGACCCGGCCGTCTTCCTCGGGGCGCGCGAGCGCATCGAGAAGGGCATCATCCACCAGACGGCGCTCTTCTCGTTCGCCATCTGGCCGCTGGCCTACTGGCGCTTCGATGCGCTGACCGAGCGCGACTTCGAGTGGTTCGAGGCCCGCTACCCGGGGTGGTACGACGAATACGGCCCGCTGTGGGAGGCCTTCGCCCAGCTCACCGATCCGCGCGACCAGGCACTGCTGCTCAACGGCTTCCTCGAGAACGCAGCGCCGATCTGCTGGAGCTGCATGATGAACTGCCTCGGCGAGGACGGCCCGTTGCATCGCGTCGTGGGCGATCGCACGCGCTTCTATTGCTCCGCGCAGTGCCTGCTCAACGACGTCCAGTACCCGGGCCGCTACACCGGCGACCGGCATTTCTTCGACAAGTACCACGGGTGGGACCTCGCCGAGGTCGTGCGCGACATCGGATTCGTCCAGCCTGACGGAAAGACGCTGGTCGGCCAGCCGCACATCGACGACGACAAACCGCTGTGGACGCTCGACGACCTCGCCGCCTGCGGATGCGAGGTCAAGAGCCCGAACATCCTCAACGCCGAGCGGCTCGGCCTGCCGAGCGGCAACTGGCACGACCCGAGCGCGCCGGACGGCGCGGTCATGACGAGCGAGCTCACCTACGCCTCGATCGGCGGCGACGGCCTGGAGGCCGGCACGGGCGTGCGCGAGCCGGGCGCCGACGGCAACGGCCGGCGCAACGTCGGGGAGGTGGTCCGGTGACCGGCCCGACGCCCCCAATCAAGCAGCTCGACGACGGGTCCAAGCGCCAGAAGGACGAGTCGCGGCGCGGGTTCCTGTACTTCGAGCCGCAGAAGCGACGCGCCAGCCTCTATGAAGACGTAACGGTCGACACCCAGCCCTCGGTGCACCGCCACCTCAGGGGCGGCTGGCTGCTGTCGTTCGAGGACGGCCGCGGGACGCACTCTCTGGGCTCCACGGCGCTGCGCGTCAAGGACTGGTTCGACTGGCGCGACCCGGCCGGCCTCTGGGAGCGGCCGTTCTACCAGCAGGCAGCGCAGGCGGCCCGCGAGCAGGACGCCGCCGTGGCCGGCGCCCGCTCTGAGGGCCTGTTCGAGCGGTTCGGCGAGGAGTGGCGGGCATTCCTGCAGACGAGCCTCCAGCTGCCGGCGTTCTACGAGCACGGCCTCTGGCGAGGCCTGTGCGGCGCATCCCGGCCGGCGCTCTCGGATTCGGTGACGCACGCCATCGTGCTGGAAGCTGCGATGAAGCAACGCCAGGCCCAAGACCTTGTCGTCTACGCGATGGACCTCGAGTCCGAGATCGGCGAATGCTCGACGGAGGCCGCCAAGCAGCGGTTCCTGGAGGAACAGGCCTGGCAGCCGGTGCGGGCGCTCGTCGAGCACGTCAGCGCCTGCACCGACTGGGCCGAGCGGGTGCTCGCGGTCAACCTCTGTATCGAGCCGCTGGTCGGCAACCTGCTGCGCCGCGAGATGCTGCTCGTGCCGGCGACCGCCAACGGCGACCCCGTCACGCCGGTCTGCATCGGCAACGCCCAGCGCGAGTGGCTGTGGGTGCGCGACTGGACCACCGAGCTGGTGCGCTTCTGCGTCGAGGACGAGGAGTTCGGCGAGCACAACCGCGAGGTCCTGGTTGGGTGGGCCGAACGCTGGAACACCGAGGCGGAGGCAGCCGCCGAGGCGGTGGCGACCGAGATCGAGCGGGCCCCGCGCGCCCGGCCCGCCGCGGAGGCGCTCGCGCAGGTCCGCCGCGAGCGCGACGCATTGCAATCAGCGCTGCAGCTCCAGGAGGTGCCGACATGAGCACGGCGGAGGAGTTCGACTACGTGGGCATCGCCATCGCGCGGAGCGTCGAGGGCGATGTGCTGGTCGAGGCGATGGCGAACGTCGAGGGCGTGGAGATCGTCCCGCAGCACTCCTACCAGGAGGTCAAGGCGCACGAACGGCTGCGGCTGGACTTCGAGGAGCTGTCCGAGGCGACCGGGCTGGACGTCGACTCAGAGCTCGTCCAGGTCCTGATGACGACCTACTACGGGCGGATGGTCAACACCGACGACGCCATCCTGCTGTTCCACGATCCCATCGAAGCCATGGAGCACATGTAGGCCGTGGACTTCGAGCTGACCGAGGACCAGGAGACGATTCGCCGAGCCGTCGCCGAGCTGGCCGCCAGCTTCGACGAGGAGTACTGGCTGGAGAAGGACTCCAAGCACGAGTTCCCCTGGGAGTTCTACAACGCGTTCGCCGAGGCCGGCTGGCTGGGCATCTGCGTGCCGGAAGAACACGGCGGCAGTGGCCTGGGGATCCTGGAGGCCTCGCTGCTGCTCGAGGAGGTCGCGGCCTCCGGCGCCGGCATGAATGGCGCGAGCTGCATGCACATGTCGATCTTCGGCATGCACCCGGTGATCGTGCACGGCTCCGACGAGCTGAAGCGCGACACCCTGCCTCGCGTCGTGAACGGCGACCTGCACGTCTGCTTCGGCGTGACCGAACCGGACGCGGGGCTCGACACGACGCGGATCAAGACCTACGCCAGGCGCAACGGGGATGGCTACGTGATCAACGGCCGCAAGGTCTGGATCTCCAAGGCGCTGGAGTCGGAGAAGGTGCTGCTGCTCACGCGCACGACCAAGCTCGAGGACTGCGACAAGAAGACGGACGGGATGACCCTGTTCCTCACCGACCTCGATCGCGATCGCGTCGATATCCGGCCGATCCCGAAGATGGGCCGTGAGGCCGTCGACTCGAACGAGCTCTTCATCGACGAGCTGCACGTCCCCGAGGAGCACCGGGTCGGTGAGGAGGGCAAAGGCTTCAGGTACCTGCTCGACGGGCTGAACCCCGAGCGGATCCTGATCGCGGTCGAGGCCTTGGGGCTGGGTCGCGCGGCCATCCGACGCGCGGTCGCCTACGGCAACGAGCGGGTGGTGTTCGGCCGGCCGATCGGCATGAACCAGGGGTTGCAGTTCCCGATCGCCGACGCGCAGATGCAGCTCGACGCGGCCACGCTGATGGTTCGCAAAGCGGCCTGGTTGTAC
>DATBDN010000197.1:0-21981 GCA_036269895.1 Thermoleophilaceae bacterium
CCGGCCTTCGCTGAGCATCTTCGTCATGCCCTTGAGCTCCCCGCCGACCAGGGACTTCAGCGACGCCCCGATCTGCGAGCCGACGTTGCGCGACCGGACGGTGAGCCCGAAAACCTCCCCGAGCACCTCGTCGACCGAGTATCCGGGGAGGTCGTTCATCGTGGAGATGATCATGCCGCCAGCCTAAGCGGCGGCCCTCAGCCGGAGTAGTCGAACGTGGAGGCGTAGCCGCAGACGCCGCTGTACTCGAATACGAGCGGTCCGTCCTGGACGTGCAGGACGTCGGCGATCAGCTCTTCACCCTCGCGTTCATGGCCAGGGATGACACAGGTCACCGTCTCGCCGCCCGCATAGCGGTCGCGGATGCGGACGCTCACGTGGTCGCGAACACGAAAGCGCTGACGCCGCGGGATGTGGTGGACCTCGAGGCCGACAGCCCTGACCGCGACCAACTCGGACGGCTTCCACGCCCACGGAAAGTGCTTCAGCACGTCGCCCCCGGCTCGCCCTGTGTAGATCGCTTCCAGCGCGGACCGCTGTTCCGGCGAGGCGGTCGCGTCGAGATAAAGGATCCAGGTCCAAGGCGACCCCTCGACGTCGTCGCTGTACTCAAGCGCTATCCCGACCGGAACGCCGGCGAGGTCGACGCCGTCGGCATCGCCCTCCTCGATCAGCCACGACAGCACCCCCATGCAGACGCCGTGCGTCGAGCGGCCGCCGGGGGTACCGTTGACGCGGCGGCAGGGGCAGATCGCGTCGCAGTTGCAGGTCTCGAAATAGCTGCCGGCGATGTGCCAGGGCACGAGGCGGATCCTGCCATGTCTTGCTGAGCCCATGCAGTGGACCGCGATCACCCCTCCTGGGTGACAACGTGCCACCCAGAACCCTCCTAGCGTCTGGGTGTCAGGCGCGGCTCGCTCGTGATACTGCGGGTGTCGCGGGCCAGATCCGCCGAATTCTTCGTCGGCCGGACGGGCCTCAGGGGACTGCGCGTGCAGGCGCTGCAGTCGCGTGTGCTGGTCCGGGTCGTGACGAACTTCCCAGCGGGTCGCTACACGGTCACTGCACGCATCCGCTTCCAGCGGGGCGTAGGGACACGGCCGCTTCGCCTCACCCAGCAGGTGCGCGTGTGCGGAAGCGGCAGGCTGAGGCTCAGGCAGCCGAGCTTTACAGGGTGAGCATTCGTCAGCCGGACGCCGTGGAGCTCACGTCGACGTAGCGGGCGCCAAGCGTCACCGCGAGCGTCCGGTGTGCGGGCCTCGCTCCGATCAGCGTCGAGCGTGACGGATCGACCTGGTGCATTCGTGCGAATGCGAGCGGCAAGCCGGGCAGCGGTGGCCGACACCAGCAGATCGGCGGTCCCGCCGGGTGTGGGCACTCGGCACCCTCGACCGGGCCCGAGACCGCACTCGCGACAGCGGCTACCGCAGGGCCGACCACGTCGATGCCGTCGTCCGGCCGCCAGTCGAAAACCAGGTGCGGCGTGTCCGGATCACCTTCCTGGAGCGCTGCGTTCCAGCCTGGCTCTGCCACCGCGGGTGCCGCAACGAAGACACCGGGTCCGGCGCCCGCCGTCGCCCGGCTGCGGACGAACGCCACCTGTTCCACATCCGCCCAGCCCTCGTCGCTCGATGGCGGCTCGAGCTCGCGCAGCGCGCGCATCTGCGACGTAGGCGCCAGCACTCCGTCGCCACGCCGAGCGAGCGCTCGCAGCTCGTCAGGGGTCGGGAGCGAACCAAGGCGCTCGAGCAGTCGCTCGACGAGGTTCACCTGTGCCTGAGCGAGCGGCGTGTCGAGCCAGATGCAGCGGGCCGCGATGCCGTGGCGCCTCGCAGCATCGATCGCGTAACTGCGCGCGGCGCGGGTGAGGTAGGTGTTGTCGAGCACGACCCGCTGGCCGCCGGCGGCAAGTTGCTCCTCGAGCGCGACGGCGAGCTCGCGCAACGAGCCGCCGCGCTCGTCGCGGTTCAAGCGGACATACCCACGGGCGACGTAATCCTCGGCCAGGCGGCTCTTCCCGGCGCCGGGGATGCCCATGACGAGCACGACCTCGGCGCCGTCCGTCCGACGCTGTCGCTCGACGGGCGCGGGACGCGCGCCGCCGAAGGCGCCCTCGAGCAGCTCGCGCTCGCCGTCGCCGAGCTCGAGCGTCGCGGCGGACGCTGCCGAGCGTGCGGTCTCGGGCCGGCGCGCGCCCGGGATCGCCACGATGGCGGGCGAAAGGTTCAGCAGCCATGCGAGCGCGACCTCGACGACGCTCGTGCCGCGTGCGGCCGCGATCTCCGCCAACGCCGCTTGACGCGCGAGGCTGCCCGCCCGGCGGCGGCCCCCGAGCGGCGAGTGGGCGATCACCGCGATGCCGGCGTCGGCGCAACGGTCGATGACTCCGCCGCGAAGCGCGCGGTCGTCGAAGACGCTCAGCGCAACCTCGACCGCCGAGATCGGTGCCAGCTCCAGGGCCTCGTCCAGCTGACGACGGTTGACGTTCGACAGTCCTACGCGGCGGACGATGCCTTGGTCGACGAGCCGGGCGAGCGCGCGGACCGATGTCCGCCACGGCGTCCGGGGATCAGGCGCGTGGACCAAGTAGAGGTCGATCGGCAGTCCGTCCAACGCCGCCAGGCTCGCTTCGCAGTCGCTGAGAATCGCCTTCGCACGCCCGTCCGGCACCCACGCGCCGCCGGTCCGCGCCATGCCGCCCTTCGTGACGATCCGCGCGCTTCGATCCGCGCCGCAGCCGCGCAGTGCGCGAGCGAGCAGTCGCTCGTTGTGGCCGAGCTCGAGCTCGCCACGCCCGTACGCGTGCGCGGTGTCGAACACGCTGATCCCGGCCGTGGCGGCGGCCGCGATCGTCTCGAACGCACGCTCGTCGTCGCGGTCGTCGTCGGTGGACAGCCGCATGCACCCAAGCCCGATGCGGAGCTCCGACGGGTCAGGCCACGGCATCGACGGCGGGTCAGGAAAACGTCGCTCGTGCGACGTGATTGCTGACGTACGCAGCCGCGTGCTTGGCATTGAACGGCGAATCGAACCGCCGGCTTGCTATCGCCAGCGGACGGCCACCGCCATCGCGTGCCTGCCAGTACCAGGAATCGTCAAGCGCAAGAACGTCGAAGGCAGCGTCGCGCGCATCGACCTTGAAGCAGAGGGCGGCGAACTCAGCGTCGAGCCGATCGTGAAACGACTCTCCCGAAATCGCGACGAGGCGGAGCCCTGACCAAAGACGCCAGCGATAGCGGCCCGCGCTGTCCTGGTAGACGCCGAGGTTCATCTCGCCCGCGATTAGCGCCATCTCGCACCTTCCTGCAACAACAGGGTCCTTTCGCCAGCCTATCCGGCACGGGTCTTTGACGTTCAATATGCGCCCCGCGAGCGGGTTCGGATCACCTATGCCGCGGAGATAGACGGGCCCGCGGATCAGGCGAACGAGATCGGCCCATTGATCACGGCCGACTTCCCCGCCACCATGGCGTCGCTGATCGCGCTGGCGAAGGAGCGCTCGTCATAGCCGCGCGCACCCCCCGCACTCGGTTCGGGGCGCCGGAGCAGAGCCCCGGGTTCCTGCGCTGGCGCACCACGCTCTCGTGGCAGCGGCAGATCCGCTCCGCTCTTGCGCCGCACTCGCTCACGCACGTGCAGTTCGTCCTGCTCGCCTCGCTGTGGTGGTTGGAGGAGCAGGAGTCCGCACCGCCGAGCCAAGCCAGGCTCGCGGAGCGAAGCATTCCTCGAAGCGCTAGCCGCGCTCGCCGCCAGCGATCATTGAACACGCGAGAACAGGCGAGGGCGAAGCCCTCGCCATCTGGTTGCGAGCAAGCCCGCGGAGCAAGGACGCAGGGGTCAGGCAAGTGCTCCGCACGGCCTGACCCCGAGGACGCAGCTACGCGGTGCGGCGCAGCCACCAGATGGCGAGGGCCGGAATCGAACCGGCGACACCACGATTTTCAGTCGTGTGCTCTACCAACTGAGCTACCTCGCCGCGGGCGGTCAAGCGTAGCGCGAGAGCTACCCTTCGCAGGTCATGCTTCACCCCCAGCTGGCGTGGTACGTCGCCGGTCCGATCCTGGGTCTCTGCGTAGTCGCCTGCCGACTGCTCTTCAACGCGCGACTCGGCGTGACCGGCGGCTTCTCTGAGCTCGTCGGGCGACTCAGCCAGGGCAGCTTCCGCTTCGACTGGCGCGGCTGGTTCGCACTTGGGCTGTTCGTCGGTGGTGCCGTCTTCGCGCTGATCGCCGGCGGTCCTGACTTCAACGGGTATGGCTGGCTGACCGACGCATTCACCGGCTCGAGCCGCGTCTGGATCGTCCCGATCCTCTTTGCCGCCGGCGTCCTGATCGGCTACGGCGCGAAGGTCGCGGGCGGTTGCACCTCCGGCAACGGGCTCAGCGGGACGTCGGCGCTCTCGCCGGCCAGCCTCGCCGCCACCGCGACCTTCTTCGGCGTTGCAATCGTGGTCACGTTCATCACGAGGGCGCTTACATGAGGCGGCTCGTGGCAGGAGGACTGATCGGAGTGGTGTTCGGCGTCACGCTGTCCTGGAGCGGCATGAGTAGTCCCGAGGTGATTCGCGACGCGCTTCTGTTCCAGTCGTCCTACCTGTACTTCTTCTTTGCCTCGGCGGTCGCGACGGGGAGCCTTGGGCTTTGGCTGCTCAAGCGCCGCGAGCGCCGTGCCCTGCTCGTCCCGACGAAGCTGACCTGGCCGCGTGACCGGATCGAGCGCCGCCACATCGTGGGCAGCGTGATCTTCGGCATCGGCTGGGGGATCGCCGACGCCTGCCCGGGACCGATCGCCACGCAGGTCGGGCAGGGCATCGGCTGGGGCGTGATCACGCTCACGGGAGTGGCCGTCGGGATCTATGTGTTCGTGCGGCGGGGCAGCCGCGAGACAGAGCCGGCGGCGCAGCCGGTGCCGACGCCGCGCGAAGCGGTCGCGCCGTCGGCGTCCTAGCCGCTCGCTTCGATCACCCGAATGGGGAATAGCCCCGGCACCGCGCGGGTGGATAGCGTCGCCTGAGCATGGTCACCAGTGCGCGGTCGGTATTTCTGACCGCGGCTCTCGTGCTTGCCTGCGTCACCAGCAGCGCTCACGCGGAGGGCTCGGTCGATGTGAACACCGGGACGAACCCGGCGCTGGTCCGACACATCCTCACGGTCACGACCACCAGCCTCAGCCCGCCGTACACGGTCCTGCGCGTGTACGCGAACGCGGGGGAACGCATCGAGATGGGCTCGAGCGCCATGGGGCTCGGAGGCCAGGCGGACATCGTCGTCTATCCGCCCGGGTCGAGCTTCAATTCGAGCAGCGGCGGCGTCGCGCCGCTGGCGAAGACGTTCCCGTTTGCGACGCCGCTGTTCGACTGCAACACCGACAGCACAACGGCCGGGCGAGGCGTTCTGAATTCGCGCGCGAAGGAGCTGGCCGGACCCGGCGGAGCGAGCGGCTACACGCCCTGCAGCTTCATCGCGCCGGCAACCGGCATCTACCCCGTGATCCTCTTCTCGGTCGATCCGACGAGCCAGGCGAGTGTCACGAGCGGGACGCTCGGGTCGCCGAACGTGACCGCCAATCAGAAGACGTATCTGAGTCTCTGGGACGTCACGGTGGTCAGGCCGAACGGGAGCCGCGCGCCGGGACGGGTGTTCACGAACATCATCGGCCTGCGCGCCTACAACAACGCCAACGTGCCGCCGCCCGGTATGGCCGACTTCCACGGTTACGTCCTCACCGGTACCGGCTATGTCTACGAATTCACGTTCTTCAACCACTCCGGGATCAACTGGAACCTGCTGAGCGACAGCCGCGGTCTCTACGAGAGGGCGAACGGGAAGACGCTGTACGCGTCGTTCAGGTACCAGGACCCGCCGGCCGGCGCCCAGCACTCGGAGGCGGTCCTGTCGCACGGCAGCGACCCGGACCAGGCGATCGACCCGCGCTACCCGATCTTCTTCAACGAGCCGGATCCAGTCGCCATCTCCGGCCCGGGCGGCCTGGGCGCGACGGAGCACATCCCATCGGTGCCGCTGTCACCGAGCACCACACGCCCGTCGGCGGTCGCGTTCGCCGGCGAGGGACCGGCGGGTGGGCCCGGCCAGACGACGCAGGGCTACGGAGGCATGCTGTCGTTCAGCTCGCCCGCTGCGCTCAACGGGCTCACCTTCGACGTGGGCATCGACTTCGACGGCAACGGCAGCTTCGACGATCCCGTCGATTTCGTCTCGCGTGGGAACCCGCTGAGCGACTCGGGCAACGTCGTCCACTGGGACGGGAAGATGGGCGATGGTCAGCTGCCGCCGTGCGGCACCTACCAGGCCGCCGCCGACGTCGCGCTGAGCGACGTTCACTTCACGCAGACGGATGTCGAGAACTCGGGTGGCATGCGCCTGCGGCGGGTGTCGCTGCCATCGGAGCCCTCGTTGGGCGATCCACTAGCAACGAGCTACGACGACACCGACCCATTCAAGGCGAGCGCGGTGACGAATGCCGCGCCGGTCGCCGCGCTCCCGGGCACGAGCGGTCCGGGCTTCCACGCGTGGACGGACGCAACCGGTGACCTCGACTACATCGACACCTGGAACCGGCTGCCGACCCTGCACGCTCCGCCGTCAGCCGTGGTCGTCCAGTGTCCAGTGCCGGCGTTGCCTCCGCCGCAATACGACCTGGGGGTCCGCAAGAGCGCGTCGGACCTGCGTGTGGTCATCGGCACGACGTTCTCCTACACGCTCGCCGTCCACAATGCGGGACCAGACGCGGCACCGGCCGATGCGATCGTCACCGACCGGGTCCCGGCGATCGAGCAGGTCGTCGATGTGCAGACGGATCGCGGCACTTGCGGACATACCGGGAACGACGTGATCTGCAACGTCGGCGCCTTGCCCGCGGGCGCCGATGCGATGGTGACGATTCGCGCGCGTGCGATCGAGACCGGCGCGTCGCAGAACCTGACGGTGGTTGGTGTCCCGCCGGGGCCGCCGGTCGACTCCTTGGCCGACAACGTCGCGCGCGCCCGCGTCGCAGTGATCGTGCCGTCGCTCGGCCTGTCGAAGTCCGCCAACCCGCGGCGGACCCGGCGTGGCGGAACGACGAGCTTCACGCTGCGAGTGCGCAACAGGTCGCAGGCAGCGGTCAGCAACGTCCTCGTCTGCGATCGGCTCGGGACGCGGCTGCGCTTCGTGAGCTCAAACCCGCGCTCGCGTGCCGCCGGGCACCTGCGTTGCTGGCGGATCGCGAGTCTCGGCGCCGGTGAGACACGTGACATCCGGGTCAGGGCCCGTGCGGTCGGGTCGGCGCGCTTCGTCCTCAATCGCGCGTTTGCGGCTGCGCCGCTGGCAGGTCTGGCGCGTGCATCCACGCTGATCCGGATGGTCACGCCGATCCGGTTCACCGGCTAGCGCCGCCGATCCGCCTAGCCGGCTGGGTCGGCCAGCTCGCGTAGCTATCGTCGCGCGTCGATGCGGCGCTTTGCGGCTCTCCTGGCTCTGCTCGCTCTCTGCCTGCCGGCGGCCGGCTGCGGCGGGCACCACGACCAGAGCTCTTCTGCGCTCGACGACGCGCTCGGCTACTTCGCCAAGGACGCGCCATTCGTTGCGGCTGTCGACACCGACCCGAACGGACCACAGGTCAAGCAGCTCACCGACCTCGTCGGCCGCTTCCCAGGTGCCGCGATCCTGGGCACGCGGCTCCAGAACCTCGCCCGCCTGCGTGTCGACTGGGGCCGCGACATCAAGCCGCAGCTGGGCTCTCCGCTCGTCGTCGGCCTGGTCAGGCCGGCCGCAGGGCGCCAGGCGATTGCCAGCGCACTCGTGCTCGCCATGCGTGTCAAGCAACCCTTGCGCGTGAAGCAGCTGTTGTTGCGCCAGCCGGGCTTCCGCGGCGGCAGCAAGTCGAGCGGGGTCCGCATCTACGACGACCCGCAGGACCACCGCTACGTCGCCGTCGATGGCGACGTCGTGGTTGCCGCGACCGATCGCGCCATCCTCGAAGAGGCGCTCGCCATGAAGCGCAGCGACAATCGCATGCGCGAGAGTGGCTTCAATCGCGACCTCGCGACGCTGCCAAGCGACGGCCTCGTGCGAGTGTCGGCCGATCCGCGCACGATGCTCGGCGCCGATCCGCGCTGGCGGCCGGCACTGAGTGTCAAGTGGATCTCCTCACTGCGGCGAATGGGTGCGGTGCTGAAAGCGGGGGATGACGGCCTCGCGCTCGACTTCCGCGCCGTGACGGACGCCCGCTCGATCACGAAGGCCGACCTGCCACTCGCGCCGGGCAGCGGATCAACGCGGCTGATCGGCGGGCGCAGTGAGCTGCAGATCGGGCTGCGCGAACCGAGCCGCCTGGCGCGCTTCGCCTTTGCCGTCGCCCATGCCGTCGCGTCCAAGCACATGGCCGAGCTGAAAGCGCTCGAGCCGAAGGGCATCGACCTCGAGCGCCAGATCCCGCACCACCTTGCGAAAGCCGGCGTGCTCGCCATCGACCCTGTGAGCCGCGCGTTCGCCTTCCGCGCCGACCTGAACCAGGCGGCCGACGTCAAGGCGGCGCTCGGGCCGCTGACGCCGGCCGTGCCGGCGATCGCCGCGGCCTTCGGGGTAAAGGGCGTCGGCATCGCGATGCCCCCGCCAGGCGAGAGCTTCTATGCGCTTGCGAATCCGAGCGGCAGGACGGTGGTGTTCGGCGTCATCGGGGACTCGCTGGTGGTTGCGAGCGACGCCGGCAGGGCGGCGGGCCTGGCGTCCGAGCCGACGCACAGCGCGCCGGCGGGGGCCAAGGGGGCGGCCGTCGTCACGTTGAACGCCCGCGACCTCGTGGGCAGGCTGCTGGCGAAGCAGCTGAAGGGCCCCGCCGGCTTGTTCGCGCCGCTGGCCGTCGCGTCGCTGCGCGACCTGACGGGCTTCGTCGCTATCAGCCGCGACGCGCTGCGCGGTCACTTCAAGCTCACGATCGTCAAGTAGCGCGCACAGGCGACCACTGCTGCCACTGCTGGAGGTACGGCAGCGGGTCGACCGGGTGGCCGCCGGCCCACCACGCTCCCTGCCATACCTCGAAGTGCAGATGGGGCCCCGCGGCGTCACCGGTCTGGCCAACGCTGCCGAGGCGCTGGCCCTGGTCGACGTGCTGGCCCTTCACGACCGGGATCGATCCCTCCTGCAGATGCATGAACGCGTAGTCGACGTCCTCGCCGTCGCCGTCGAGCACCACGTACCACCCGGCGCCGCCCCTCTGGAACCCGACGTATGTGACGGTCCCCGAGCGGGGCGCCACGACGGGCAGCCCCTCGGCCGCGATCAGGTCCTGACCCTGGTGCGTGTGGCCATCGCGCGTCGCTCCGAAGCGCGCGTCCGGGCCGCCGTAGCTGAAGGCGCCGCGCAGCGGGAACACGTGCCCGCGCACCTGGACCTGGGTAACGCGGCTCAGCTGCACGCCGGGGCGCAGCAGCCGGCCTGCGGAGTCGCGGCCGGCGATACGAACGCTCATCACGCCCTCGGGCAGCGCTGGATCCGCGAGCGCGGTCAGCGCGACCGACTGCGGCGAATTCGCCGGCCGCCGGCCGAGGTCGATCTCCCGCTCCCCGTTTGTCGTGCCGGGCCAGGAGACGACCAGGCGCAGCCGGATGGTCGGAGCCCGGCCCTTGATCTGGAACGACACGGTCGGCGTCTGCCCCGGGGTGATGACGGTTGGGCTCACGCGAAAGGCCTGCAGCTGGGGCCGGGCGGCCACGCTCGACGGGGTGCGCTTCGGCTTCGGCGGCTTTGGAGCTCCAGGCTTCGCCGGCTTTCCGGCGCCAGGCTTCGCCGGCTCACCCGCCACGGGTTCGCCGTAGACGGCGCCGCCGTTGGTGCCCGGGTACGAGACTCCGCCCGTGGCGCTCGACGCCTGCGGGCGTGGCGTCGCCGCCGGCGCGGCAGCCGGTGCCAGTCCCGCGGCCAGCGCGACGGTGATGATGGTCCCAAGCGTTTTCACGCCTGGTTCTAGAAATCGCCGTCGGGGCGCGGAGTCCTCAGTCGTGCGACGGCGCTTGCAGGAGTGCGAGCTGCCGCGAGTGGGCGATCAGCCGCCCGTCGCGCGACCAGATCCATCCATCCTCCTCGATGAACCCGCCCTGCGACAGCCGGCTTTCGAACGTGACGAGCACGTAGTCGGGGGGCAAGGGCAGGTCTGCCCTGAAGTGGATCGTCAGGTCGATCGTCGGAACCGCATTCGGCTCGCTCAGCCGCAGGAAGACGGCGGGCAGCCAGGCGTCGGTGATTTGGGCCACGAGCGCGGCGTCAACCGGATGAATGTCAAGCGGCTTGATCCAGCCGCCGGTCGCTGTCGGCCCGCTGCTGCCGCTGAGCGGTCTGGCCCCGATCGCGTAGCGGAGCTCCCACTGGTGGGCGAACGGCGGCAACTCCGGACGCGGCTCGGCGACTGGGACCTCCTCGGGCGGCGGGAGCTCCGGAGCGGGAACCTCGTCGAATTCCAGTGCCGGCACACGCCCGCTCGAGAACGCCCCGATCGCGAGCGCGATCAGCCGCTGGCCCTGCTCCATCCGCGCGGTAAGCGTCGTCATCGAGCGGCCAGTGCGCTCGACTGTGGTCGTGATGCGGACGGGGCCCTCAGCGGGCGCTGCGGTGTAGTGGATCGTCAGCGAACGTGGCACGCGCGCGCTGTCGTCGACAGCGGCGCTCATCGCCTTCACCAGCATCGCGGCCAGGAAGCCGCCGTTCGGGCCGAAGGCGATCCACCAGTCGCGGTTGACATCGCCCTCGAAGACGCCGGGTTCCACCTCCCGGATGCTCGTGTCGCGATCGAACTTGGACATGACCGGCCGGGGACCTTAGGGTGCGCGCCATGGCGATCCACACGGAGGCGGAAACGACGATCAACCGGCCGCGGAACGAGGTGTTCGAATACCTCTCCCACGCCGAGTACCTGCCCGAGTTCGTGGACGACTTCGAGAGCGTCAACCACGAGGAAGGCGGCGAGCCGGCCCGAGGGCACGTCTACAGCTATCGGATGAAGCGTGGTGGGGTCGAAGGGACGTTCGAGTGGAAGGAGTTCCAGCCCTACGACAAGCTCGCGTGGAGCGGCCCAGCGGCGAAGTCGGGACCCGGCTCGATGCGACCGTCCGGCCACTGGCAGTTGCGCGACGACGGCAGCGGCACCCACGTGAAGCTGGTGATGGAGCCGGAGCCGGGCGGTCTGTTCAAGCTGATGGCGCCGTTCATGAAGTCGGGCATGTCCAAGGGGAATGTCCGCGCCCTCGAGAAGCTCAAGAACAGACTGGAGAATCATGCGTCGTAACCAGGAGGTCGTGACCCGCGACATCAAGCCGGCCGTGGTCGGGCCGCGGCTGCGCGCGCCGCAGGCGATGGCGCCAGTCGCGATCGGCGCGCTCGCGCTCGGCGCCACGGCGATCGGCGCGCTCGCGATCGGTCGCCTCACGATCAAGCGGGCAGCGATCCAGGATCTGCGGATTCAGCGTCTGGAGGTCGACGAACTGGTCATCGCTGGACAGCGGGTCACAAACGTGCCCGCATCGATGCCATCAACTCAATAGCGCCGGCCTTCGAGAGCGGCTCGTTGAGGTTGCCGCACTTCGGCGACTGCACGCATGACGGGCAACCCTTCTCGCACGGGCACTCGGACACGAGCCGGTGTGCGTCACCGACGAGCATTTCGAAGCTCTCGTAGCCTGCGCGCGTTATGCCGACGCCGCCGGGATGGCCGTCGTAGATGAAAATCGTCGGCTTCGCGGTCTGCGGATGAAAGGCCGTTGACAAACCGCCGATGTCCCAGCGGTCGCACATCGCGATCAGGGGCAGCACGGCGATTTGCGAGTGCTCCGCGGCGTGCAGCGCTCCCTGCAGCTCCGACAGCGGGAAGTCCGGTGCCACCAGGTCCGGCGGGAACGTGTACCAGAGCGCCTGCGTGTAGAAGCTCTGCTCGGGCAGGTCGACCGTCAGCAGGTCCAGCACCTCGTGGTCGGCCACTCGCTTCTTCTGGTACGCGACCACCTGCTCGGTCACCGCAACGATGCCGAAGCTCAGCATCACGCCCATGAACTCGCGCTCGTACCGGATCTCCTCGATCCAGGTGTCGGTTTCCTTCTTCGCCTGCGTGTACCAGTCGCCGGAAAAGCGCGTGACGATCGCGCGGCGCTCGTGCAGGTCGAGGTCCTGGACCTCGTAGCTCTGGCCCATGTGCAGGTAGATCGCGCCGGGGTGGACCGTGTACGGCGCGCGCGCCGGCTCGACCGTGCCGATCATCTCCCCGCCGTCTGCGTCGACCACCGCGATGCTGTCGATCCCTGCCGAGCGCAGCGAGATCGCGCCCGCCGGGAATCCTTCCCCGCGCGGGAGGAAGCGCCCGTCCTTCTCGCGCAGGTCGCCCTGGCGCGCGAGCTGCTCTGCGTAGCCGCGCCAGCGCGGGCCGATGAAGTCGGCGTCGTCGGCGCTCAGTGGCAGCTCGTAGGCCGCCGCCATCAGGTGTGGCAGATGGATGTCCTCGTTCTCGTGGTCGAGGATGGCCGACTCGACCGCGCGGTCGAGGAACTCGTCCGGATGGCGGCAGAAGAACTGGTCGAGCGCGTCGTCGCCCGCCACGTACATCGCCAGGCCGGTCTCGCGGCGGCCCGCCCGGCCCCACATCTGCCGCAGCGACGCGACGGTGCCCGGGAACGTGACGCAGATCGCGGCGTCGAGCTCGCCGACGTCGATGCCCAGCTCGAGGGCGTCCGTCGCCACCACCGCCAGGAGGTCGCCCGCAGCCAGCCGCCGCTCGATGTCCCGCCGCTGCTGGGGCGTGTAGCCGGCGCGGTAGGGCGCGATCCGCTCGGCCAGGTCAGCGCGGCCGTTGTCCTCCAGCCGGAGGCGGGCGAACTTCTGGATCAGCTCCACGCCGCGGCGCGACTTCAGGAAGCAGATCGTGCGCACGTCCTCCTCGACCAGCCGTGCCAGCAGGCCGGCGGCCTCCGACAGCGCCGAGGCGCGCGCGCCCGTCGACTCGTCCAGCAGCGGCGGGTTCCACATCGCCACCTGGCGCTCGGCCGCCGGCGCGCCGTCATCGTCGACCAGCTCGAACTCGAGCCCCGTGAGGCGCTCGGCCAGGTCGACCGGGTTCGCGATCGTGGCGCTGGTGAGGATGAAACGCGGCTCAGTGCCGTAGGCGGCAGCGAGCCGGCGCAGCCGTCGCAGGACATTCGCGACGTGTGAGCCGAAGACACCGCGGTAGACGTGCGCCTCGTCAACCACGACGAACGCCAGGTTCGCCAGCACGTCGCCCCAGTTGCGGTGGTGGGGCAGCACCCCGACATGAAGCATGTCGGGGTTCGTGAGGATCAGGTTCGACCGTTGCCTGACCGCACGCCGCTCCTCGCGCGGCGTGTCGCCGTCGTAGATCGCATGACGCAGGAACGGCGCGCGCAGTTCGTGCAGCTTGCGCGCCTGGTCCTGCGCGAGCGCCTTGGTGGGGTAGATGTAGATCGCCCGCGCCCGGGGGTCACGCGCCAGCGTGTCCAGCACCGGCAGGTTGAACGCCAGCGACTTGCCGCTGGCCGTGCCCGTCGTGACGATCGTCGGGCCCGTCCACGCGGACTCGAGCGCCGCGGCCTGGTGCGACCAGAGCCTGTCGACGCCCGTGCGCTCCAGCGCTTCGAGCAAGGCGGGGCTCAGATAGTCCGGGAGCGGCTCCGGCTTGGGCGGCCGCGCCCCGTAGCGGGCGGTCCTGACGAGCCGCTCGTCGGCGCGTCCCTCATCGAGGAGCTCGGACCAGGGGGTCCTGGGCGTAGCCGATCGTAAAGGCCGGGGGCCGGTCTCTGTCGTTCTCGTGCGCGCGGTCTTCGCCATCCCCCTGCGACGATAGAGCGCGGCCGATGGCCCTGAAGTGCGTCTACACCGACCTCGACGGAACCATGCTCGGGCGCGACGGGTCGCTCTTTCGCGACGCCGACGGCCTCTTCTCGCTACTTCCTGGCCGGGCGCTCGAGGCGTGCTTCCGGGCTGGGGTCGAGGTCGTCGTCAAGTCGGGCCGGCGGCGCACGACGGTCGCGGAGATCGCGCGGCTGCTCGGCCAGACCTCGTACATCTACGAGGTCGGCGCCGGCGTGATGATCGACGGCGAGGAGACCCTGCTCACCGGCGACCTGGTGCCGCGCGACGGCAGGACGATATTCGACCTGATCGAGGAGTCCGGAGCGCCGCAACTGCTGCTCGAGCACTTCGGCGAGCGGCTCGAGCATCACGACCCGTGGCACAGGAACCGCGACATCTCGCACCTCCTGCGCGGCACGATCGACGCGGACGAGGCGAACGGTTTGCTGGCAGAGAACGGCCTCGGCCACCTGCGCCTGGTCGACAACGGCGTGATCGCGCCGCGCCCGCAGTTCGACGGTCGCCCGCACGCCTTCCACCTGCTGCCGGCGGAGGCGTCGAAGGCCGCCGCGGTGGCGGTCCACATGCAGGCGCGCGGTTATGCCCGCGAGGAGTGCATCGCCGTAGGCGACTCGGTCGAGGACGCGGACGTGGCACGCGTGGTCGGCCGCTTCTTCCTGGTCGCGAACGCCGAGGAAGGGATCAGCGGACCGAACATCACGCGAACCGAGGGCCGCAACGGAGACGGCTTCTACGAGGCCGTGATCCAGACGCTCGCGGAGTCGTAACAAAAGGGGACAGTCCCCTTCCGTTACAGCGGCTAGCGCTCGGCCGCTCTTGCCCGCGCAACCGCCTCGTCGCCGTAGTCGTGCCAGCTGAGCATCCGGCCGTCGCGGAACGATGCGATGCCGGCCGTCTTGACGACCGTCTCGGCCTCGCCGCCAATGCCGCGCACGCGGATACGGCCGATTGACAGCAGCCGCCCGTCCGGGAGCATCTCGAGCGTGTCGAACTCCGCGAGGAAGGACTCGTACTTCTCGGCGTTGTCCGCCAGGAAGTCCTCCAGGCCGGCGTGGCCCAGGTATGCGCCGGTCACCGCCGAGCGCATCGGGACGAAGGCGATGTCGGGATCGACCAGCCGCGTCATCGCTTCGCGGTCCAGCCGATTCAGGGCGTCGACGGCCTGTTTGAAGATCTGCGCCGGATCCTGCACACGCCGAGTATCGCTGGGCACGCGCGCCGACTAGAAGTCCAGGCGCTTCAGGTAGTACCCGAGCTTGTGCGGGTACTCGAGCAGTAGACGGTCGGCCGCGGCAACGAAGCTCACACGACCGCCCGCCACTCCGAGCAGCAGCTGGCGGTGCCCATCGACGCGGTAGACGGTGCTGGTGTCGGTGCGGATCAGCTTCCTCATCCTCGGGAACGCCATCCGAGCCGCCTGGGCTGGTGAGGTCGGGTTGATCGCCGCGATCGAGTCGCCGTCGGCTGTCGACGCGACAAGCACGACATCTGACTGCTCGGTCAGCGCGAAGCTGAAGTTCCCGCCGCCCGTCACGCAGTAGCTGACCGAGGCGGTCTGCAGCGCGTTGCCGTCGGCGCCGCGGATGATCGCCCGGGCGCCCACGTGGACGCCGCGAATCGACTGGGCGTCCGGGGAAGGACCGCGTGCGGCCAGGCAGGCAGGCGCGTCGTCCGCCAAGGCGGCAGACGGAAAAATGGCAGCGGCAGCCGCCAGCAGGAGGGCGATGCGAGTCCTCACCGTCACCTAAGGTAGGGCCTCGGTCGCCGTTGCTGTGAGGAATTCGGTTACAACGGCGTTGAACCGGTCCGCGCCCTCCCACAGGACGCCGTGCCCCTGCCGGTCGATGATCGTCAGCTTCGCACCTGGGATCAGGGCGGCCAATTCTTCCGATTTCCACACCGGGATCATCAGATCTCTCTCTGCACCAATTACGTGAACCGGCAAGTCCAGCTCACCCAATCGGTCACGAAGATCGTGATGGGCGCCGGCTGCGGCCTGGCGGGCAAAGGCCTCGGGCGGCTGCGGATAGGGGTTGTCGAGCAGCGCGTTCCGCATGAACTGGTACGCCTGCTCGTTCTCGAAGAACGCCTCCGTGTAACAGAGGTAGAGGAGGTTGTCGACGCGGTCCTCCAGCGGCAGATGGCGCGCATACGAGCCGAGCAGGCGGCCACGAAGACGCCCCGCCTGCTGGACGCCGCCATGGGTAACGGCCAGGGTGAGGCTGCGCACGCGCTCCGGCGCCGCCAGCGCCACGTGCTGTGAGACCATGCCACCGAGCGAGACGCCCAGCAGGTGGAAGGTGTCGAGCTCGAGGTGGTCTGCCAGCGCCAGCACGTCCTGAGCCATGTCGGCGGTGCTGTAGTCGTCGGTCGCCAGGGAGCTCTGCCCGACGTCGCGGTTGTCGAAGAAGACCGCCTTGAATCGCTCCTGGAAGGGACCGATCTGCATCACCCAGGCGCGGCGATCGCACGCGAGACCGTGAACACAGATCAGGGGCACTCCCTCTCCGTGAACGTCGTAATGGATGTCGAAGCCGTTGAGGTCGGCGTGCGCCATGGCGGCCGGGCAGTCTAGGCAAGCGCCCTCCCGGCAGACCGCAGCTCCTCGGGCGTGCCGGCCTCGAACAGCCCGTCCAGCGCCAGGATGCGGAAGCTGAAGTCGTCGATGGCCGCCTGGCCGACCACTGCGTGGCAGGCCACTCCGGCTTGACGGCAGCGCACCGCGACCTCGCCGGCCGCCTTTCCCTCGAGGGTCTGCCCGTCCAGGCGGCCCTCGCCCGTTACGACGAACGAGGCCGCCCGCATGCGCTGGTCGAACCCGAGCGCGTCGAGCACGAATTGGGCACCCGCGGCCAGCCGGGCGTGGCGACGGGCATAGAGGCCGCCGGAGAGGCCGCCGCCGGCGCCGGTCATCGGCACCCCGCGGGGATCGCGCGGGGCCTTCGCCGCGAACGCGGTGAGCCGTCGGGTCAGGCGCTTCACGGTGTCGGGGGCCGCACCCTTCTGCGGCGCGAAGACGCGCGCCGCGCGCTCGAAAGGCGTGCGCACGTCGCAGATGACCGTGAGCTCGGGATCGACGCCGGCTTCGTCGAGCGCGGCTATGGCTCCGGCGCCGCCGTCGGTCGTGGCCGTGCCGCCCACCGCGACGAGGACGTGCGAGACGCCGGCGTCGACGGCGGCGGCGATGAGTTCACCGGTGCCGCGGCTCGTGGCGGCGAACGCGTCGCGCTCGCTCGGATCGATCCGCGCGAGGCCACTGGCTTCGGCCGCCTCTACCACCGCGACGCCATTCGCGAGCAGCGCGAATCGTGCTCGAATCGGGCGGCCCAGGGCGTCCGTCGCATCCGTCTCGATCCACTCGCCACCGAGCGCGCGAAGCAGGGCGTCCGCCGTTCCTTCGCCGCCGTCCGCCACGGGCAGCTCCTCTGCGTTGCGGCCGCCGTCGCGCAACCCCTCCGCGATTGCCGTCGCCACCGCTGGCGCGGTCATAGTGCCCTTGAACTTGTCGGGCGCCACCAGCACCGGCGCCCGCAGCCACCAGCGGTCCTGTCTCACTCGGCGAGTGCGTTCCGGAATGCCTGCTCGGCAGCGTCGCCATGGACCGCGAACACGATTCGCTCGAGCGAGCCGTCGTGCTCCTGCGCCACGCCGACCATGATCCGCGCCGCCTCGTCCAGCGGGAAGCCTCCGACGCCCGTGCCGAACGCCACCAGCGCGAGCGACCGTACTCCCAGCTCCCCTGCCTTCGCCAGCGTCGACTGCGTGGCCCTCTCGATGATGTCCGCATCGGTCTGGAAGTCGAGCTCCATCGTCGCCGCGTGGATGACCCAGCTGCAGGGCATCGCGCCGCCACTCGTCTCGACCGCCTCGCCCAGACCGATCGGCGCCTTCGCTTTCGACTCCTCCTGAATCGCTGGACCACCGGCGCGCGCGATCGCCCCGGCCACGCCCCCGCCGTGCATGAGGTGGGTGTTCGCGGCGTTGGCAATCGCGTCGACCTCGAGCTTCGTCACGTCCGCCTGCAGCACCTCGAGCTCCGCCACGCGCTTAGTCTGACCGAATGACGGGTGCAGTCACGGACCGGAACGCCGACGCCGGCTCGGATCCGCGCGCCACGCTCGTGTCGCTGTTCCGCGGCCAGGCCGGCTGGTGCGCGCGGCTGGGCTCGCCGATCTACGGGCACATGCTCGAGCGCGCGGCCGACGATCTTGCCGCCGGGGGACCGGTGTGGCGCGTCGTCGAGCCGTACCTCGACAAGCCCAGCAACTTCGCCCACCATCTGCGCCTGATGGGCGCCACACACCGGCTCGCGCTGACGGGCCAGGCGCCGGCGCTCGCGGCGCACTACCCCTCGACGGGTGGCGACGGCGACGAGGCTGGCGGCTGGGAAGCATTCATCGACCTCATCGAGGAACGCCCGATCTCGCTGGACCGCGCGGTTCAGACCAACGAGGTCGGGCGGTCAGCCGCGCTGCTCGGCGGCTTCCTCAGCGTGGCCGACCAGACCGGGCTCGCGCTGCGCGTGCTCGAGATCGGCGCCAGCGCCGGGCTGAACCTACGTTGGGATCGCTTCCGCTACGAGGCCGCCGACTGGGCCTTCGGTGACGCCGCCTCGCCCGCTCGAGTTCCCTGTGAGTACGAGGGCGGCCGACCACCGTTGCCGCGCGCGGTTTGGGTGATCGAACGCGCCGGCTGCGATCCGTCACCGCTCGACGCGACGACGGAGGACGGGGCGCTCACGCTCGAGTCGTTCATGTGGCCGGACCAGCTCAAGCGCCTCGAGCTGCTGCGCGCCGCGATCGAGGTCGCCCGGCGCACGCCTGCGACCGTCGACGAAGCCAGCGCGCCGGACTGGCTCGACGAGCGGCTTGCGCGCGAGCGCGGCGGCAGCGCCACGGTCGTCTTCCACTCGATCATGTGGGGCTACATGGCGGACGAGGACCGCGCGCGCGTCACGCGGACGCTGCACGAGGCGGGAGAGCGGGCCAGCGAGAGCAGCCCGCTCGCGTGGCTGCGGATGGAGGCGGGAGCCGACCAAGCCGACCTCACGCTGACCATGTGGCCGGGCGGCGAGGAGCGGGTGATCGCGATGGCCGGCTACCACGGCAGGCCGGTGCGCTGGTTCGGGTGAGCGGTCAGCGAGTCGTCAGGTCGAGCGCCATGCAAAGGTCGTCGACGTATTCGTCCTCGCCCACGCGGAACTCGCCGCGCAGGACGCCTTCGAGCTCGAAGCCAAGCCGCTCGTAAAGTCGCTGCGCCCGCTCGTTCGGCCTGAAGACGCGCAGCGTGAGCCGCCGCCCATCGCGCGCCCGCGCCTCGTCGATCAGCGCCTCCATCAGCGCACGCCCCGCGCCGCGGCCCTCGAACTCAGGATCCACGGCCAGCCCGGTCACGTGCCACACGTGCCGGCTTGACGGCATCGGCGTTGGATGTGTGATCTTTCCCCAGCCGGCCGTGCGGCCGTCGATCTCGGCCACGACCACGTCCTCGGGCTGCGTCCGCTCGTTGAAGAAGGGCCCTGGCGACGGCTCGGGCGCGGGGCTCGACATCGGCGACCAGGTGGCCTGGTCGATCTCGAGCAGCGCAGCCTCGTCCTCCAGCCGCGCCGCGCGGACCTTCACCCTCGCAGCTGCTCCAGCGTGCACTCGCTCGGCTTCTTGTCGTCGCGCCAGCGCACGAACTTCGCACCGTGGCGGATGCGGTTGCCGGTGATGTGGTCGAAGTTCACCTCGACCACGAGCTCGGGGCGCAGCCCCTCCCAGACGAGCTCCTCGTCGGACTTCCAGCGACTCGGCTCGCCGCTGCCGCGCTCGTAGGTCCGGTACGGCTCGATGAAGCTGACGAGCTCGCGCTTCTGCTTGGCGGTGAACCCGGACGTGTGGCCGACCACGTGCAGCTCGCCGGCGTCGTCGTAGGCGCCGAGGATGAGAGAGCCGAGCGTGCCCTCCGCCTTGCCGAAGCGGAACGCTACGACCACCAGGTCGGCGGTTCGGACGCGCTTGATCTTGCACATGCCGACGCGCTCGCCCGGCTTGTACGAGCAGGCCGACTCCTTGGCCACGACGCCCTCGGAGACGCCGGTGAGCCAGGCGCCCGCGGCGTCGCGATCGTCGGTGGCGGGTGTCACCTCGATCGGGTTGCCGACGGTCGTCTCCAGCCGCTCGCGCCGCTCGCCGTACGGACGCTCCATCAACACCTCGTCACCGTCTGCCAGCAGGTCGAACGCGACGTACGCCGCCGGCCACTGCTCGGCGAGCATCCGCACGCGCGACTCCGCCGGGTGGATGCGTTGGCCGAGCAGGTCGAACTCCTGGACGCCGTCGACCACGACGATGATCTCGCCGTCCATCACCGCTCGGTCGCGGTCCATCTGCTTGATCGACTCGACGACCTCGGGGAAGTAGCGGTTCATGGGCTTGCCGTTGCGCGACTGCAGATAGACCTCGTGGCCGTCGCGGAAGACGATCGTGCGGAAGCCGTCCCATTTCGGTTCGTAGACCCAGCCGTCGCCGTCGGGTAGGTCCTTGGCTGACTTGGCCAACTGCGGGGGGATCGGCGGCTCCAGCGGCAACGCCATCGTCATGGCCTCCTCGGCGCGGCGGCCTTGCCGCGCATCGTCCGCAGGATGCGGTCGGCCAGCGTCGGCGAGAGGCCCTGGAAGACGCGCAGCGCCTTGATCGACCCGGGGTAGTAGACCTCGCTCTCGTCACGCTCAACCGCTTGGACGATCTTCTCTGCGAGCGGTCGCGCGGGCAGCGTGTACTTGTCCCGCCGCCACTCCGGCAGCTGATCGCGCTGGTGGTCGTGCAGGTGGGTCTGCAACTCGCCCGGCATGACCACCGTCACGTTCACCCCGGTGCCGTCGAGCTCGTGCCGCAGCGCGCGGGCGAACGCCAGCTGCGCGGCCTTGGTCGCGCCGTAGACGGATGCCTGCGGGAAGGCACGCACCCCGGCGGCCGAGGAGACGATGACGATGCTGCCGGAGCCGCGCTCGATCATCCGCCGCAGAGCCGGCTGCACGGTGTAGAGCGTGCCGAGCCAGTTGATCTGGGTCATCCGCTCGGCCTCGTCGAGCGGCAGCTCGGCGAAGTTCAGGTAACGCGCCACCCCGGCGTTGGCGACGACCACGTCGATGTCGCCGAAGGCCTTGACCACAGCTGCCATCTGCTGGCGGTCGGCGGCGTCAGCGATCAGGATCTTGTGGTCGGCATCCGGGAGCTCGTCGACGAGCGTGTGCAGCTCGCCCTCGCTGCGCGCGACCAGGCCCAGCTGGGCGCCGCGCCAAGCAAACTGCTCGGCGATCGAGCGTCCAAGTCCACGCGACGCGCCCGTCACCAGTACCCGAGTTCCGTTTCCGAGCCGCATTCGAAGGCCATCCTAAGATGGCTACGTGGCTCATGAGCACGCGACCGAGGGCGAGGAGCATTATCTCGAGACGATCTTCTGGCTCGAGGAAGCCGGACTGGCGATTACAGGGGCCAACATCGCCCGGGCCCAGCAGGTCTCGCCGCCGACCGTGCACGAGATGGTCGGCCGCCTCGTCAACGACGGCTACGTCCAGCGCAACAGCGACAAATCGCTCGGCTTCACCGAGTCGGGCCGCGAGCACGCCAGCCACATCGTCCGTCGCCACCGGATGATCGAGCGCTTCCTGACCGACGTCCTCGGGATCCCCTGGGACGAGGTCCACGAGGAGGCCGAGCGGATCGAGCACGCGATGTCGCCGGTGCTGGAGGAGCGGATGCGGGCCGCGATCGGCGACGCCACCACCTGCCCCCACGGCCACCCGATCATCGAGGGCGCGCGCGAGCAGGGCTCGCTCCTGGCCGACGTCGAGGTCGGCGCCGACGTCGTCGTCCTGCGCTTCGAGAACGAGGCCGAGGAGCTGCTGCACTACCTGCGCGGCGCGGGCTTGGAGCCGGGGCTCGAGGGCAAGCTCGAGTCCTCCGACGAGGAGTCCGTCACGATCGCCTCGGTCGACGGCAAGCTCGCGTCTTCCGACGAGGATCGGGTCGTCATCTCCTCCGCCGACGGCGACCACGAGGTCAGCCTCAGCGTCGCCGAGACGGTCTCGGTCCGGGCCGACCCGGCGCCGCCGCCGCGGGCGGCGATCCCG
>DATBDN010000198.1:0-12138 GCA_036269895.1 Thermoleophilaceae bacterium
GATGTCGTCCACCACCTGCCCGGTCACGAGCACTTCTCCACCCCGCGCGCGCGCGACCACGCGCGAGGCCAGATTCACCTCGCGCCCGTAGTAGTCGCCGTCGCGGTAGAGCACGTGCCCGGCGTTGACGCCGATGCGCGGGGCCGGCCGCTCCTCGGCGTAGAGGCGGGAGAAGCCCACCGCCCAGTCGACGATCGCGGCCGCGTCCTGACCCACGACCATCACCTCGTCGCCGATCGTCTTCACCACGCGCGCGCCCTCCGGCAGGGTGTCGCCGACGGCGTCGATGAAGCGCTCGACGTAGGAGAGCGCCTCCTCCTCGCCCTCCTCCTCGACGTAGCGCGTGTAGCCCGCCAGGTCGGCGAAGGCGATCGCGACCCGGATGCGCCCATAGGTCGCGTCGGAGTCCACGTCCGCCTCCATGTGGCCCACGACATCCTGCTCGGAGAAGTACGCCAGGTAGCGCTGGTGGATGTAGTCCATGATCGGCGACGCGAGCGGAAGCAGGTCGCGCCCGAGGTCGGCCATCTCCTCGGCCATCTCCAGGCTGGGGACGCCCTCGCGCATCAGCGGCTCGTGGACGTAGATGTGGAACAGCCGCGTCTCTGCGTCGGCGATCTGGGACAGCGACTGCCCGTACACGCGCGTGAGCTGCAGGAGCGCGACGAGCGGGAAGCCCGCGTCGAGAACGGACGCCACCCAGCGCAGCGCCTGCATGTCCTCGTCCGTGAAGATGTCGAGCTCGTGGCGCGAGAAGCCCATGCTCAGCCAGATGCGCTGGATGAGCTCCGGCTCGAGCCCCGTCTCCTCCGCCACGTCGTCGACCGTGTAGGCGCGGTCGCCGGGCGGGAACAGATCCTCGAGCAACCCGTACGCCAGGCGCCCTTCCTTGGCGGCCTTCTTGATCTCGTCGAGCGAGTGGCCGCGCTCGCGGAGGCGCGCGACCACACGCGCATGCGCAGCGGCCGCGGGGGTCCAGCCGTCGCTCGTGACCGTGCCGCCGTTCGGGATGACGCCCTTGTCGACCCAGCGTTTGAGGGTCGCCGGGGTCACGCCGGTGCGCGTAGCCACTTGGTTCAAGCTGAGGCGTTCGTCGTCCACTCCGGCGCCCATGTTGACGAATTAGACTCGCGCGACTGTTGGAGGAGGGAGTCAGAGGTTGAACTACTTCGTCACGGGCGCCACGGGATTCGTCGGTCGCCACCTCGTCGAGGAGCTGCTGCGCCGCGACGGGACCATCTACGTGCTCGTGCGCGAAGGCTCGCGCGGCCGCCTCGACGAGTTGATCGAGCGTTGGGGTGCCGGCGACCGCGTCGTGCCGGTGGTGGGCGACTTGTCGAAGGAAGGGCTCGGGATCGAGGGCTTCGACGAAAAGATCGACCACCTCTTCCACCTGGCCGCCATCTACGACGTCGCGGCCAGCGAGGAGTCGATGATGCACGCGAACGTGGAAGGGACACGGCACGTCGTCGAGTTCGCGAACTCCCACGACGTCGGGCTCTTCCATCACACGAGCTCGATCGCCGTGGCCGGCGACTGGCGCGGTCCCTGGCTCGAGACGATGTTCGACGAAGGACAAGGGCATCCGCACGCCTACCACGGCTCGAAGTTCGAGTCGGAAAAGCTGGTCCGCGAGCAGTTGTCGGCGCCGCTGCGCGTGTATCGGCCGGGCATCGTGATCGGCCACTCGCAGACCGGCGAGATGGACAAGATCGACGGCCCGTACTACGCGTTCAAGCTGATCCAGAGGCTCCGCTACGCGCTGCCACAGTGGTTTCCGCTGATCGGCCCGGAGGGCAATCCGTTGAACCTGGTCCCGGTCGACTTCGTGGCGAAGTCGATGGACCACATCGCGCACCTGCCCGACGACGACGTCCACGGCAACACCTTCCACCTGACCGACCCGGAGCCGATGACCCGCGGCCAGGTGCTCAACTGCTTCATGAAGGCCGCGCATGCGCCGCAGCTGAACGCGCGCTTCGACCCGAAGATGCGCGGCCTGATCCCGAAGCCCGCCCGCGAAGTCATCCGCAACGTGCCCGCGATCAAGCGCGTGCGGCGCACGGTCCTGCAGGACCTGGGGATTCCGGAGGCGGCACTCGAAGCCGGCGACTTCCGTGCCACGTTCGACTCACGTGAGACGCAGGCCGCGCTCGAGGGGACAGGCATTGCGGTGCCCCCGCTCGACACGTATGCGTACCGGATCTGGGATTACTGGGAGCGGAATCTCGACCCGGACCTGTTCCGGGAGCGCTCGCTCACGAATTCAGTTGGTGGCAAGGTGGTTGTCATCACCGGAGCCTCGAGCGGCATCGGCCGTGAGACCGCGATCCAGGTGGGCGAGGCCGGCGCGAAGGTCCTGCTCGTCGCGCGCACCCGCGAGAAGCTCGAGGAGGTCGCGGAAATCATCCGCGAGCGCGGCGGCGAGGCGTACGCGCACCCGGCAGACCTCACGGACGTCGACGATCTCGACCGCCTGACGAAGGAGATCCTCGACGAGCATGAGCGGGTGGACATCCTGGTGAACAACGCGGGGCGTTCGATCCGGCGCTCGGTCAAGTACCAGTACGACCGCTTCCACGACTTCCAGCGCACGATGACGCTGAACTACTTCGGCGCCCTCAAGATGATCCTGGCCTTCTTGCCCGGTATGCGCGAGCGGCGCGACGGCCACATCATCAACATCTCGAGCTACTCGGTGCAGATGAACACGCCGCGCTTCTCCGCCTACGCGGCGTCGAAGCAGGCGCTCGACCAATTCTCCCGCTGCATCGCGTCGGAGATCATCGACGACAAGGTTCACCTCACGACGATCTTCATGCCGCTCGTACGCACCGACATGATCGCGCCGACCGGCATCTACGCGAACTTCCCGGCGCTGACGCCGGCGGAGGCGGCGCAGAAGATCTGCGATGCGATGATCGACAAGCCGAAGCGCGTGTCGACGCGACTGGGCGTTGCGACCCAGGTCGTGTACGCGGTTGCGCCGAAGGCGGCCGACCAGATCGCCCACTCGATCTACAAGCTGTTCCCGGAGAAGGACCCGAACCGGAAGGAAGCAGAGCGCGACGCGAAGGAAGCCGGCAAGGAGATCGAGAAGCCGAAGGAAGAGGTCTCGGGCGAAGGCATGGCGCTCGCCTACCTGCTGCGCGGCGTCTACTTCTGAGGGCTCGTCCGGACCAGACCGGCGGCGCACATCGCGCCGGCCGCCGGGAGGAAGTACACGCCGACGGTGAGGACCTCGAGGGCGCAGAACAGCAGCATCAAGAGCGCCGCGAGCAGGACGGCTGCCAGCCGATCGCTCGCCAGTGGCAGAAGGGTCACGACCGCCGGCGTGAACACGTACGGAAAGGCTGCGGGGTCGCGGCTCGCATGCAACGGGCCGGTTACGAGCACGGCGGCGACCAGGGCGAGCACGAGCGACATGACGACGAGAACGCGGTCCGCCCGCACTCGTGCGACGTTAACGGCAACTATTGCCGTCTACGTAGCGAGAGTGGCTTCGCGTTAGCCGGCGGCGGGCGGCTCGGCCGGGATTCCGGCCTCGTCGTCGCCGCCCACGCCGCGCGGCATGCGGCGCTCGTGCGTGCCCGAGCCGATCTCCCGGTCGCCTTCCGACACCGAGACGTCGAACTTGAACTTGCGGCCGTCGATCACCTCTCGCAGCACGGCGCTTGCCGTGCAGCCCGCGCCCTCGCCAGCCGCGCCGAAGTGCCGGATGCACACCTCGAACCCAACCGTGAAGCCGCGCCCGTCAAGCTCCTGCGCTGCGCAGATCGCCGCGGCACGCTCCATCATCGCGACCATTCCCGGCGTCGAGAGCACCGGGTTCGGCAGTGTCCCGCCCACGTCCGTCAGCAGTTGCCCTTCGACCGTGAAGTCGAAGGAATGCTCACGCGACAAGGTCCGGGTACTCCTCCTCGAGCATCTCGCGGTACATCGCGTAGACGGGCTTCGTGATCGGGATCAGCGCGAGCGCCTTCTTGACGTTGCCGCTCGTCTTGATGCGCCGGCGAGCGATCGCCATCGCCACGTTCTCCTTGCCCTGGAAGTACTTGTTGGCGACGTCCGAGTTCATCTCCATCTTCACTTCGGCCTCCCAGTCGACGTCGTCGCTCCACTCCCACACCAGGTTGTTGCCATCGCTGTTGTCGTCGGCGGCGGTGATGTTCACGACCAGGTCGAGGTCGGGGAACTCGAAGCGCTGCGGAGTCTCGGCGTCGCGCAGCTTCGGGCCCATGTCGGGGTCGGTGCTCATCATCTGGAACACGCGGTTCATGACCTCGCGGAACTCTTTGGCGTTCTTCGGGCTCCCCATTTGGCGGGAGCCTAAATGAACGCGCCGCCGCGACGCACCAAGTTCTCGTAGACCATCCGCTGGATCTCGTCGCGCACCCGCTCGGACAACTCGAAAACGACCGCGCGGTCGTCGGCGGCGTTCGCGCCGAACGTGTCGGTGCGAATCGGCGCGCCGAACTCGAGTCGCCACTTCGACGGCAGCGGGATCGTTCCGAGCGGGCCGAGCAGCGGAAACGTCGGCGTTATCGGGAAGTACGGCGCGCCGAGGGCGCGCGCCAGCAGGCGCGATTCGCCGATCTTCGGATAGATCTCCTCGCTGCCGACGACCGCGACGGGAATGATCGGCGCGCCGGAACGCAGCGCGATCTCCACGAAGCCGCCGCGGCCGAACCGCTGCAGGCGGTAGCGCTCGGAGAAGTCCTTGCCCGCGCCCTTCGCGCCTTCCGGGAACACTGCGACGAGCTCGTCCTCCTCGAGCAGCCGCGACGCGTTGTAGGGCGACGCGACGACACCGCCAACCTTGCGCATCGCGACCGAGACGAACGGCAGGGTGAACGCCCAGTCCAGCACGAGGAAGCGCGGGAAGCGCGGATGCGGATGCTCGCGCTGGATCGCCAGCGAGAGCATCGTGCCGTCCCACGGCAGGATCCCCGCGTGGTTTGCGACGAGCATCGCGCGCCCAGTCGACGGCACGTTCGTCACGCCGGTCGTGTCGACACGCCACCAGCGCTCGTAGAGGAAGTCGAGCACCGGCCGCAACGCGACGGCGAACTCCTCGTCAAAGCCCCACTCGTCCTCGGTGTAGTCGCCGGCGGCTCGCTGCAACGCTCGGTCGAGCGCTTCGCGCACCTCGCGCGGGAACAACGTGACGGCGCCGGCGGCGGCACCGGGCACCGCTACGGGACCGCGTTCGATCCCCTCCCGTAGGCGGCGCAGGAACGCGATCGCCGGGCCGAACGGCGGCACGCCGCCGCCGACGCCGCCGGTGTCTGGGCGTGCTCCACCAGCACCCGGCCGGAACTCGCGCCGCGCGCCAGTACCGGTGCTCGACGGCCGCGTGCTCACACGCCGACCGCCAGGCGCCGAAGCGACGGGATGATTCGCCGGCCGTTCTGATGACTCACGTAGTCCTCTATCGCCTCGCTCGCCGAGTAGCGCGGGAAGTAGCCGACTTCTTCGGTCAGGCGCGTCAGGTCGACCGCCCGTCCGAACCTCAGCAGCCGGCGGAAGTCCGGCGAGATCGGCGGCATGCCGAGACGGCGGCCGGCGTTCAGCGTCGTCGTGAAGGCGGGCGTGGGGACCGGGACGCTCACCTTCCCCGCCAGGCGCAGCATCCGCGTGAGGCCGATCGTGCCGGGTGCGCCCACGTTGACCGCACCGCGCACGGGCTTGCGGATGGCAGCCAACAACGCCTCGATGCCGTCGGCTTCGTGCAGGAACTGCAGCCGCGGGTCAAAGCCCAGAAAGGTCGGGACGAGCGGCGCTGCCAGATAACGCGTGACCTGGCTGTCGGTTCCGGGCCCGACCGACGGCTGGTAGCGCAGCATCGTGCAGACCACCTCCGGGTGCCGGCGCGCGTAACCCTCGAAGTAGTTCTCGATCTCGCCGACGTCGCGCTGGAAGCGTGTGCGCAGCGGATACAGGCGTGCCATCTCCTCCGTGTAGAACTGCGGCGCGGCGGGTTCCGCGCCGTAGATGCCGGCCGAACCCCGCACGACCACCGCCTGGATCGTCGGCGACTGCTCGCACGCGGCCAGCAGCTGCAAGGTGCCTATGACGTTGATGTCGTGCATCGCGCGCGCGGCGATCCCGCCGCCGGGCTGCCGGACGATCTGGTTGTGGACGACCGTGTCCACCTCGCACTGGGGGATCAGCTTGCCGATCACCGGGTTGCGGATGTCGGCGTCGATGAAGTCGGTCCGCTCGAGCCGCGCGCGCGGCGGGCGCACGTCGAGGCCGGCGACGTACTCGACGCTCGGCTCGCGCTCCAGCCTGCGCGCAAGCTCGGTGCCGAGGCGAGTCGCGACGCCTGTGATCAGGACTCGCCGGCCGCTCACTTCTTCTTCTTGGCCGTCGCCTTCTTCTCGAGCTTGTCGATCCGGCGCGCCAGCGCGCGCAGCTCCTCCCGGATCGCGCCGAGCTCGTCGTGCGTAGCCGGAGCGCGGCCTTCGATCTGCTGCCGGAAGCGGCCCGCCGCCTTGCCCAGGTCGTCGACCGCGTCCTGTGCGCGCGAGCGCGTCTGGTGCCCGACCGAGACCGTCCGGTCGACGGCTTCGCGCAGGGTTGCCTGGACCTGCTCCTGTGGTGTCTTCCTGGAGGCCATCGCCGGGGCGGAGTCTTCCATAGATTCGACGGCATGCCCGGTGCATCCGCCGCGATCCACCTGAAGCCCGCGACGGAGCTGGCAGAGCGCGTGCTCCTGCCCGGCGACCCACACCGCGCGCTCGCGGTCGCGCAGGAGCTGACCGAGCAGCCGAAGATGTTCAACCACCACCGTGGCCTCTGGGGCTATACGGGTGTGGCCCGCGACGGCGAGCTGCTGACGATCCAGGCGACCGGCATGGGTGGCCCGAGTGCGGCGATCGTCGTCGAGGAGCTGATAGCACTCGGCGCGCGCAGGTTCATACGGATCGGAACGTGCGGCGCGCTCACCAGCGCTCACGCGATCGGCGACGTAGTGGCTCCCGAGGCCGCCCTCGCGCTCGACGGGACGAGCCGCGCCCTCGGCGCGGATACGCGCGCGCTCCCCGATCGCGAGCTGGGCGCGGCATGCGCCGCGGTTGCGCCGAGCGTGGTGGCCGCTTCGGTCGACCTGTTCTACGGCAACGCCGACACGGGCGGCGGCGACGTCGTCGAGATGGAATGCGCGACCCTGTTCCAAGTCGCGAAGCTGCGCGGCGCCCGCGCGGCCGCGGTGCTCGGCGTCTCCGACGAGCTGACCAACGGGCGCCGGCGGATCGCGCCCGACGACCTCGAGGCGCTCGGGATCCGGCTCGGCGACGCCGCCTGGGCCGCGCTTACTCGCTGACCGAGAGCCGTTCCTGGGCCCGCGGCACCGGCTGATCCGCCGGAGCCAGCGCCTCGCGAAGGGCGGCGATGTCGCGCGCCACCTCGTCGAGCCGCTCCAAAACCTGCTCGTCCTGGCCGCCACCGGTGGCCTGCGAGACCCCGTGCAGGCGCTCTTCAACGCGGTCGAGCGTGTCCTCGATCGCCTCGAGGCGCTGTGACACCGAGCGCAACCGCCGGGTGAGCCGCTCGATGTCGGCAGCGGAGGGGATGTTCAGCGCCCCCATCGCCACGTTCTGCGCCGCTACGGCCTTCTCGCGCGCCTCGAAGGCCCGCTGCAGAGCGCCGGTCACAACCGAGTTCGCCGCAAGCTCCTCGGCCAGCCTGCCAAGCGCCTCCTCACCCTGTCGCTGCAGCTTCTGCTTGATGCCGGGGTCTTGGGCGTCGTCCACGCGCCGCAACATATCCAACAGGTCCGGAATCGCAAGGGAAGATGCAGGACTAAACCTTTACTCGAGGGTTAGACGATGGGTGTCGGATAACAAACGCCTGCAACTGGAGTTCCGAGCATCAACTTTTGGGTCCCTCACCCGTTTACATGACAAAGGATGAGGAGATTCATGTCCCATCGGTCAAAAGCCGATGCAGGCGAGGAATATGGACGTTCTGATAGCTTGGCCGCAATCCGGGTCACTCCCGGTGCCGGTCCGGGAGGAGAAGTTCAGCGCGGATGAGTAGAAGGCTCGGATTTGTGCTGCTGACTGCAGCGCTCGTAGCGGCCACCGTTGCGTATTTCACCGTGCCTGCGACGCCCGCGAACGCCGAGCTCCGCACCGTTACCGTCCGCCTGGCCGACGGCTCGCTCACGACGGTGACCGTCGACGTCCCGCCCGGTACGCCGCTCGACCAGGTCCAGCTGCCGGCTCCGCCGCCGACGCCGACCGTGACGACGCCGGTCCCAGTGCCGAACCCGACGTCGCCGAGCTCTCCCGCGCCGAACCCCAGCAATCCGAGCAACCCGACCGGCGGTGGTGGCGGCGGGCAGCAGCCGGGCGACATCACCACGACGCCCGACCAGATCCCGAACGCATCCGACAAGGGCGGATCCCAGGCCGGCTCTGGCGACAAGAAGAAGGCCAAGCCGAACGCGCTCGGCGACATCCCCAACGCTGAACCACAGCGTGAGGTCAAGAAGAAGCTCGACAAGGTCAACGAGAAGCTGCGCAACCCGGACGGCTCGCCGGCGGCGACCAACCCGACCTTCTTCGACGCGCTTCCCGGTCCTGCGGTTGCCTCGGGTGTGCCCAACTTCGTGATCCAGAAGTTCCGCGTGCCGATCTTCCTGCTCCCGATCTACCAGGCCGCCGGCATCCAGTACGGGATCCGCTGGGAGGTCCTCGCCGCGATCAACGAGATCGAGACCGACTACGGGCGCAACCTGAACGTCTCGTCGGCCGGCGCCGTTGGTTGGATGCAGTTCCTGCCGTCGACCTGGAAGAGCTGGGGCGTCGACGCGAACAAGGACGGCCGCAAGGACCCGTTCAACCCGGTCGACGCGATCTTCAGCGCCGCGCGCTACCTTCGCGCCGCCGGCGGCGACCAGGACATCCAGAAGGCGATCTTCTCCTACAACCACGCCACCTGGTACGTCGACTCCGTGATGCTGCGCGCGCGGATGATCGCCGGCGTGCCCGCCGACCTCGTCGGATCGCTCACCGGCCTGACCGAGGGTCACTTCCCCGTATACGCACGCGCGCGCTACGCAGACGATCTGGCCGAGAAGGATGCGATCAAGCGCGTGAAGCGCGGCGCCAACGCCGCGAACGTGATCGGGTCGAACTCGCAGCGCGTCGGCATCGACATCTTCGCGCGCCGTGGCGCGCCCGTTGTGGCGGTCAACGACGGGGTCGTCAAGAAGATTGGCGTCTCGAAGAAGATCGGCCGCTACGTGGTGCTCCAAGACGTGTACGGCAACCAGTACACCTACGGCAACCTTGGTCGCGTCTCGAAGCTGTACCCGGTCCCGAAGGCCGACCTGAGCAAGCTGAAGACGACCGCGAAGGCGTTGCAGGCGAACCAGCAGCAGAAGCGCCACGATCCGAAGCCAACTACTCCGGCAAGCGCCGGGCGCCAAGTGAACGCGCCGACGGCGACCAGCACCGCGAAGAAGCGCGTGGCAGCGAAGGCCAAGAAGACGCGCATCGCAGCCTCTCACGCGGCTCCTGCACCAGCGCCGCAGGCCGTCGAGCGCGAGCGACTGTTCGCGCATCCGACGCGCGCGGGCGCGAAGGACGCCGGCGGCCTCGAGCAGGTCCTGCTCAGCAAGGCCAAGCGCGGCGCCTACGCCACCTTCGACAACGTCTCGTCGCGCCCCCTCCGCTTCGACCCGAAGCGAATGCGGCTCGCGCGCCTGAAGAAGAGCTCCCATGTGGTTGGCGGCACCGTGCTCGGCCGCGTCGGCCGCCCGAGCCCGACGAAGGCCGCGCACATCTACTTCCAGATCCGGCCCGCCGGCAAGGGCGCGCCGCTGATCGATCCGAAGCCGATCCTCGACGGTTGGAAGCTGCTCGAGGCGACCGCTATCTATCGCGCGTCTGGCCGTAACGCCCTCTACGACCCGAACGGCAACGACAACCTGTCGATCGGCCAGGTCATGCTGCTGCCGAAGAGCATGCTCGAGCGCCGGGTGCTGAACGACCCGCGCATCGACATCTACCAGGGCGGCCGCGACGACATCCGCACCGGCCAGATCGACCGGCGCGTGCTGGCCACGCTGGAGTACCTGGCCGAGTCGGGCTTCAACCCGACCGTCAGCTGCCTGAAGAGCGGGCACAGTGAGATGACGACATCGGGCAATGTCTCCGAGCACTGGACTGGCAACGCGGTTGACATCTCGGCGGTGAACGGCATCCCGATCCTGGGCCACCAGGATCCGGGCGGAATCGCCGACCAGGTGGTGCGCCGCCTGATGACGCTGCAGGGCACGATGATGCCCCACCAGATCATCTCGCTGCTCGACTACGGCGCCAACACGCTGGCGCTCCCGGACCACGCGGATCACATCCACGTCGGCTTCAAGCCGCTCTTCGGGACGAACGCGAAGCTCGGCATGCAGGCGCTCGCCGTGCTCAAGCCGGGCCAGTGGAACAACCTGATCTCGCGACTGTCGAAGATCGACAACCCGGTCGTGCCGACCAAGCCGTCGAAGTATTCGATCAAGGTCCCCAAGACGGATCACGGGGCCCCCGTCGGTAACGATTAGTCAGACCTTCAGATTCACGCAGTTCGAGTTCGGCTTCATGCTCGGCCCGCCCGACGGCCGCTACCTGGTGCGCGGCGGCCCCGACGGCACGCCCCAATCGGTCATCGCACTGAAGACGCTCGGCGCGCCCGAACGGCGCCTGCTCGGCCGGCGGCGGCCGCGCAAGGTCGGTGCCGCCGAGCCTGAGCCCGTGCCCACCACACGCGCCACGATGATCGCCGCGGAGCCGTTCGCGTCAGAGCTCGAGGCCGAGGCGTGGCTGGCGGCGCTGAAGCGCGACCACGACGCGCTGCTCGAGGAGGCGCGGCTCGGCGCCGCGGAGCTCAACCGCATGCTGCGCGCGCACCGTGCCGCCGCGACCGACCCGTGGGCGTCGGCCGAGGTCTCCCCCGCCCACGCACTCGTCGCACGCGTCGGCTACGGAGTCGGCGATCTGGTCGCGGAGGGTCGCTTCGACGACGCGCTCGAGCTGCCCCGTACCGAGGTGGGCGGGCTCTCACGCGCTCGCCGCGGCGACACGATCGGCCCCGGCGAGCGGCTGGCGGCGATCCTGTCCGGGCGCGACCAACTGCTCGCGTCGGAGGAGCTGGTGCTGCGAGCGCGTGCCGACGTCGAGGCGCACCGGCCGCGCGAGGCAGCGCTTCAGGCGCGGATCGCCCTCGAGGCCCTGCTGGCCGAGCTGCCCGCGGACGCCGACCCGGAGGGCGACTTGGCAGCGGCGCGCGGGGAGATCGGGGCCGCCGCCAACGCAGCGCTCCACGGTGACCCGCCCGAGCACCTGCAGGCGGCGGTGCGCGATGCGGTCACGCGGATGGAACGCGCGCTCCGCCGGCGCCCGGCGCCGCCGGAGCCCGGGGCTTAGCGTCCGCGGTCGGTCAGGGCGTTCGCCACGCCGATCGCCGCCACCAGGACGACGAATGCGACCGCGAGCACCAGGATGCCCGTTACCGGCTGCTTGATCAGGAACCAGATCGCGAGGCCGATCAGCGCGATCCACGCGAGGAACATCAGGCGCACGCCGTAGACGCTGCTCTCGAGCACGTCGCCGGGGACGGGGACCCGGTCGAGCAGGCCGCCGCGCGGCGCGTATGGCTTGCCGCAGGCCGGACAGGCGCTTCCGAGCGTGTCGGCCCGGACGCCGCAGTGCGGGCAAAGCCTGCCGATGCCTAGATGCTCGTCCTCCATACCGTACGTAGCGAGGCTACGCTCGCCCGATGGCCGGCGCAGGCGACCTCTACCAACGTCCCGGAATCAAGCTCGAGATCATCACCCTCGAGCCCGACCTGCTCGCGATGGAGGCGGTCTACGAGGGCACTGGCGACCTCCCGCCCAAGCACCACCACCCCAACCAGGACGAGCGCTTCACCGTGCTGGAGGGCGGCGTGCGGACGGTCATCGACGGCGCGGAACGGCGTTACGGAGAGGGCGAGAGCTTCGACGTCCCGGCCGGGACGACCCACCAGATGGGCGGCGACGGCCACGCGCGCATTCGCTGGGAGGTCCGCCCCTCCCTGCGAACTGCCGAGTTCTTCGAGATCGCCTACAGCGGCAACGCGGGCGCGAACTTCCTC
>DATBDN010000199.1:0-3636 GCA_036269895.1 Thermoleophilaceae bacterium
TTCGTTCCAAAAGAAGTGGTTCGGCCTCGGCGACGACATCACGCAAGAGGACACCGATCGCATCACCGATGCGAAGACGCTCATCTACGAGGGCCTCGAGCTGGCGCTGCAGCAGGGCGCTGAGCCGAGCGGGACCGGCGCCCTGGTAGACGAGCAGTTCGGCGGCGAGGTTCCGCGTCGCGCCAAGGAACACGGGATCAAGCTGGCCATGCCGGTCGAGAAATCCGGCCAGAACGAATTCGACTTCCAGTACGGCGAGGACTTCGGCGCCCACATCGAGAAGTTCGATCCCGACTTCTCGAAGGTCCTCGTCCGCTACAACCCGGACGACCCGGACACGGAGATGAACAAGCGCCAGCTGGAGAGGCTGAAGGTGCTCGCGGACTGGCTCCACGAGCACGACCGCAAGTTCCTCTTCGAGCTGCTGGTGCCGGCCACCGACGCCCAGCTGGAGCAGGTGGGCGGCGACACGGACCGCTATGACGCGGAGCTCCGCCCGGAGCTGATGCGGCGGGCCATCGCCGGCATCCAGGACGCCGGCATCGAGGTCGACATCTGGAAGATCGAGGGCGTGGACGAGCGCTCGGACTGCCAGATGCTCGCCGAGCAGTCCCGCAATGGCGGCCGCGACGGCGTCGTCTGCGTGCTGCTGGGCCGCGGCGCCAGCGACGACAAGGTCGACCACTGGCTCAGGCAGGCGGCGCCTGTCGAGGGCTTCATCGGGTTCGCGATTGGCCGTTCGATCTGGGGTGACCCGCTCACGGGCTACCTGAACAGCTCGCTGGACCGCGCGGCGGCGTCGAAGCAGGTCGCCGACAACTACCTGCGGTTCGTGAAGGTCTACGAAGACGCCGAGGCGGCGCAGCCGGCAGGAGCCTGATGGCGGCGCGCCCGGCCAGAGCCAGAGCCCCGAAAACGGAACGAATGCGGCGCTCGTACGCCGAGTTCGAAGCTGCCCTGGCCGAGCAGACCGTCGAAGAACGTCAGCGGGCGGAGCGGCTGCGGCGCGACGCCGCAGCACGCTCCCGCGCCCGTAGGCGCGAGCGCACTCGCAAGGCGGGCACCGCCAGGTTCGTCCTGCTGATCACCTCGATCATCGCGACCGCCGTGATCGTGACGATCGTGATGTTCCAGGTGCTCGCCGCTGTGATGGGCTAGCTGCCGAGCCGGGGCTAGCCGCTTTTCAACTGCTCGAGCGCCCGGGCGACAGCCTCACGCTGATCGCCTTCGGTCTCGTCCAGCTTGATCTCGAGGTAGACCTCTTTCCGGAAGACCGGAACTTCCCGGGGAGCTGAGATCCCAATTCGGACCTTCTCCCCCATCACGGCGAGAACGGACACCTCGATGTCGTCCCCGATCATGATGCTCTGGTTGCTTTTCCTGGTGAGGACCAACATCGTGTTGCCTCCCTGCTTCGTGCCGTGCTCCTGTCATACCCGGAACGGGATTGGCAAACGACTTCTTGCACCCGTCCGCTAGATTGGCCCGCCGATGGCACCCAGATCCCTGCGTCCACAGCTGAACCAGATCAGGGCGTGGGTGCGACAGGGCCGGACCGACGCCTGGATCGCCCATCAGCTCGAGGTCTCTGTTAAGGATCTGCGCCAGTTCAAGCGCGACCACGAGCTGGAGGCGCCTGAGAGCGGCGAATCCGAGGGCCCTGTCGCGCTCGACGACGATCTCGACCTGCGCGCCGAGGACGATGCGCTCGTCGCGGCTGCCCTCGATGCCGAGTCCGAGGAGGACGAGGACGACGAGGAGGACGCCGAGGACAAGCCGAAACGCCGTCGCGGCCGCCGTGGCGGGCGCGGGCGCCGGAGCGGCGGTCGCCGCCGCGAGCTCGAGGGCACCTTCGACCACGGCGAGGAGGGCTACGGCCTCTGGCTTGATCCCGCGGTCCAGGACGATCCCGTCTACGCCGAGCACTGGGCAGGCCACCGGCCTGTGACGGTCGTTATCGAGGCCGACCGGATCGTGATCAAGCGCGCCGGCGAGGACGAAGACTCCTCGAACGGCGACAGCCCGGCCGACGACGAGAACGACGAGAGCTAGCGCGGATCGGGCTCCACGGGAGCCCTGCCGCCGGCGTAGTTGCGCGCCTCGCGCAGATAGCGGTGGAAGGCGGCGTCGACGATCCAGCTCTCCATGCCGGACAGCTCGTCGGCCCAGCCCGTCCCGCGGCCGTATTCATCCGCCAGCTCCTCGGCGGTGAAGGTCGAGCCGAGGCGGCGGCGTAGCCGGTCGAGCACGAGATCGACGCGGCGCCGTGCCTCGCGGGTGTCCGCTTCCCGCAATCGGCGAGCCCCCTGCTCCCATTGGAAGACCGCTGTCTCGAGTGGATACGCCACTCCCGCCCAAGTTAGCGAGGCAGGTTCTCGATGACGAACGCACGCTCGCCCTGCTTGACCATCCCGAGCCTGCGCGCCCGCAGCTCGAGCGCCTGGGGCGACTGCAGCGACTTCAGGCGCGCCTTCAGACCGGCGTTGGTCGTTTCGAGCTGACGCAGCTCGGTGGTGTCCTCTTTCGCGGTGTTCTTCTGCGTCACCCAGCGCGTCAGCGGGCTCACGTACATGAGCAGGATCACGAACAGGACGCCAAGCAGGAAAACCCGGCCGAGCCGATCCCAGCGGATGTTCGGGCGCGCGGCTGCTCGTGCATAGGCGTTCACGTGTGCGGCCTTCGTGGCCGCGCGGCGTTTTCCTTCGGCGGCGCTAGACGCTGACTCGGAAAGCCCCGCGGCCCGGGTACTCGGCGTCGCCACCGAGCGCTTCCTCGATTCGCAAGAGCTGGTTGTACTTTGCGACCCGGTCGGAACGCGAGGGCGCGCCGGTCTTGATCTGACCGCAGCCGGTCGCAACGGCCAGGTCGGCGATCGTCGTGTCCTCGGTCTCGCCGGAGCGGTGGGACATGACGGCGGTGTAGCCGGCCTCGTCGGCCATCTTCACGGCCTCGAGGGTCTCGGTGAGCGTGCCGATCTGGTTGACCTTGATCAGGATCGAGTTCGCCACGTTCTGGTCGATCCCGCGTTGCAGGCGGTCGCTGTTGGTGACGAACAGGTCGTCGCCGACGAGCTGGAGGCGATTGCCGAGGCGCTCGGTGAGCGTCGACCACCCCGCCCAGTCCTCCTCGTCCATCCCGTCCTCGATCGAGATGATCGGGAACCGGCCGGCGAGCTCGGCCCAGTAGCTCGTGAGCTGGTCGGCGCTGAGCGTGCGCCCCTCGTGCTCGAGCACGTAGTTGCCGTCGTGGTAGAGCTCCGACACCGCGGGATCGAGCGCGATCGCGACCTGGTCGCCCGGGACGTAGCCGGCGGCGCGGATCCCGGCCATCAGGGCATCGAGCGCCTCTTCGTTGGAGTTCAGGTCGGGGGCGAATCCGCCCTCGTCGCCGACGGCGGTCGAGAGGCCCTTGTCGTGCAGCGTCCGCTTCAGGTGGTGGAAGACCTCGGAGCCCATGCGCAGCGCCTCGCTGAAGGTCCGCGCGCCGACCGGGACGATCATGAACTCCTGGAAGTCGACCGCGTTGTCGGCGTGGGCCCCGCCGTTGAGGACGTTCATCATCGGCACCGGCAGGATGTGCGCCGCGTCGCCGCCGAGGTAGCGCCACAGCGGCAGGCCCTCCTCGGCCGCCGCCGCG
>DATBDN010000200.1:0-3357 GCA_036269895.1 Thermoleophilaceae bacterium
AGTGGGGCAACTTCTTCGATTTCCACGCGGCCTATGTCGAGCCGCCGGAGAGCGGATCGAAACTGCCCGCCGTGCGGCTGACGCTGCCCGACGGCACGGTCGTGACGAGCGAGCAGCCCGATGTGGCGCAGGTCCTGTCGAGGGCGCTCGGCCGCGAGGTCGCGTTTGCCGAGGCACAACACGATCGAGAATCGTCGGCCGCCCAAGCGGAGGAGTACTGGCCGGATATCGAGGGTCTGGACTACAGGGACACCGTGACCGAGTGGGAGCTGCCGGCGGGAACGTTCTTCGATCTTGCCGTGGTGCATCTGCTGACGACTGCGACGATCGAGCGTCTGCGTGCGCTGTATCCGGAGCGACGCTTCGAGGTGCCGCGCTTTCGGCCGAACATCGTCGTGTCCACGGCACCGGATCAGCAGGGCTTCGTCGAGAACGACTGGATCGGCCGGACGCTCGCGATCGGCGACGAGATTCGCCTGCGGATTACGGGCCCGTGTCCTCGCTGCGTCATGACCACGCTGCCGCAGGGAGACCTCCCCAAAGATGCCGGCATCCTGCGCACCGCAGCGCAGAACAACCAGGCGAACGGCGGCGTCTACGCCGACGTCGTCAAAGGGGGGACAGTCCGCCGCGCCGACGACGCGACGCTCGTCTGAGCTCGTAGGCACCCGGGAGTCGACCTCCTCCTTCTCAGAGGGGAGGTCGTTCGCCAGCGGTGACTAGCGGGCGCAACGCTCCTCCTTACCAGAGTTCGGATCCACGTCCGACCTAGTTCGTGTAGTGATTGCGCGTGGCGCCGAGCTGGTTTGAGGTCCTCGCATGGGTGGCGCTGGGACTCGGGTTCGCCTCCGCGCTCGTGATCGTCGCCGACATCGTCGTGCTGGGCAACCGGCAGCACATGGCGATCATGAACCTCGCCTTTCCGCTCACTGCGCTCTACATGGGGCCGATCGCTCTCTGGGCGTATTTCGCGCGCGGACGGCGGATGTCCCGCAAGCGGATGCACATGCACATGGCCGGGTTGGAGGAGGGCGCCCGCGACTCGTTGTGGCAGGTATCGCTCTCGGACAGCCACTGCGGCGCCGGCTGCGTGCTCGGGGACATCGTCGGCGAGTGGATCGTCTGGGCGACCGCATGGACGATCGGCTCGACAGCGGAGCTCGGTCCCGAATACATCCTCGACCTGGCGCTCGCCTGGATCTTCGGGATCCTCTTCCAGTACTTCGTGATCGCACCACTGCGGGGTCAGGTCGGCCGGCTGGCGCCGCTTGGGGACGCGATCAAGTCGGACACGCTCTCGGTGCTCAGCTTCGAGATCGGCCTATTCGGCTGGATGGCGCTGGCGCAGTACTTGATCTGGAAGGCGCCGATCGCCAGCTCCAGCCACTGGTTCCTGATGCAGATCGGAATGATGCTCGGCTTCGTGACCAGCTGGCCAGTCAACCGCTGGCTGCTGCGGCACGGCATCAAGGAGCCGATGCCGACCGTCTAACAATCTTTGCGTGGCTTTTGCCGACCCCTCTTCCGGACTCGAACCCTTCGACAGCGAGCGAAACCCGCGACCCGATGTCGTGATCGTCGAGCGGGCGCTACCGGCGACTCACGCTTTGGTTTGGTCGTGTCGCGCACGTCAGAAGCCGACGACCTGTCGGATGAGGACCACGTGGATGCGGCCGGGTGTCTCCTGGTGGATCTCGAGGATCTTTCCGACGACGCTGTTCTGTCCGTAGGCGGCGTAGGCGCGGGCGTCCTCGAGTAGCAGGCTGTGCTCGTAGATGCGCTCGCTGGCCGCTTCGGGGTCGGCGACGAGCTTTGCGCGCCGATCACGAAGATTACGGTGGCGGCGCCCCAGGCGTAGGAGGCGAGCTGGCTGCGAGCCGTCATTGCGGCTACCGTCCAACGCTGTTTGTGGGTGGCCGGGATGTGCTCCGTGCCTACCGGGAGCGACCATCGACGGCAAGATGTTCGGCCGCACCTCACTCCCTCTCCCCGCGTTGACACAGAGGTCGTCGCTCTTGCCAGGTGCCGCACGATCGGCGTGGCGGGCGTGGAGCTCTGGCCCCTCCCCGCAGATCCTCACCGCGATCACGCAGGCCGCCTCTGCGATCGCGACGGCCGGCCGGTGAGAGGACCGCGCAGGGTGGAGACCGGCGAGGCGTACGCAATGTCGGCCGCAGTCGGCCGACGGCCCGGTGCCGCGTTCTGGACGGTGGCGTTCGCCTTTCTGGTCGTGATGGCATTTGCGACCTTGCCGAGCCCGCTCTACGGCCTGTACCGAACGCGCGACGACCTTTCGACTCTGACCGTCACGGTGGTTTATGCGGTGTTCGCGTGCGGCGCGATCGCCGCTCTGCTGTGTGAGCACGTCGTCGTTGCGCGCATCGGCCGTCGGGGAGCGATGCTCGGCGGGGTGGCGACGATGATGGTGGCGGCAGGCGTGATCGGCGTCTGGAAGGCCCTACCGGGGTTGCTCGTGGGGCGCGTGCTCTCAGGGGTCTCCGTCGGGCTCGCCGCCGGAACCGCCGTCACGTACCTCATCGAGCTACGACTTCGAGACGATCCGAACGCGTCCGTCGTGCGCGCTCGGACGATCGGAACGTCGGTGAACATCGGCGCCCTGGGCGTCGGCCCGCTCGTCGCCGGCGTTCTGGCCGAGTGGACCAGCCTGCCGCTCACCCTGCCCTACGTGCTCTTCATCGGGCTCGGCGCGCTCGCGCTCGTGGGCCTGGCGGCCGCTCCGGAAACCGGTAAGCCGAACCCCCACGCGAAGGTGTCACTGGCCGTTGCCGGCATTCCGGGCACTGCAGCGGCTGCGACGATTGCGGCCTTCTCGGCGACAGGGCTCTTTGCGGGCCTCTCCGGGAGCTTCCTGGCTACGACCTTTGACCGACCCTCGCACGCCCTCGCGGGAGCGACGCTGTTCCTTGTCTTTTCGTCAGGGGTGGTGTCCCAGCTCGCGACGGGAAAGCTGCGAGCATCCCGCGTGCTCGCACTCGGGGTGACGTCGATGCTGGCCGGTCTTGCGCTGCTCGTGGCGGCCGTCCGTCTCTCGACGCCGAGCCTCGTGCTGTTTCTTGCGGGCGGCGCGCTGATCGGCGCCGGCGCAGGTCTCGTCTTCAAGGGCACGGCCGGAATCGTGCTCGAGGCTGCCGCCCCCGAGGAACGAGTCGCGATGACGTCCACGCTGATCATGACGGCACTCTTCGGGCTTTCGATTCCCGTGATCGGAGCCGGGGTAGCGCTTTCCCAGGGCGTCTCCGCAGCCAACACCGTGCTCGGTTTCGGTACCGCCGTCGCGCTCGGCGTAGCGTTGTCAGGGTGGGCGCTGCTCGGGCGACGCGGGTGGCGTCGGTCATT
>DATBDN010000201.1:0-5374 GCA_036269895.1 Thermoleophilaceae bacterium
CGTCACCGATCGCGAAGCAGGTCGACGCTGTGGTCGACAAATTGGCGCAGACCTGTCAGGGCCTGCCGGCCTGCCCCTGAGTCAGGAGCCGGTGCGCGTCGCCGCGACGCCGCCTGCGAGCGCGAGCGCGATGACGCCCAGGGCGCCCAGCTTCGCGCGGTTCTGGCGTGCCTTCCTCTTCGCGACCCGGGAGCCGACCTTCCAGACCAGCCAGCCGAGCGCTGTGTTTCTGCGCGTTCCACTCATGCCGGGTTGTTTCCCGGGGACGCGTCAGTCCGAACCGGAGCGCGAAGCGAACGCGCCACCCACGACCACCAGCCCGACGACACCGGCTGCGATCAGCTTGCTGCGGTTGCGCCGGATGTAGCGCCTGATGACCCACCACGAGAACTCGTAGGCGAGCCAGCTCAACACGGCGTTGTTCTTCTTGGTCATCAGCCCTCCTCCGCCCGTTTCTTGACCGCGTAGGCCATCCGCGACTGCAGCGTCCACAGCTCGATGAAGCCGGGCGACGCCTGCTGCGAGAACAGGCCCCCGGACTCGGTGAAGCTCGCCAGCGTCGCGTCGTAGAGCGCGTGCGGCGACGAGCGCTTGACCGGCGTCACGTTGCCCTTGTAGAGCTTGAGCGAGATCGAGCCGGTGACGAGCTCGTTCGCACGGTTCATGTAGGCGTTGATGTCGTCCATCAGCGGCTCGTGCCACAGGCCGGCGTAGGCCATGAACGCCCACTGGTTCTCGAGTTGTGGCTTGAACAGGTTCTGGTGGCGCGTCGAGACGAGCTTCTCGAGCTCCTTGTGCGCGGTCAGGATGATCGCCGCCGCCGGCACCTCGTAGAGATCGCGCACCTTCAGGCCGACGATCCGGTCCTCGATGTGGTCGACGAACCCGACGCCGTTGCGGCAGCCGATCTCGGCCGCGCGCTCGATCAGGTCGACCAGGCCAAGGCGCTCGCCGTTCAGCGCGACTGGAATGCCGCGTTCGAACTCGATCGCGACCTCCTCCGGCTCGTCCGGCGCCTCCTCTGGCGGCGTGATCAGCTGGAACACGTCCCGTCGCGCCGGTTCGTTGAGGTCCTCGATCACGCGGCCCTCGGACGAGCGACCCCAGATGTTGTCGTCGATCGAGTAGGGCGGCACCTCGGTTCCGCCCTTGATCGGGATGCCGTTGTCGCGCGCGTACTGAATCTCCTCGGTGCGGCCCATCTTCCAGTCGCGCACCGGCGCAATGATCTTCAGCTCGGGTGCCAGCGCCGCGATCGTGCCCTCGATCCGCACCTGGTCGTTGCCCTTGCCGGTGCAGCCGTGGGCGATCGTGTCGCAGCCCGTTTCGCGCGCCACCTCGACCGCGACCTTCGCGATCAGTGGCCGCGCCAGCGCGGTGAACAGCGGATAGCCGCCGCCGTACAGCGCATTGGCCTTGATCGCCGGCGCCAGATAGTCCCGCGCGAACTCCTCGCGCGCATCGACGACGCGGCAATCGATGGCGCCCAAGTCAAGCGCCTTGCCACGTACGACATCGAAGTCCTCTCCAGGTTGCCCGAGGTTGATCGTCACGGCGACCAGCTCCGCGCCGTACTGCTCCTGAATCCACTTGAGCATGACGCTCGTGTCCAGGCCGCCCGAGTAGAGCAGGCAGACGCGCCCGACGTTCTCGGGGTCGGCCTCGTATGACGCGGTCGGGCTCACGCGACCCCGAACAATGCACGAAGTCGCTCGAGGGCGTCATCGATCTCCGCCTCGGAGACGGTCAGCGGCGGCAGCAGGCGGATCGTTGTCGGCCCCGTGGCGTTGACCACGAGGCGCTGCTCCAGAAGGGCGCGCCGCGCGAAGTCGCGTGCGTCCTCGACCTCGAAGGCCAGCATCAGGCCGCGGCCGCGCGGACTGGGCAGGGCCGCGGCCAGGCGCTCACCCTTCGCCGCCACGTCCGCGAGGAAGCCCTCGTCGTCGACCACGTCGAGCACGGCGTTGGCGGCAGCGGCGATCACCGGGCCGCCGGCGAACGTGGAGCCGTGGTCGCCGGGCTGCAGAGTGTCGCCGTAGCGCGGAGACGTGATGCAGGCTCCGATCGGCAGCCCGCCGCCGAGACCCTTGGCAACCGTCATGACATCGGGCTCGGGACCGCCGCCGGACTCGAATCCCCACATCGTCCCCGTCCGGCCCATGCCGCACTGGATCTCGTCGTACACCAGCAGCGCGCCCTCGCGGTCGCAGGCCTCGCGCGCCGCCAGCAGCATCACCGGATCGATCGGGTGGATGCCCGACTCGCCCTGGACCGGCTCGATGAAGATCGCGGCGGTGCGGTGGCCGATGGCGTCCTCCAGCGCCGACGGGTCGTCGCGCGACACGACTACGAAGCCCGGCACGAGCGGCTCGAACGGCTCCTGCTTCTCGCGCTGCGGGGTGCCGGACAGGGCTCCGAGCGTGCGGCCGTGGAAGGCGTGCTCCAGCACGACGATCTCGCCGCCCGGCCGGTGCCTGCGTGCGAGCTTTATCGCGCACTCGTTCGCCTCGGCGCCGGAGTTGGAGAAGAAGACCTTGCCACCGATGGCCAGCTTTGAGAGCCGCTCTGCGAGTCGCAGCTGCGGCTCGGTGTAGAAGAGGTTGCCCACGTGCATGAGCGTCTGCGCCTGGCGCGTGACCGCCTCGACGACCGCCGGGTGGCAGTGGCCCACCTGCGTGACCGAGATGCCGGCGAGGAAATCGAGATACTCGTTGCCGTCCGAGTCCCACAGGCGCGTCCCCTCACCGCGAACGAACTCGACCGGGTTGCGCGCGTACGTCGGCATCAGGTAATCGCGCTCGAGTGCTTGCAGCTCGGTAACACTCATGCGGTGATCTTCGTCCCGATACCGCCATGTGTGAACAGCTCGAGCAGCACGCTGTGCGGCGTGCGGCCGTCGACGATGTGCGCGCTGGTCACTCCGCCGTCGACGGCGTTGAGACAGCCCTCGAGCTTGGGCCGCATGCCTCCGGAGACGTCGGCGATCATCGCCCGGACCTGGGTCGAGCTTGCGACCGAGATCAGCTCGCCTTCGGCGCCGAGCCAGCCCTGCACGTCGGTGAGGAAGACGATCTTGTAGGCGCCGAGCGCTTCCGCCACCGCACCAGCCGCGGCGTCCGCATTCACGTTGTAGGAGTGACCGTCGGTGTCGGCGCCGACCGATGCGATCACCGGGATGTAGTCCTCCGCGATGTGGTTCAGCACGTCCACGTGCACCCGCTCGATGTCGCCGACGAAGCCTAGGTCGGCGCCGGACGCGAGCTCGCGCTTGCGGACGGTGAACAGCAGACCGTCGTCGCCGCACAGGCCGACCGCCGGCTGCCCGGCGCGGTTGATGCGTAGGACGATGTCCTTGTTCTCCTTGCCGACGAGGACCATCTTCGCGACCTCGACCGTGTCGGGATCGGAGACGCGCAGGCCCTCGACGAACTTGACCTCCATGCCCAGGCGCTCCATGTAGCGCGTGATCGACGGGCCGCCACCGTGGACGATCACCGGGTTCATTCCGACGTACTTGAGGAGCACGATGTCGCGCGCGAACTCCTCGCGCAGGACCGGGTCGGTCATCGCGGCGCCGCCATACTTCACGACCACGGTGCGGCCGTGGAACTCGCGGATGTACGGCAGCGCCTCTAGAAGCGTCTCGACATCTCTCACGACGTGTACTCCGAGTTGAAGCGGACGTATTCCTCCGAAAGGTCGCTGAAGTAGACCTCCGTTTCCCCGCCGCTGCCAGGGATCGTGAGCGCGTACTCCACCTCGGCCGCCTGCACGCGCCGCTCGAGCTCGGCGATGTCCACTTCGAGCGCGTCGCCGGCAGACACCACCTGCAGGCCCTCGATCTCGAGGTCGGCGACGAACGCGTCGCCCGGCGGCCACGCCTGGCCGGCCGCCTGGAGGATGCGGCCGAAGTTGGGATCGGCGCCGTGCAACGCGGTCTTGACGAGCGGCGAGTATGCGATCGAGCGCGCGACCGGCTCCACCGCGTCCGGGCCGCCGCGGACGATGATGCGGCCGACGCGGTTGGCGCCTTCGCCGTCGGCGACCATCAGCATCGCGAGCTGACGCAGCAGCGCGTCCAGCGCCTCGCCGAAGGCGAGCTCGTCCTGCGATTCGGGCTCGATGCGGACGCCGGACGCGCCGGAGGCGATGGCGAAGACCGTGTCGCTGGTCGACAGCTGGCCGTCCACGGAGATGCGGTCGAAGCTGCGCTTGACGCAGACACCGGTGAGCAGATCGAGCGTGTGGCGCTCCAGCTCGGCGTCGGTCTGGATGAAGCAGAACATCGTCGCGTGACGAGGGGCGATCATGCCGGCGCCCTTGGCCTGGGCGGCCAGCCGGACGGCCCCCCCGGATGGCAAGGCGACCTCGAGCGACCCGCGCTTCGGCGCGGAATCGGACGTGAGGATGGCGGTGCTGAACGCATCCGAATCGCTCTGCAGCCCAGCCGTGCATTCGCGAATGCCCGCCAGCACCTTCTCGCGCGGCAGCTCCCAGCCGATCACTCCGGTCGATGCGATCCCGACCTGCGCGGGCTCGATCCCGAGCGCTCCCGCTGCCTCGCGCTGCATGGCCCGCGCCGTCTCGAGCCCGCGCTCGCCGTCTCCCACGTTCGAGCAGCCCGAGTTGGCCACCACCGCGCGCAGCCGCTCGAGGGCCGACTCGCGCGAGACGATCACCGGCGCTCCCACCCGCGCGTTGGTCGTGAAGCGCGCCGCCGAGACGGCGTCGGCCGACTCGCAGAAGAGGACGCTCACGTCGAGCCCCTCCGGCTTGATACCCGCCGCGGCCCCTGCTGCCCGAAAGCCCGCGGGCAGCAGCGTTGGATCGATCTCGCGGACGTGCCCGGGCGCGTCCACCCAGCGGGAGCTGAAGAAGCTCACAGCCTGGCTCGACTCCGGGAGCCGGCGACCGTTCCCAGCCCGTCGGTCTCCGGCAGCCCCAGCATCAGATTCAGGTCCTGCACGGCCTGGCCGGCCGCGCCCTTCCACAGGTTGTCGATCGCACTGAAGACGAGCACGCGCCCCGTTGCGGGCTCGACCGTCGCATGGATCCGGCAGATGTTCGTGTCGCGCACCTCGCGCACACCAGGCGGAGTGTCCGCCCACTCGATGAACGCCTCGCCGCGGTAAGCGTCCTCGAACAGCGCGCGGACGTCGTCCTTCGACAGCGCGCGTGAGGTAGTGACGTAGCACGAGGTCAGCAGCCCCTGATCCAGCGGCAGCAGGTGCGGCGTGAACGTGATCGGAAACGTCCCGAGCTCCTGCTCGAGCTCCGCCCGATGCCGGTGGCCCTCGACCTTGTACGCATTCACGTTCTCCGCGACCGAGACGAAGTGCGTGGTCTGGGTTGCCTCGCGGCCGGCGCCGGAAAC
>DATBDN010000202.1:0-7765 GCA_036269895.1 Thermoleophilaceae bacterium
GCCACGCCGACGTTGTTGCCAACGAGGCCGGCGCCCGCGAGCTTCGTCTCCAGGTTGCGGGCCGCGCCCGAGACGTCGCTGAACGCCGCCGATGGCGAGCCTGACAGGTTGTGCGACAGCCCGACGTGGATCTGCTGCGTGCTTGGCACGCCGTGTGCGATGCGTCCGAAATCCCGCTGAGGCAGTATCAGGACGTTGTCGGGCGGCGCCTGTGGCTGGGCGCCGACGGGCGCTCCGACCTGCTGGAACAGCGAGTCCTCCGCGGGCAGGTCCACGATGCCCGCGACCCGCACCTTCGCCGGCCGGTTGCCGGGCCGAGCGACGCTCACGACGTCGCCAGGACGTGCGCGGAGGTTCGCGGCTGTCTGCTGGAACAGCAGCGGTCCTTTGAGCGATCCACTGAGGACCCGGAGCTCGCCTGGGAATGCGCGCGCGTAGCCGGTCGGGAGGCCCAGGACGCGCGCCTGCCCGGTGGTCTGGGTGGAGCCGTTGGTCGTCGCGGTTAGATGAGGAGTGCGCATGAAGGAGACGGGGAGCGCCGTCTGCACGTGCGGTTGCGCTCGCACCTGTTGGAGTACCTGGTTGGCGTGCGCGCCCTGGGTCACCTCCACCTGCCAGTCGACCGGGACGCGCGCGACGGCACGCGTTGTCATGCGCGCGGTCGTGGCCGAGAGAAATGCGCCGATCGAGCCGATTAATGCGACGGCGACCGCGACGCCAACGGCCGTGGCAGCGAGGCGCGCCCGCCGCCTTGCGGCGACTCCACGTAGCCAAGCGGCGGTCATCGTCCAAGCCGCCCGCTGTGGATCTCCCACCGCTCGCCGAGTGCGGCGGCGACCTCGCGGTCGTGCGTCGCTACGACGAGCGCGCCACCCGAGGCCTCGGCCGTTGCAAGCAGTGCGTCCACTACCTCGCGCGCAGCCGCGTGGTCCAGCTGGCCCGTTGGCTCGTCGGCGAGCAGGAGCGTCGGCTTCCCTGCCAGCGCCCGCGCGACCGCGGCACGCTGGGCCTGCCCGCCCGACACCTCCTCCGGCAGCTTGTCGCTCAGGTCCGTGAGCCCGAGAACCTCGAGGGCGTTCTCGGCCCGCGCCGCCGCCTCGTTGGGCGTCGAGCCGTTCAGGATTAGCGGCAGCTGGACGTTCTCCAAGATGGTGAGCGGCGGCAGGAGGCTCGGTCCCTGAAAAACGACCGCCACCGGCCCGGGCCGCAGCGCCTCGCGCGGCCCGATCGCCGGCCAGTCGACCCGGCCCTGCGTCGGCTGGTCGAGGCCAGCCATCAGGTGAAGCAGCGTCGACTTTCCGGAGCCGGACGGGCCCATTAGCGCGATCCGCTGGCGGGGCTCGACTCGGCAGTCGCACGGCTCGAGCGCAAGCGTCGCCGCCGACCCGTTCCCGTAGACGCGCGAGGCGCCCACGCACTCGACCAAAGCTGCCTCGCTCACGTAGTCACCACTCCGTCCCGCAGGTTCAGCCCGCGGTCGGCGGTCGACGCCACGGCTTCGTCGTGCGTCACGACCAGCACCGCTGCTCCCGCATTCGCGCGATCGCGCAGCATCCCGGCGATCCTCACCGTCGTGCTGTCGTCGAGCTCGCCGGTCGGCTCGTCGGCAAGGATCAGACGGCGGCCGCCGGCGACGGCCACGGCCAGCCCCGCACGCGCCTGCTCGCCTCCTGAGAGCTGGTGCGGCAGGTGCCGCGCCCGCGCCGCCAGGCCGACCGACGCGAGCAACACGTTGACCGACAGCCCGTCGCGACGAGCCGCCAGCGTGGCGGCGATTGCCACGTTCCGCTCGACCGTCAGGTGACCGACGAGGTTGTCCTGCTGGAAAAGCAGGCCGATGTTGCGGCCACGGATCGCGGCGCGCTCCTCCTCGGACTGCCGTGAAATCCGCTCGCCGTTGATCCACACGCTTCCGCCGTCCGGCTCGTCGAGACCCGCGAGGCACGCGAGCAGTGTCGACTTGCCAGAGCCCGAAGGCCCGGTCACGACGACCAGTTCGCCAGCCTCGACGTCCACCGATACGCCGCGCAGTGCGAGCGTCTCTTCGTCGCCTGCGTGATAGAAGCGGTACAGGTCCTTGGCGTGCAGGACCGGCGTCACTGCGCCCACTTGAGCGAGTTGCTCATCGTCCGCCACGCGTCGACGTTGTCGGCGCCGTTCGGGCCGGCGAGCGTGATGATCGCCTCCTTGCCGTTGCGGACGAACACGTAGCGCTCGGCCGCGTCAGTCACCGACTTGCCGGTGACGGAATTAGAGGCGGACTTCGCGAGGTACTTGATGCGAACTGCGGTCTGGTTGCTGCGGTTGACGCGTGCGACCGACTGCAAGTGGAAGCCCTTCAGGGTCTGGGCGAGCGTCTGGACGTCCTTGGACTTCACGGCGGCGGCGGTCGGCGCGGCCGTCGCTGGGTGGTGGTCGACCTGGACCGAGTTGAGGTTCGACGTGAATGTGATCTTCGAGCCCGAGTGTGTCTGAGCCCAGCCCTCCGGCACCGTTATTGAGAAGCCACCGGCCGGAACGTTGAAGCGGACGAACTGGGTGCTGTCCGGTATGTCGCCGGGCGGCGACTTTTCCTGTGCATTCGGATCGACGGCTTTCGCCCGGGTCTTCGCGCCGCTGGTGGAGCTGGACGTCGAGCTCGAGCCGCAACTGGAGATGATCAGAGCTGCCACGGCGACGAGTGCGATTAGCTGTCCTGTGCGGTGCATCAGGGCGACCGTACGGTCCGGATCTCCGCCCGAAGTCAGGCCCAGGTCAACGTCAAGTCAAACTTCCCGGGAAGCGCTCGAGACCAACGTACGCTCACGACATGAGCGCCCGGATCCTCGTCGTCGAGGACGACGAAGCGATTGCTTCAGGACTGGCGCGTGTGCTCGAAGGCGAGGGCTACGACGTCGATCGCACCGCGCACGGACGGGAGGCGCCGGCACTCGCCGACGGCGCCCAACTTGTCGTGCTCGACCTGGGATTACCTGACATAGACGGCATCAGCGTCTGCCGGACACTGCGCGAGGGTCGTCCCGAGCTGGCGATTCTGATCCTCTCGGCACGTGACAGGGAACTTGACATCGTCGCCGGGCTCGACGCCGGCGCCGACGACTACCTCGTCAAGCCGTTCAGGCTGTCGGAGTTGCTGGCACGCGTGCGCGCTCACGTCCGTCGGACGCGCGACCCTTTGACGGAGGACGACGTGGTGGCCGCCGGCAACGTCAAGCTCGACCGGGCCGCCCGCCGCGCCTGGGTCGGCAACGAGGAACTTGCGCTGCGGCCGAAGGAATTCGACCTGCTGGCGCTGCTGGCCGAGGAAGCGGGCAGGGCTGTCACTCGTGAGCGGATCATGGAGCGCGTCTGGCAGACCGACTGGATGGGCTCGACGAAGACTCTCGATACGCATGTCCTGTCGCTGCGCCAGAAGGTGGGGGCGGAGGCGATTACGACTCTGCGCGGTGTCGGCTACCGGTTCGAGGCCCGGTGAGACGGCGGCTGGCGCTCGCGATCGTGGGGGTCACGGCGGGTGCGATCGTGCTGTTCGCGGTGCCGCTCGGGATCGCGCTGCGCAAGGTCTACCGCGACGAGGACCTGTTGCGGCTCGAGCGCGACACGGTGGCGGCCACGCGCGCTATCGACATCGGGCCAGCGCGCGAAGGGGACCCGATCGAGATCCCACGCTCGGCGGATCGGCGCGTCGTCTACAACCGGTCAGGGCGTGTCCTCGCCGGGACGGCGGCTGCCGGCGACCCTGCGATCGCGCGCGAGGCGGTCCGCACTGGACGGCCGGCCATCCACGAAGGGGACGGCCGCGTGCTCGCAGCGGTGCCCATCCTGAGCCACGAGCGCCTCACCGGGGTGCTGGTCGCCGCAAGGTCCGACGCTAACTCGTCAAACGACACGCGCCAAGCCTGGCTGCTGCTCGCCGGACTTGCCGCGGTGGTGATGCTGGCCGCTGTTGTGGCCGCTCTGTTACTTGCGCGCGGGCTGTCGCGCCCGCTGGAGCGGCTGGCCGCGTCGGCGCGGCGACTCGGCCTAGGCGACTTCACGGTGCGGGCGCCGCGCTCGAACGTCCCCGAGGTCGACGCCGTCGCCGCGGCGCTCGACACCACCGCGGCGCGCCTGGACGAGCTGGTCAGCCGCGAGCGCGCCTTTAGCGCCGACGCGTCGCATCAGCTCCGAACTCCGCTCACGGCCCTGCGGATCGAACTCGAGGGCGCCGAGCTGGAGGGCACCGGCGCCGACCCAGCCGCCGCGATGCAGCAGGTCGACCGGCTGGAGCAGACGATCGACACGCTGCTCGCCGCGGCGCGCGGCACGCGCACCGGTGCGGCGGAGACCGATCTCGTGGGTGTGGCCGAAGAGCTCGAGGCGGATTGGCGGCCGCGGCTCGCATCCGACGCACGGCGCCTCAACCTGGAGGTGGATCGGGCACCGCTCCCCGTCGCCGCGGACTACCGCGTCGTCCGCGAGATCGTCAACGTGCTGCTCGAGAACGCCTGCCACCACGGGCGCGGCACGGTCACGCTTCGGCTGACGAGCGTCGACGTGTGGGGCAGAGTCGAGGTCGCCGACGAGGGCCCCGGCTTCGGCGATGATCCCGAGGAGGCATTCCAGCGCGGGAGCTCACGCGACGGGCACGGCATCGGCCTTGCGCTCGCGCGCTCGCTCGCGCACGCCGAAGGCGGCGCGCTGTCGCTGCTCGTGCCCGGCAGCTGTCCGGTGGTCGCACTCACGCTGCGGCGAGTGAACGGCGCCGTCTAGGCCGACGGCAGCGAGACGATGAAGGCGGCGCCGTTACCCGCCTCGTCGCAGACGATGTCTCCGTCCGAGGCGCGCGCAAGCCGTCGCGCCAGCGCCAGGCCTAGCCCGATGCTCTCACCGTGATGGCCGTTCGTGCTGCCGCGGTAGCCCGGCGTGAAGATCGCCTCGCGCTCGCCCTCGGGTACGCCCGGCCCGTCGTCGCGAACAACGAAGCGCACGGTCGAGTCGACCTCACGAACTTCCACGACGGCACGGTGCTCGGCGAACCGGAGCGCGTTCGCGACCACCGGCGCCAGCACCCGCTCGGCCACCTCGGCGTCCACGCCTACGCGCACGGGTGCGGGGCTCCGGACGACCGCGAGCTTCACGCTCCGGTCCAACGGCGTCTCCAGCGACGCGGCAACTGCCGCCGCAATGGCGGACGCATCGGCCGTGCCCGAGCGCGGGTCGATCTCCGAGCGCGCCACGGCCAGCAGCGTCTCGATCACGCGCTGCATCTGGCGGGCATCGACCACGATGCTCTCAAGCGCGCGCTTGTAGTCGTCCGGCCGGCGCTCGCGTCGCAGCGCCAACTCGGCCTCGAAGATGAGCCGCGCGAGCGGCGTGCGAAGCTCGTGCGAGACCTCCGCCGAGAAGCGCTGTTCGTGGCGGAAGCTCGCCGCCAAGCGACCCAACAGGTCGTTGAAGGTCGAGCCGAGCTGGGCGAGCTCGTCGTGAGTGCCCGAATCGGCGAAGCGGTGGTCGAGGTCCTCGACACTCCACGCGCGCGCCTCGACGGTCATGCGCCCCACCGGGCGCAGCGCAGCGTTCACGGCCGCCAGGCCGGCGACGACCACGGCGGCCATGATCAGTAGCCCGAGCACGATCGAGGCGACGATCGCCCGGCGCGACGTCGCCTCGTAGGGAGCCAGCGACGCCCCGGCGACCACGGCGCCAATCGTGCGGCCGTGGCGCGCGAGAGGCGTCGAGTAGAGACGCAGGTCGAGCGGCGGGGCCTCGGCGAAGTGGCCCGGATCTGACGCTGCGGCGCGTGCCGCCGGCATCGCCCGCGCCGGCTCCGGCGGTGACTCGATCAGCCGTCCGCGGTCGAACACCCACACCTGCTGGTCGATCGCCTCGTCGCCCGGTGCTTCGCGGACGGCGACCTTCCCACCGCGCACGAGGACGTTCGCCAGCGCGGCTGATGCGCGTTCCTTCAGACGCGCGTCCAGGTCACTGCGCGTCTGCTGGCGCAGCACGATGTTGAAGCCACCGATCAACACCGTCACCAGGACGAGGCTGCCCAGCGCGAGCACGAGCGTGAGCCTGCCGCGCAAGCTCGTCGGAAAGCGGGGCGTCATTCGAGCGAGTAGCCGACGCCGTGCGTCGTGACCAGTTCGACCTGTGCGTCAGCCTCGGTCAGCTTGCGCCGGAGGCGGCGTATGTAGACGTCAAGTGTGTTGTCATGCACGATGGCGCCGGCGGGCCAGCCCGCCGCCACGAGCTCCGGCCGACGGAGGGTCTGGCTCATGCGCGACGCCAGGGCCGCCAGCAGGCGGAACTCGGTCGGGGAGAGCTTGACACTCCCCGCATTCCCTTGGAGGGAGTGCCGAACCGGGTCCAGGTGCAGCGTGCCGATCGCGATCCCGGGGCGCAGATCCGATCGCCGCAGCCACGCTCGCAGGCGCGCCACCAGCTCCTCGAAGACGAAGGGCTTGCTGATGTAGTCGTCACCGCCCGCGGCGAAGCCCGATAGGCGATCGGCCGCCGTGTCGCGCGCGGTCAGGAACAGGACCGGCGCGGACATGCCGCGCGCTCGCAGTGCCTGGCAGACGTCGCGGCCGTCGGCGTCGGGCAACCCGACGTCGACGACCAGCGCGTCGACCGCGTTGGCGGCAGCGCGCTCGAGCGCCTGGTGCCCGCTGCTTGCCCCGATCGCCTTGAAGCCCTCCTCGCGCAGGCCGCGCAGAAGGAGCTCCAGCAGCTCCGAATCGTCTTCGACCACTAGGACCTGCCCCGCGTGCACCAGCTGACCTTCATGCGCGGGCATGAAGGTCAGCTAAGCGCACGGGGCCGGATTACGCCGGATTACGCCGGCTGGAGCACGCGCGCGCGGGGCGCGCTCACTGTGGTCAGGGGGAGGCCAAGATGGGCGATCCGGTGCGGCAGGTCCAGGTGCAACCACGCCAGCGGCCCGTGCGGGACCATCGCGAGGATGATCTCGTTGTAGTCGCCGCGGTGCAGCGCCTCCTCGATGGCGTCCATCGCGTCGTGGCGGATCGAGACCTCGCCCTCCACGCTCGCACCGACAGCGCCCTCGATCGACGGCAGCGCCGCCTGCAGCACCTTCTGCGCCTCGTCTGCCTGGAGGTGGCGCTCGCTATGGGTGGGATTCCACTCGGCGGGGGCCGGATTCGGCACCAGCAGCTCGAACCCGACGGGCCCGCGCAGCGCGCGCCCGCGGAGGGCGTCGAGCAGCGCGGGGGTCGGCTCGGGCTCGTCCGTTACGACGAGCACCTGGGGGCCATAGGCGCCGGCCTCGCCCGCTTCGCGGGCGACCACGTCGGGATGGGTCTGGTCGATGCGTGTCTTCGCCAAGAACGCGACCAGGGCCAGGATCGCTCCGAGGAAGACCAAGCTCGTCACGGTGGTCCCGAGCCAAAGGCCGCCGCCGTCGGTCTGCGACATGCCGTCGCCGATCGAGGCCCCGAGCGGGCGCGTGAGGATGTATGCGAGCCAGAAGGCCAGGACTGCGTTCAGCTTCAGGACGTAGTGCGCGAAGGCGACGACTGCGATCGCGCCGCCGAAGATCGCCGCGGCCACCCAGTAGCCCAGGGCCAGCTTCTCCGACATCAGGTCGCCGCCGGCCGTCCCGAGGGCGAACGTGAACAGGATCGCGAGCCAGTAGAAGCCCTCGCGGCGGGTCGTGAAGATCGTGTGGATCGACAGCGTGCGCTCGAAGCCCCACCAGATCGCGAAGACGGTCGCCAGCGCGACGGCGAAGATCGGCGTGCTCGTGGTCAGCGGCACGTTG
>DATBDN010000203.1:0-6949 GCA_036269895.1 Thermoleophilaceae bacterium
CGCGGGCTCCTTGCCGCCACGGGCTGCGGCGCTCGTGGCGGAGTGGGCGACGCTGCACTGCACCGAGCTCGAGGCCAACTGGGCTCGTGCGCGCCGCGAGGAATCGCTCGAAGCAGTCGAGCCGCTTCCTTAAGATCTAGAAGAGTGGAGGCACTCGTTGACATCACGGACGTCGTGGTCGTGGGCGACCATCGCCTGCGCTTGTCGTTCGCTGACGGGACGACGGGCGAAGTTGACTTCAGCGGACGAGAGTGGGGCGGGGTACTCGCTCCATTGCGCGACGCGACGTTCTTCGCGCGCGTATATGTCGACGCGGAGGCCGGCACGGTCGCGTGGCCGGGCGGGCTCGACCTCGCCCCGGAGCCGCTGTACCAAGAAGCCCGTCGCGCAGTTCGTTAGGCCGCTCGGCAGCCGACGTCTGTTTGACCGGGACTGCCGAGTCGGCAAACGGGCACACCGTGCCCGGTCAGGCGACCTGGATCGTTCCCGATGTGCACTGACGTGGGATCCATGACGACTCCTTTCGTCGCTTAGAACCGCAAGGTTTTCGAAGCCAAATGGATTGCCGAATCGGTGATAGCGGCGACCTATCAGGCGCCCGCTCGCCGAGAAGCGAGATCGGGCGTCACTACTCCACGGGGAGGTCGCGAAGAGTCGCCTGCAGGGGGACGACAACGGTGGCCCGGCCATCCGCCATCGACCTCGCCCAACGAAGGAGCACGCCATGCAGAGCAACCGCCGTTCCCGCGGTACGTTGATCACGAGCGCGGGCGTCCCCGCGACGCTCGCGTCCACCGTCGCCCCCACAGCGACGAGCCAAGCCGCGCACGCCGTCGCGGGCCGCCAGCGCTGGACGCTGGGCGTGGTGTGCAGCGCGACGGCGCTCTTGCTGTTCAACGTCACCGCGCCCATCGTTGCGCTGCCGTCCATCACGGCCGATCTGCGGCTCTCGTTTAGCTCGCAGCAGTGGGTGCTGTCCAGCTACGCGCTCGTGCTGGCGAGCCTGCTGCTCGCGGGCGGCGCGCTGGGCGACCGGTTCGGGCGCAGGCGTCTGTTCCTCGCGGGCCTCGGCGTGTTCGGCGTCGGCTCCGCTGTCGCGGCGCTCGCGGGCTCGGGCGCGGTGTTGATCGTCGGGCGCGGCGTGCAGGGCATCGGTGCGGCCGCGATATTTCCCGCCGCGCTGGCGCTCGTCGCCGCCGAGTTCGACGGCGCGGCGCGGGCCCGCGCGATCGGCATCTGGGGTGCCACCGTCTCCGCGGCGATCGCGCTGGGACCGCTCGGCGGCGGCGTGCACGACTTCGGTGGCCCCTGGGGACTTGCGTGGGCGGCTCGCAATCCCGAGGCGTTCGCGAGCGCCACGCTCATCAACACCGGTGTCCTGCCGGACTACAAATGGCACCGCTACGCGAGGATCTGGCGGACTCCCGTGGTCGGCGAGCTGTTCCAGCTGACCGCGACGAGGGGGGCATTCCGGATGCTCGTCGGACGCAAGAATCCGAGGCTGCAACCGGACGCGATCGATCACCTCTACGAAGCCGCGCGAGGCTGGCCGACCAAACGCGCGGTGCTCAAGCTCTACCGTGCCTCCCCGGCGAAATCGCTGCGTGGACCGATCGAGGAACTAGCCGCGCTGAACCGGCCGGCGCTCGTCCTGTGGGGAACCGCTGATGCTTACCTGCCCTGGCAGTTGGCCGAGCGCCAGCGGATGGCATTCCCGTCAGCGCACATGGAGCTGCTCGAAGGACTCGGGCACTGGCCATTCCACGAGGACCCCGCCCGGATCGCGGAGCTGGTGATCCCGTTCCTTCGCGCTCAGGTCACAGCTCCAGTCGCCTGAGCATCGACATCGGCTGGCACTGCGGCAGTCAGTCACTGGCGAATGGACCAAGCACAAGGCCGCTCGCAGCGGCGGGCTTCGTGAGAGAGCGGCTGATGGGACTCGAACCCCACGACCTTCTGCATGGCAATCAGTCACACACGGCGGAGTTCCAGCAGTGATGCGGGGTTCTCGTCTCCGCTGATGCCGTCGGATTACGCCGGATTACCCGCGATTTAGACAGTCATTGGACAAAGTGGACGGTGCGATCGCCAACCGAGCGCGTGTCCACACGCTCGCTCCGCGGGGCGAAGCAAACGCGTGCTCCGCGTCAGTGCAAGATGCCCCTAAGTCGTCCGCAGCGGGCATCTACTGAGCCGCTGTCGACACTGGCGCCCGCATTTCGCGCGAGCGGAACCGTCTCTGTCCCACGCCAGCCACCGTCGCAGTCCTCGCGGGTTACGTCCTAGGAGCCTGAAGGGTGCGCAAACTGGGCTTCATGCGGCAAGGTCGTACTCGCGTATCAGCCCGCCGAGCCGATCTCTTCGCACGACCGCGGCGCTCGGTGGGTCCACAACGCGGAGCGCTCGCACGGATGGGTCGGGCGCCGTGAGGTTGAGTGAGCGATGCGGCCTGTGGCGGTCGTAGTGGTCGGCGAAGACGCGGAGCACACGCTCGAGGTGGCGCCGGTTGACGACCAGGAGCCAGTCGAGGCACTCCGCGCGGACGGTGCGAACGAAGCGCTCGGCGGTCGCGTTTGCCTTCGACGCGCGGACCGGCGTCTTGATGACCTTGATCCCTTCGCTCATGAAGACGGCGTCGAAGTCGCGCGTGAACTTGCTGTCGCGGTCGCGGATCAGAAAACGCAGCGGTACGCGCCGGTCGTGGAGCGACCAGGCGAGCTGGCGCGCCTGCTGGGTGACCCACGCTCCGGTCGGGTTCGCGCTGCAGCCGGCCAGATGCACGCGCCGGCTGCCGAGCTCGATGAAGAAGAGGACATACAGCCGTTGCAGCGAGATCGTCTCGACGGTGAAGAAGTCGACCGCAAGCATGCTCTGGGCTTGGGTCCAGAAAGGCACGCCAAGACAGACCGGCGCGCACATCGGCAGGGCCAAGTGCCGCCTGCCCGCAATATCGTCCGAACCGTCGTCGCGGCGACGATGATGCCGAGGCCGTTCAGCTCACCCACGATCCGCTGGCAGCCCCAGCGCGGGTTCTCGCGCGCCAGGCTTAGTACGAGGTCGCGGATCTCCTCGCAATCGGCGGCCGTCCCCTGCGAGCCGAATACGTCCATCGGCGAGTGACGAGGCGTCGGTGCCAGCGCAGCAGCGCCCCGGGCGTCACCAGGAACGACCGCCAACTCGACCGCGGCAACGGCCGACTCGCCGCAGCAAGGAAGGTCGAGAGCCCGCCGCCCGCGGAGCGGGCTCTCGCCACCAACGCGTCAGCCGCAGATCAGCGAGCCGATCGTTAGCGTCGGGAAGCACTCGTCCGGCGAGTTGCCGGCGATCGAGCCCGTCCAGGCGGGCAACGTGCTGGCCGTAATCGGGTCGGTGTAGCTCGCCGTTCCGTTAGCGGCTTGGACGCTCCCGTTCGGGCTGAACGGAGCGAAGACCGGAGGCGGGCCTGGGTCGGTCTGGACGCGTCCGGAGGCCCAGATCCCTCCGCCCTGGTTGCCGGCGGTGTTCGAGCTGATCGTGCTCGACCCGCTGAGGACGGTGATCCCGTCCTGCGGAACCCCGCCGCTGAAGGTCGCGTCGTTCCTGATGCCACCGGCGCGGTACGCGGCATCGTTTCCAGTCACCCGCGAGTTCACGAGCGCGAGCCTGCCGTGGTAGTTCCAGATCCCGCCGGCACAGGAGAAGATGCCGCCGTCGAACGCGCAGCCGTCGATGGTCGCGCCGGTGGCGTGGTTACCGGAGACGATCGAGTTCGTCAGGCTCACGGTCGAGGAGAACATGTCGATGCCGCCCGAGCCACCAGCGGTGTTGCCGCTGACGGTCGAGTTGACGAGCGTCACCTGCGACCCGGCGTCGGCCTCGATCCCACCGCCGAAGTTGTTCGCGCCGGCCTCATTCCCGCTGACCTGCACCCCAACGAGCACCGCGGCGCTCCCGACGTAGATCCCGCCGCCGAGACTGGTCGTCTTCCCGTTCGTGATCGTCAGGTCGCGGATCGTCGTCGTGCCGCCGCCGATCCTGAGCACGCGCCCCTGCTTACCGCCGTCGAGCGTCGCGTTCTTGCCCTTGCCGCGGAGCGTCACGTCGCTCGAGATCCGGGCGTTGCTCGGACAGCTGCCCCAGACGTTGATCGTGTCGCCGGTCGCCGCGGCCGCAAGCGCGGTGGCAAACGCGGACGTGCCCTTGTACTCGACACCGGTGCGCACGTTCTTCGTCTGGCACGGCGCGGGTCCAGCCAGCGCCGGCGGCGCCCCCGATGTCGCCCCGATCACGACCAGGCCGAGCGCGAGTGCCGCCTGTCGCGGCGCGCTGCGGATAACCCAGTAAGTCATCGTGTGAACCTCCCAAGTGAAGAGGGCGCGGTGCGCCCCGCTCTGGCCAGAGGCTCAACGGTATGCCGCGGTGGGCTGCAAGCGCAATCCGGTCGCTACCCGATTCTCTCTTACCTCTCTACGACGACCTTCATCGCCATGCCCTCATGCAGGCGGACGCACGATCCACCGCAAGGTTCGTGCCGTTTCAGATCGCGCGGCCACAACGCTGGACGTAGGCGACGCCTGTCCGCGCCGTCGCCAAACGCATCGCCGCTCGTGATGGTCGCCGCGCCGCGCGCGCCGCATCCGAGGCAACGTGGCTGACCACGACGAGCTGCCACGGCGCGGGCGCTGCGACCCGGCCGATTCGCCGCTCGCGGCAGGTGCGTTTGCGGCGCCGCAGCCACAGCAGCGGAGCGGCGAGGGAATCGAACCTCCCAACCCGCGGGCTGCCTCCGCGTCTCTAGCCTGAGCTCAATCGAGGACCGGGCATCGGGGATCGTCGGAGTCAACCCCGTCAAGGTCGTCAATCGGCTTGTCGATTCGGCGAAGTGGGCTGGCCGTGCGGCCGTCCGGCTCCCCGAATCACGAAGACGGCCAGGCCCTCCTCGGTTGTGCTCGGCACGGCGCTCGTGATAGCCGTCGCAGGGGCGTTCCTGTTCGCGTAGGGCCAGGCGCTCGGGTCGCGTGGGCGCTACCAGCGCGTGGCGGATCTCGCAACGATTTCCGCTGCGCGCGTCATGCGCACCAGCTATCCGCGCCTGTTCGACCGCCGGTGCTTCCGGATGGGCTTCCGAACCCGATGTATGTGAGCAAGCTGCAGTACCTTGCGCTCGCGCGCGCTGCGACCGGCAGCGCTGCTGCGCGGAACGGCGTGCGGCTCGGCATTGGCGCTGTCACGTTCCCGGATTTCTTGTCGTCAGGTAGCGGTGGTCGTGGACATCTCCGGCCGGACACACGAGCTCGAAGTCGATGAGACCCGATCCTCGCTCTTGACCGTCCGCGATGGGCGGTTCGCCGCGTCCAATCCTTTGCCGACCCCGATGGCGCGCGCGAGGCCGCCGGGGGGCGCCATAGGCGGAATGCCGTCGACGAGATCTTCGCGGGTAAAGACGACGTCGTCGAGCGGGGCCCGGCCGGACCGCACGTACGCTCGCCAGCGTTCCGACCGCCGAGGCGGGCGAGAGCGAGCTAGACACGCTCGCACGGCTCGCGATCGACATCGTGATCGAGGCGTACGACCATCCGCAGCGCGCCGTCTTCTTTAGCGTCGACCCTGCCGCCGTCACACGAGGAGCGGCCGTCGCAGCACGCCGCTGACGCAGCCCACGTGCATCGAGGCGAAAGCCACTTCCCGGCTCGAGGCTGGCGGTTCGATCGGCGCGCCTCGCACGTCCCGGGGCGACCACGTCGCGCCAGGCCTTGACCTTCTGCGCCCGGGGATACCGCGCCGTGCAGTTGAACAGCCCGCGACCTGAGGCTGTCGCACAAACCGCCGCGCTCCGTCTGATCCGGGCAGCACGACCCCGGCATGGCGCAGAACTTCATCGCGTGCGACCGCGAGCAGGAGCTGCTCTTGCCGCCGAGCCTGCGCGAGTGGCTCCCAGACGACCACCTCGCCTGGTTCGTGATCGACGCCGTCGCCGAGATCGACCTCGACCCGTTCTACGCGGCCTACCGCTCAGACGGCTGGGGCCGCGCGGCATTCGACCCGCAGATGATGGTCGCGCTGCTGCTCTACGCCTACGCAATCGGCGAGCGCTCGGCACGCAAGATCGAGCGCCGCTGCTCCGAGGACGTCGCCTTCCGCGTCACCTGCGCGAACCACGTCCCCGACCACGCGACGATCGCGCGCTTCCGTGCCCGCCACGAGCAGGCGCTCTCAGACACCTTCACGCAGGTGCTCGCGCTCTGCGCGCGGTCAGGGCTGCTGTCGGTCGGCCTGGTCGCGCTCGACGGCACGCTGATCACCGGCAATGCCGCCAAGAGCGCCAATCGCAGCTACGCCGCGATCCGCGACGAGGTCGAGCAGATCCTCGGCGAGGCCGCGGCAGTCGACGCCGCGGAGGATGAGCGCTTCGGCGACGCCCGCGGCGACGAGCTGCCGCCCGAGCTCGCTGATCCGCGCTCGCGGCGCGCGCGGCTCAAGCGCTGCAAGGACGAGCTCGAACGCGAGCAGCAGGCGGCCGAGCGGGGCCACGCCGATAACCTCGCCTGGCGCGCCGCCTGGGAGGCGGAGCATGGGCGCAGGCTCGGCGGCCGCAAGCCGGCGCCGCCCACCCCGGCCGCGCTCGAGCGCAAGACGATCAACACCTCAGATCCCGACACGCGCCCGATGAAGCGCGCCGGCGGTCGCTCGGTCCAGGGCTACAACGTCCAGGTCGTCGCAAACGAGGCGCAGCTGATCGTCGCGGCGGAAGTCACCCAGGCGCACAACGACTCGGCGCAGCTCGAGCCGATGGTCGCTAGCGCCAGGCGTGAGCTCGAGCGGGCCGGCGTCGAGGAGCCGATCGGCACCGTGCTCGCCGACGGCAGCTACTGGAACTCGCCGCAGATCAGCGCGGTCCGCACCAGCGGCACCGAGGTGATCGTCCCGACCAGGGACCGCCAGCGCACGAAGCCGCGCAGGTACGCGCCGC
>DATBDN010000204.1:0-11637 GCA_036269895.1 Thermoleophilaceae bacterium
CGTTGCGCAGCGTCCTGACGATGTGCTCCTGCCCGACCACCTGGTCGAAGGTGCGGGGGCGGTGGCGGCGGTACAGCGAGAGCACGGAGGGGTCATCCTAGCCTCGGCTACGGGTCGCTTCCGCGCCAATGTTCCGGCGACACCGTGCGGTTGTGGATTGGCTGGCCGCGGCGGTCATCGGGGCGCTGGTCTTCGCCTGGTTCGGCCACGCGTTCCTCAACTACGACACGTTCTACGCGCTCGTGTGGGGCAGCGACCTGGCCCACGGGCGCCAGCCCGACTACTCCGTGCCAGTCGCCCCGACGCCGCATCCGCTGGCCCAGCTGATCGGAATCGTGCTCACGCCGTTCGGCGCCGGAGCCGAGGATCTGATGCTGGCGATCGGCCTGTTGGCGCTCGGAATGCTGGTGGTCGGCCTGTTTCGCGCCGGCGAGGAGCTGTTCGGCGTCTGGGCCGGACTGGTCGCCGCGGCGATCATCGTCACGCGCGTCCCGATCCTGAGCTACGGGATCCGCGGCTACGTCGACCTGGCAACTGCCGCGTTCGTGGTCTGGGCCGTCGTCCTCGAGGTCCGGCGCCCGTATCGCGGCGCACCGGTGCTGATCCTGTTCGGCCTGGCCGGGCTGCTCAGACCCGAGGCGTGGCTCTACGCCGGCGCCTACTGGCTCTGGCTCGTCACGACCGCACCACGGCCGCAGATGGACGCCGAGCTCAGCTCGGCGGCGCTGGTCGACGCGCGCCGGACCCAGGTGGTGCGCTGGACGGCACTCGCCGTCGCCGCCCCGGCCATCTGGCTTCTCTCGGACCTGCTGATCACAGGCAATCCGCTGCACTCGCTGACAGGCACCCACGACCTGGCCGCCCAGCTGAACCGCAGGACCGGGATCACCGCGCTGCCCTCAGTCGCACCGCGCCGGCTCGGAGAGATCCTGCGCTTGCCCGAGCTGATCGCCGCGCTCGCCGGCCTCGCATTCGCGCTCAAGTGGGCGCGCGACCGGGCTCACCTGCCGCTCGTGATCGCCGTGCTGAACGGGATCGCCTACGCAGCCTTCGCGATCGCCCGGCTGCCGCTGCTCGGTCGCTACCTGTTCGTAGGCGCCTCGATGTTGGCGCTGTTCGCGGGGGCCGGCGCGCTCGGCTGGCTGTCGCTGCCGGCGGACCACCCCGGCCGGCGGCTGTGGAAGCCGGTGGGGATCGCCGCGCTCGTGGCAATCGTGGTCTTCTTCCCCCTGCAGCAGGTCGACCGGCTCGACGTCACGAAGAAGGACATCGCGGCGCGCGACCGCGTCCAGGCCGACCTGCGTGAGCTCGTCCAGCGCGCGGACGTCGAGCCCGCCTTACGCGCGTGCCCGCGTATATATGTGCTCTCGCACCGGCCGGTCCCGCTGATCGCGCTCTACGCCGGGATAGCGCCCACGCGAATCGACGCTGTGCGCCGGCCGCCCCGTCGCTGCGCGGTGATCCCGCGGACTGCAGAGGCCGCGCGGCTCGCGGTGCTCGACCCAAATGAGCCGGGCGCGGCGTTCCGTGGATACAGCGGTCCGATCAAGGCGCGCAACCGCTCCTGGATCTTCTCGGGGTGAATCTGGAAAGCAAAGAGCCGGGCGGCTTCTCTTCCGCCCGGCTCTTTAGGAGGACTCACTCTTAGAGGAGGCGAGGGCCGGTGTGTCGGGGGTGGCCCTCGTCTGTTTTGGACTCGTCGACAGCTTGCCCCTGTTCTTTAAGAGCACGCTGAGAGCTACTTAAAAGTTCTATATGTGGACCGTGCACCCACCGTCGAAGCTGGTTCCCGGGCGTTCCCGCCGGCTGCGAGCTCCGGCCAGGCTCACCCGTGGCGCCTGATCGCGACTGCTTAAGGCTGCTTCCTCCCGGATCTGACCTGGTTCACAGACGACCAGCGCACGGGACCTGACCATCAACGCCTTCGGCTGGCGTACTGGCCCCGAGAGCCAAACCCCTCGACTGGGAATTCAGCCCCGCTAGAGCGGATTGCGGGTGCAGGGCACCGCTACCTCCCCGCCTAGCACGGTCCAAGCCCAAGGCTAGCGACGAATGGCCTTAGCCACTGGTGGCGGCAGTGCTCGCCGTCGCGGCGCCCGCCGCGGCGGAATCCGCGTTCTCGGCGAGCACGCGAACGACGTAGGCGGCGAACAGGAGCAGCCCCGGCTCCACCCCGCTCGGGTCGGCAATCGTGACCTTGACCGGTCGCCTGCCCCAGCTCTTGCCGTCGAAGATCGCGAACTCGTGGTCGCCGACGGCGAGCGCGTAGCGCTCGCGCCACGTGCTGGCGGGGCGCAGGGTGAACTCGCTGGCGCCCCAGTGCAGCGTGCCGCCGCGCCGGATCGTCCTGCCCAGGAATTCGCCTGTCGGAGCGCCCGCCTCGCCCGTAGCCTGGATTACGCTGGACCAGAACCGGCGTGAGATCTGCCAGCGAATGCCGCCGGCCTCCACCGTCGCGCTCCGCGACGCGAAGCCGCCGAGCCGCAGCGTTCCCACGCCATCGATTACGTAGAGGCGGCGATCACCCTTGACACGGGTCAGTTCGAGATCAGCGATCCGGGAACGATCGCACTTTCAGACACGCCTTTCACGGATGCCTTACGCGCTACTTAGATACCGCCGCCTACCTTTAAGAACGTGAAGGGACCACGTCACCTCTGGACCGGCGATTGGCGCTCTGCCTCGCATGAGAACGACGAAGCGCTTGCTGAGCACGACCGCCTGCGGCCACCGCAGGAAGATCCGCTCGCCCAGCCCGCCGCCGCGACGACGCCGCCTGCCGACGCGGCCGACGAGGAACGCCGCAGCCGCCTGCGCAGCACCCCGTTTGCGATCGGCCTGGTGCTCGCGATCATCGCCGCCGCGGCGCTGTTCGCCAGCTCGCTGATCGGCGGTGGCGACAACAGCAGCAACTCCAACACTTCCGCCCAGTCGGCGAACGCGCTCCCCGCCGTCGGCTCGAAGCCGCTCCATCCGCGCAAGGGCCAGACGGTCGCCGGCGCGATCTACGAGGCGGCCAGCCCCGCCGTCGTGTCGATCCGCGCAGGCAGCGGCTCGGGCACGGGCTTCCTGGTCAACTCGGACGGCACGATCGTGACCAACGACCACGTGGTCGACACCTCCAAGCGCGTCATCGTCCGCTTCGGCAAGGACGGGCAGACGATCGATGCCGACGTGCTCGGGACCGATCCGTCCAGCGACCTGGCCGTCGTGACGATCCCGAAGAGCGACATCCCGAAGGACGTCAAGCCGCTTCAGTTCGCCGACTCGCGCAACGTGCGCGTGGGCGACACGGTCATCGCGATCGGCAATCCGTTCGACCTCGACCGCACCGCCACCCAGGGCATCGTGTCCGCACTTGGCCGTGACATCGAGGCGCCGAACCACTACACGATCAACAACGTCATCCAGACCGACGCCCCGATCAACCCGGGCAACTCCGGCGGCCCGCTGCTCGACAACTCCGCCCACGTGATCGGCGTGAACTCGCAGATCGCTACCGCGGGCGCGGGCGGCGGCAACCTCGGCATCGGCTTCGCCGTGCCGGCGAACACGGTCCGCCAGGTCGTCCCGATCCTGAAGAAGGGCGGAACGATCAGGCGCGCCTACCTGGGCGTCCAGACGACCCCGCCTGATCCGGGCCGCGGGGGCACCGGCGCCCAGATCGCCAGTGTCGTGCCCAGCGGCCCCGCCTCGCGCGGCGGCCTGGCGATCGGCGACGTCATCAAGAGCATCGGCGGCAAGCGTGTCGTCGACTCGACCCAGCTGTCGATCATCGTCTCGCAGAAGACGCCGGGCGATCAGGTCTCGGTCGTCGTCGACCGCAACGGCACGACGCGGACGATCCGGGTCACGCTCGGGACCCGCCCCGCAGGCACAGCATCGCCGTGAGCTTCGCCAGCCCGTACGTCCTGCTCCTGCTGCTGGCTCTGCCAGTCCTCATCGCCCTCTATGTGGGCGAGCAGCGGCGGCGGCGGCGTGTGGCGCGGGCTTTCGCGGTTCAGCGGATGCAGCCATCGGTCGCTCCGCGGCGACCGCGCTGGCGCCGCCACCTGCCGGCCTTCGCCTTCCTACTGGCGATCGCGGTGCTGATCGCGGCCGCGGCCCGGCCGGAGCGGACGATCGCAACGCCGATCGAGCGGGCGTCGATCATGCTCGCGACCGACGTCTCGGGGTCGATGACCGCCACCGACGTCCAGCCGAACCGACTGGTGGCCGCGAAGCAGGCGGCGCGGGCATTCCTGGACAAGGTTCCCGCCCGCGTGAACGTCGGTGTGATGGCGTTCAACGAGACGCCGACGATCCTGGCCCCGCCGACGACCGACCGCGAGGCGGCGCGCAACGCAATCGCGAAGATGACGCCGAGCGGCGGCACCGCGAGCGGCGAGGCGATCGCGACGGCGGTCACGGCCCTGCGCACGAACCCGAAGTCGCAGTCCGGTCCCAAGCAGCAGCCGCCACCCGCGGCGATCGTGCTGCTCTCGGACGGCAAGTCGACGAGCGGCCGCAACGCCGTCCAGGCGGCGAGGGCGGCCGCCAGCGCCGGCATCCACGTCTACACCGTCGCGCTCGGCACGCCGAACGGCACGATCAAGGTCACGCGCAAGAACGGCACGACCGTGACAGTGCCGGTCCCGCCCGACCCACAGGCGCTCGGCCAGATCGCCCAGCAGGGCGGCGGCAAGACCTTCACGGCGCAAACGCAGGACGGCCTCAGCGAGGTCTACCAGAAGCTCGGCTCACAGCTGGGCCACAAACACACGAAGCGTGAGATCACTGCGGAGTTCGCGGGCGGAGGGCTCGCGCTGCTCCTGTTGGGCGGCGTCATGTCGCTGGCTTGGTTCGGGCGACTCGCCTGACGTACGAAAGGAACTGACCCTGATGGAACCCCGTTACAACGACGACCTCCGCCGAAACCGCGAGGAAGCACGGCGCGGCCTCGAGGAGGCGCTCTACGAGGTCAAGCGCGTCATCGTAGGGCAGGACGCGATGCTCGAGCGCATGATCGTCGCGCTGCTCGCGGGCGGCCACGTCCTGCTCGAGGGCGTCCCCGGCCTGGCGAAGACGCTCACCGTCAAGACGCTCGCCGAGGTGCTCGGCGGCACGTTCAAGCGCATCCAGTTCACGCCTGACCTGGTGCCCGCCGACCTCGTCGGCACGCGCATCTACCGCCCCGACAGCGGCCGCTTCGACGTCGAGCTCGGGCCGGTGTTCGGCAACTTCCTGCTGGCCGACGAGATCAACCGCGCACCGGCGAAGGTGCAGTCGGCCCTGCTCGAGGTGATGCAGGAGCAGCAGGTCACGATCGGCGGCGAGACATTTCCCGTGCCGCGCCCGTTCCTGGTGATGGCGACCCAGAACCCGATCGAGTCAGAGGGCACCTATCCGCTCCCCGAGGCACAGATCGACCGCTTCCTGATGAAGGTGGTCGTCGACTACCCGTCGACCGCCGAGGAGTCGCAGGTGGTCGCCCGCTCGCTCGACGACTTCCCGGAGGTGCGCGAGCGCCTTTCGCTCGAGAACCTCGAGAGCTACGCGCGCGCCGTGCACACCGTCATCGCTGACCGCCGCGAGATCGGCTACGCGGTGGCGCTGGCGGACGCGACGCGCAACCCCAGCGAGTACGGGCTCGACGACCTCGAGCCCTACATCGCCTACGGCGCGTCGCCGCGCGGGCCGATCGGCCTGGTGCAGGCGGCGCGTGCGCTGGCGATGCTGCGCGGACGCCACCACGTTGCCATCGCGGACATCCGCGACCTGGCGCTCGACGTCCTGCGCCACCGGATAGTCCTGTCGTACGACGGCCTGAGCGAGAGCATCTCCGTCGACGACATCCTCGAGCGCGTGCTCGGGGCCGTGCCCCGGCCGGAGTCGCTGCGCGACGACGCGGAGGCGGCCGCTTGACCCGGACGCGCCTGCAGATCCCCGACGCCCGGCAGGGCCCGGGTTCCATCCCGCGCGAGGTCGTCGACAAGCTCGACCTGGTGGTGGCGCGCCGCACGCGCGGCGTGCTGCCCGGTGACCGGCTGGCGGCCGGGGTCGGACGGGGGACCGAGCTGGCGCAGCTGCGGCCCTACGAGGTAGGCGACGACGTGCGCCAGATCGACCCTGCCGCGACCGCGCGGATGGGCGAGCCCTACGTCCGCCTGCACGTGCCCGAGCGCACGCTGACGACGTGGCTGGTGGTCGACCGCTCGCCGTCGATGGCGTTTGGCACCACCAAGCGGCTGAAGAGCGACGTGGCCGACGGGGCGGCGATCGTGATCTCGCGCCTGGGCGTGCGCCGCGCGGGTCGCGTGGCGCTCTGCACCTTCGGCGCCGGCGAGCCGCGCCTCCATCCTCCGCGCGCCTCGAAGCCCGGCACGGTCGCGATCCGGCGCGCGCTCGCAGCCGGCGTGGCCGCCGACGGCGCCGGCGACCAGCGCTCGCTCGCGCACGCGCTCGTAAAGCTCGGGCGCGTGGCCACGCAGCCGGGCATGGTCGTCGTCATCTCCGACTTCCGCGACCAGGACGGCTGGATCCGGCCGCTCGGCGCGCTCGCCGCACACCACTCGGTCATGGCAGTCGAGGTGCGCGATCCGCGCGAGCTGCAGCTGCCGAACGTCGGGCACCTGGCGCTCGTCGACCCTGAGACCGGCTCGCTGGTTCAGATCGACACCTCACGGCGCCGCGTCCGCGAGCGCTTCGCAACGATCGAGGCGGACGGCCGCGCGCGCGTGGCGTCAGACCTGCGGCGCCTCGCGGTCGAGCACGTGGTCCTGTCAACCGCCGGCGACTGGCTGAAGGAACTGGGGCGGCGTCTGTCGTGACCTTCCGCGAGCCGCTCTACCTGCTCGGACTGCTGCTGGTGCCGTTGGCGATCGCCGCCTGGCTGGCTCGCCGTGAGCGGGTGCGTCGCTACGCGGTCCGCTTCCCGGCCACCTCGTCGGCCGCGCTCGCCGTTGGGCGTTCACCCGCGTGGCGCCCGCTCGTGCCGATGGCGCTGCTGCTGGCGTCGCTGGCGGCGGCCGTGGTGGCGCTCGCGAAGCCCGAGAAGACGGTGGCCGAGCCGATCGAGCAGGCGTCGATCATGCTCGTGACCGACCATTCGCGCTCGATGGAGGCCGACGACGTGGCCCCCGACCGCCTGGCCGCGGCGCAGAAGGCGGCGAATTCCTTCCTCGACCACGTGCCGGACAAGGTGCGCGTAGGTGTCGTCGCCTTCTCGACTGCTCCGGACGCCGCCCAGGCGCCGACCACCGACCGCGAGCCGGTGCGCCAGATTATCAACGCGCAGTTCCCGGACGGCGCGACGGCCACCGGGGACGCGCTGGCGCTGGCCCTGAGCGCGATCAAGCAGCAGACCGGCAAGCAGGCGAGCGGCACGAAGAAGCCGCCGGCGGCGATCGTGCTGCTCTCGGACGGCAAGTGGACGACAGGCCGCGACCCCGTCGGCGTCGCGCAGGCGGCGGGTAAAGCCAAGGTCCCGATCTACACCGTCGCCCTCGGCACCGAGGACGGCGTCGTCACCGGCCCCGGCTTCGGCGGCTACGTCCCGGTGCCGCCTGATCCCGAGACGCTCGGGGCGATCGCGCAGGAGTCCGGCGGCAAGGCGTTCACCGCCGACAACGCCGGCAAGCTCTCGCAGATCTACAAGACCCTCGGCTCGAAGCTGGGCTCGAAGAAGCGCAAGCACGAGAACAGCGCGGCGTTCGCGATCGCATCACTCGTGCTGCTCCTGGGGGCGGCAGCCACTTCCGTTCGCTTCGCGCCCACGCTCCCCTAACGGGGTGATCGGCCGCAATTCACCCGCGGGCCAGCCTGACGCCGGTCGATAGTCGGCCGTTCTTCCACCTCCTAACAGCTCTCTAACCCCGTGGCGGCGGTGGGCCTAACCAGGGTGATCGAGCATCCAGCCCGTGAATCGAGGCAAGGCGACCGAGCTCTGGAGCGTGCCCGAGCCGCAGTCCGGCAGCTACACGCTCGCGGTCATCGCCGACGACGACGAACTGGCCGCGCGCGCCGTCGAGCTACTCGAGCGCGAGGGGCTTCAGATCCGCCTCGAGGTGGTGGGATCGGGCGCTGGGGCGCTGGCCGTGTTCGAGCGGCGCCCGACGCTGGTGATCGTCCGCTTTGAGCACGACCGGCGCACACTCGATCGCGTGCTGCGCAGTGCGCAGCGGCGGATGCCCGGCGCGATCGTGATCGTGGTGATCCCGGCCGGCGACAGCGCCGACCTGGGGCTGTCGCTCACGAGCGGCGCCGACGCACTCGTGCGCGAGGAAGACCTCGACACCGTGCTCGGACCGGCGGTCCGTGCCGCCGCCGGCGGGCAGGCATCAGCCCCGGCCAGCATGCTGCGGTTGATGCAGCCACCGGCCCTGTCGCATCGTGAGCGGCAGATCCTGGGCCTGGCCCTGGCTGGGCTCTCGAATGCGCAGATCGCGGAACGGCTGTACCTGGCGCCGAGCACCGTCAAGACGCACATCTCGGCGGCCTACCGCCGGCTGGGCGTGCACTCGCGGCGCGAGGCTACGCGCCTGGTGTTCGCAACCGACGACGCCCTGCGCAGGACCGTCCTGGCCACGCTGAGGCTGTCCGAGGAATACGCGCCTAGCCCACCCGCAGCTCAGCCAGGTCGAACCCGGGACGCTCGCCGAAATCGCGCATGAGCCGCCACCTGAACGCCTCGTAATGGCGGGCGGCGCGGCTACGTCGGCCCAAGCGCAACCAAGTGGAGATGAGCCGCCGCTGGACGTCGTTGTCGAACGGCTCCATGGCCGCCAGTTGCTCGAGGCACGCGGCGGCCGCCTCGGAGCCATCTGGACGGATGTCGGCGAGGGCGCGCAGGACGTCGCAGGCGGTGCGACGGAGCCGCTCGCGCTCCGCGAGCGCCCACTCGGCGTACGGGTCCTCGGCGAGGAAGTCGCCCTCGTAGAGGTGCGCGGCGCGCGCGAGCCGCTCCTCGGCGGTGGCCGCATCGCCCTCGGCGCAGGCCGCGATGCCGCGGGCGGCTTCGGACTCGAACTCGTCGGCGTCGACCCATACGCGGCCGGAGGCGAGCGCGTAGCCGCCGCGGCGGCAGATCACGTACGAGGACTGCGCGTTCCGGGGGCGGTCCGGCTCGAGGCGCTGGCGCAGCACGTGCACGAAGTGGCGCACGCTGTTGGCGGCGGCGGGGCCCGCCTGCGGCCAGATGGCCTCGGCGATCGCGTCGGCCGGAGCGATCCGGCGGCGCTCGCAGGCGAGGTAGCACAGGAGCTGTCCGGCGCGCTGGTCGAGCCAGTCGGCGGCGATCGGCCCATCGGGCGTCTCGACGCGCAATTGCCCGAGCGTGAAAATGCGCAGCGACGGCTGGCTGCGCGGCTGTCGCCGTTCCGGGCGCAGCTCGATTGCCACGTGGTTCCGGTCGCCGTGCAAAGGTGCCGCACTGACGCGCAGGCGCCCGGCCGGCAACTCGACGCACAGCTCGTCGAGCTCCTCGCCGGCGGCAAGCGCCTCGGCGGTTACGCACCGCTGCTCGAGCTCGGTGCCGGGCCGTCCGCAGCCGAGCAGGCTGCAACAGGTCGCCTGCCCGCCGGGCGCTGTGCCGAGCTCCGTCCGCAGCCGGGCGTTCGCGGCGACCACCCTGCCGTGGCTGTCGCACACCATCACGGCCCGCGGGAACAGGTCAAATGCGTCGAGCCCCGTGCGGTTCTGGACCCGGCGCCGGACGGGTGCGGCTGCGGGACGAGGAGCTGCCGGCGCCAGCTCGCCCGCAGCGCCGATCACGGGTCGGCCTTCGTCGGCGCAGTTGGCGAGAAGGTGGCCACGACCGCTCCAATGGAGCGGCCGTGGCCGGTCGCGAGCGAGCGAGCCGGCACTCGCGTCGCCCGGACACATCGAAGATCTGCGAACTCGCCGGCGATCACGCCTCCCAAGTACCCCGGGATCGCCCCGCCCGGCCGTGGTTTCACGGAACTTTCTCCGCGCTATCGCGGTGTTCAAAGCGTGATATCGCGGGCGTTCTGTGCGTTTAGGCTGTTCAACAGGCGGCAAATCCGTGCATGACGCTCTCTCCCCGGCAAACCGTGTGAGGAAAGGAGGCCCCGCGGTCGCGAGAACTGAGGACAACGGACGGCGGTCGCAGACCGCCGATCTGCTTCGGGCGTACCACGAGCGTGGGGACACCCAGGCGCGGCAGCGGCTTGTCGAGCTCTACCTGCCGCTCGTCGAATCCTTCATGCGGCGTTACGCGCGCGGGACCGACGACTACGACGACCTCTACCAGGTCGGCTGCATCGGCCTGATAAACGCTATCGACCGTTTCGACGCCTCACGCGGGGACGAGTTCGCCGCGTTCGCGGTCCCGAACATCGCCGGGGAGATCCGGCGCTACCTGCGCGACCGTGGTGGGAGCGTCCGCCTCCCACGCCGCGTGCTCGAGCTGCGCTCGGCGGCCGCGCAGGCCCAGGGCCAGCTGCGGTCGAAGCTCGGGCGCGAGCCAACCGCCGCGGAGGTCGCGACCGAGGTCGGGGCCAACGAGCGCGACGTCGCGCTGGCACTCGATGCGGCCTCCTCCCAGGCGCTCGAGCTTCAGGAGAGCGCCGACAGCGGCGAGAGCACGCTCGACACGACGGACGACCGCCTCTTCCTGTCGGAGGCATTCCGCGGGCTCGACGACCGTGAGCGGCGCATCATGTACATGCGCTACATCCGCGACGCCGAGCCCGATGCGATAGCTGCCGAGCTCGGAATCTCCCGGCGCCAGCTGGCGCGCAGCACCGAGGAGGCGCTCAAGAAGTTACGGATCGGCCTCGAAAACCCCGGTTCGGCGCCGGCGGCTGCCCGTGACACAACTCGTTCACAACCGCGAAAGGCGTCCCCTCGAGAGCCTCGCGAGCCTAGGATGGCGTCGAAGAGACCTGCGGAGCCAGAGCGCCCCATCGACCAGGCCTACCACATCGAACTCGTGAAATCCGGCGCACCGGGCGGCGGCTGGGACGCCCAGGTGGAGGAGCTGCCTGGCTGCGCGGCCCACGGCGAGAGCGCCGAAGCAGCCGCCGCAGCGGTTGAGAGCGCGATTGCCAAGTGGATCGCGGACGCCGAGGCGGAAGGCCGCGACGTGCCGAAGCCTCGGTCTGCGGCGTCGTACAGCGGCCGCCTGCTCGTGCGCATGCCGCAGTCGCTCCACGCTGAGCTGGCGCGGGCCGCCGAGCGCGACGAGGTCAGCCTGAACCAGTTCATCACCGGGTCGCTGGCCAGCGCCGTGCGCTGGCGCGGTGGCAGCGGCGATGGCGCCGGCGAGTCGGCGGGCGAGACACCCGAGCCCCGCGCCGGCTACATACGCACCGCCCTGGTGGCGAACGTGGCACTGCTGGCGCTGATCGCCGCCCTGGCGGTCGCGCTGCTCATCATCGCGGTGACGCGCGGCTAGCTGGACTTCTTCCGGCCCGAAACCGTGAAGCGCTGATGCGTGATCAGCTTGCCGTAGCGGTGCCGTGAGCGAGCTCCGTAGCCCGGCCAGACGTACCAGCGATAGGTGCCGGGCGCCATCGAGTACTTGCGGCCGCTGAAGGTCCAGCGGCGTTTGAGCTGAAGCTGGCTGCCGTGCGGCCAGGCGCTGAGGATCTTCCGCCCGTTGCGGTAGAGCTGGAGGTTGTAGTAGCTGGCGCCGCT
>DATBDN010000205.1:0-1993 GCA_036269895.1 Thermoleophilaceae bacterium
GCCAGGAGCTCGCGCAGCGTCGGCCCGTCCTCCTCGAGCCGGAACGAGGCGTCGAAGTGCCAGCCGGCGAGGTGGACGTGCGAGCGCGCCGAGCGGATCGCGTCCGCGATGCGCGGCAGAGCCTCGGCGCCGTCGAGGAACGGCTCTACGCGGCAGCCTGAGCGTGGCGCGAACGATGCCGTGCCCGCCCAGCCGCCGTCGGCCGGCGGATCGATCGCCTGCGCGCTGCCGCGGCGCCTCAGGCGCCGGGCGTGGTGGGCGCGGATGCTCCGCTCGATCGTCTCCCCGACGAGATCGTCGAGGCGGTTGAGGGGATATGGGGCCACGGCGCGCTCATGCCCGCGCCGCGAAGGAATGTCACCCGGTCGGCGAGGAGTAGGCGGAGCCGTAGGTGCCGTCGCCGGTGATGTACGTGCCGCCGTTGTAGTCCGGCGTCGGGAACTGCTTGACCGGAAGATTCCCGACCGCTCCCGCCATGTAGTTGTGCCAGATCTCGGCGGGGAGAGTGCCGCCGAAGACCTCTCCGACGCCCTCGACGTTGAGCAGCGGGATCTCGGCCTTCGGGTACCCGACCCAGACGCAGGTGGCGAGCTGGGGCACGTAGCCGCAGAACCAGGCGTCCTGGAAGTTCTCGGCGGTCCCGGTCTTGCCGGCAACCGGGCGAGAACCGAGCGCGGCGGCCGTTCCGGTACCGCCCGTGACGACGCCCTGCAAGGCTCCCGTGACCTGAGCGGCCACGTTCGCGGTGATGACACGCCGGCCCGTCGACTTCAGCGAGACCTCTTTCCCGTTCCGCCCGCGAATGCTCTCGAACGCCTGCGGGTCGTGATGAACGCCGCCGTCCGCAAGCGTTGCGTACACGTCGGTCAACTCGAGCGGCGTGAAGCCGACCGAGCCAAGCGTGATCGCGCAGGCCTGCCGGAAGTACGGGCCGCCAATCGTCTCCGTGATCCCGAGGTTGCGCGCCATGTACTGCACGGTCCTCACGCCGATCCTCGCGATGAGCTGCGCGTAGATCGTGTTGACGGACTGCGCCGTCGCGGAGAGGAGGTTCATCGTGCCCGCTGCCTCGTCGGCGGAGTTGTGGACCTCCCAGTACCCACTGCCCTGCCTGCACTCCGGCGTGGTGATGCTCAGCGCGGGCGGCCCGTAGAAGGTCGAGTAGATGGAGTCGCCGGCGCTCAACGCGGTCGCGAGGGTGATCGGCTTGAAGGCGCTGCCCGTCGACCGGTGAGCCTGGGTCGCGAGGTTGAACTGCATCCTCCGCCCGCTCGGGAGGTAGTTGACCATGGCCTTCACGGCGCCGGTCTGCGGATCGATCGAGACGATCGCCGCAGCGGGATCGCTCGGGCTGTGCAGGACCGAGCTGACCGCGTGGACGCCGAGACCCTGCAGGCGCATGTTGAGCGTCGTCTTGACATTGAGGCCGCCGAGCTCCACCTGCCGCTGGCCGTGCTTGCCGAGGCGGTCGGGGAGCTGCTGCGTCGCCCAGCCAAAGAAGCTCGGCTGGTGCTGCTGGGTGTAGAGGTGGCCGGGCCTGAGCCCGAGCTTCTTCCGGGTCGCGCTGCGCAGCTTCGACGCGGTGATGTAGCCGTTCTTGAACATCGCATGCAGCACCTGGTTCCGCCGGACCCGCGCCGCGTGCGGGTTGGCGAGCGGGTCGAACACCGTCGGCGCCTGCGGCAGGCCGGCGAGCAGCGCCGCCTGGACGAGAGTCAGCCTCGACGCGGGCTTGGAGAAGTACGTCCGTGAGGCCGCCTGAGCGCCGTAGGCGTGATGCCCGTAGAAGACCTCGTTCAGATAATCCGCGAGGATCTGCTTGCGCGTCTTCTGCTCGAAGATCTTCGTGGCAAGACAGGCCTCCTTGATCTTGCGCGACAGAGTCCGCTGGTTGTTCCCGATGTAGAGGTTCCGGACCAGCTCCTGGGTGATCGTCGAGCCGCCCTGCACGATGTGGCCCTTCGTGACGTCCTGGTAGAACGCGCGGGCGATG